>JACPKG010000002.1 GCA_016187175.1 Candidatus Saccharimonadota bacterium
AAAATTTGAGGGTCTTGGCGCAGAGACTTAAAGCTAAGCCTTACAACCACCCTAGTCTTACGGAAAGCTTCGATAAATGATTCAAAAAAATCAACAACTGACATGTTTGGTTTATAGCAGCTCCTAACTCAACCGTAAAGCTTGGTCGGAGCGGCCGGATTTGAACCGGCGACCTCATCGTCCCGAACGATGCGCGCTACCAAGCTGCGCCACGCTCCGTCGTCGAAGCCTGCGCCATTGGCTCGTCCGCCGCGGCGGAGCTTCGACCTAACGCTATGCCTCTCCTCTCAATTTTACAAGAGTCTGCTACGCACGACCTTGCAAAATTGTTAATCAGACCAGGCTGATTTTAACAGAGTGGGTTACAATTGTGATAATGCTTGCGGTTATTATTTGCTTGGCTGGGATTTTTGCCATTCTTGTTGTTGCAGAAATTCTTCACAAACGTAAAATCCTGCACGGCGAATACTTGCGTAAGTTCGTACATATACCTTCTGGTGCTTTTATCGCTTTTTGGCCCTGGCTAATAAGTTGGCGGGCGATTCAGCTCATTAGCCTGGCGATGCTGGCTGTCGTACTGATAAACCATCGGACCAGATCCATACATATTAGCGGGGATATCAAACGTCCTACATACGGCGGTGTACTATTTCCCGTGGCAGTCATCATCGCTGCCGCGCTGACCCGGGAAAAGATCTTTTTTGCAATCGCTATTTTACATATGGCCGTAGCTGATGGTATGGCTGCAGTAATCGGTACTGCCTATGGTAAGAAACTAGCCTATAAGGTCTTTCACCAAGTTAAAACCGTACTGGGCACGATGGCTTTTTGGTTGGCGTCGCTTTATATTTTGGGGGTCGGCATTTTGTTTGCCCACGATCTTATCTCGTTTACTAATTACGCGCTTTTGCTGCTTGTCCTGCCACCTATCCTGGCAGCATTAGAAAACCTGGCCGTCCTTGGTCTTGACAATGTTGTTGTGCCTGTCGCCGTTATTGCCGCGCTGCAACTTGCCACCTAAATGGATTTAAGCTTCGCATACTCAAATTGGGGTGCCTGAAGAGAATTGAACTCTCGTATCCGCCTCCACAAAGCGGCGCTTTAACCACTAAGCTACAGGCACCAAAAAATCTTTGGTTTCACTCTTGTAGTGATGTACTAAATAATGACAGTTATGACATAGCCAAATCAAGTTAGAAATTGAATTATTCTGACGATTTCTGTCCTTATGATGGGCTGTCAATGTTCTTGGGTCTTCAATTTTACACCTTTTGCAAATGGGAACTGCTTTGGCCCGACGCAGTATATCTCGGTAAGAAGCCATACCGCCTTTCCAGTTGGTATGGCCTTCACCTACATACACAGAGTTTCTCCAAATAGTCTGACAAGACTTCCCGCAAAAAAACTTACCGCTTTTTGAGCGTGTCTGATCCCTAAGACTTTTGTAAGTTTCTTTACCGCAAATATAACAAGCAAACATGCGCCCGTTTTTTTGGGACGCTGCATTACATTTTTGCGAACAGTATTTACCAGCATTTTCCTTTACATGACTAGGCTTGATGTACTTTTCTCGTCCACAGACCTTGCAATTGAAACGGGGCATAATGACAGTTTATCAGTTAGAAACGACAGGGGCAAGTGAGTCGATTGTGGATTTTGCCACAACCCGACGCTCTAACCGACTGAGCTACATTCGCCGTAACTGCCAGATTATAACAAATTTATAGGTGGAAAAACAGGGGTAAATCTGCTATAGTTGAGATACTTTTAACAATTTTGCAAAATCGTGCAAGACAGAGCTTTGCAAAATTGAGAGGAGAGACATAGCCATGCGGCGAAGCTCCGCCGCGGCGGACGAGCCAATGGCGTAGGCCTCGACGAGCGGGTGTGGTATAACGGCTATTACATTTGTTTTCCAAACAAATTACGGGAGTTCGACTCTCCCCACCCGCACCAGCTTAAGTCGTGACTCCGGCTTCCGTTCTTTGTCAGAAACAAGGAACTTTCAGCCTACACACGCCTTTACGCTTACCAATTTTGCAAAAACTGCTAAAGCGGGTTTTTATAAAATTGAAACAACCGCAAACCAGCCCCGGTAGCTCAGTGGATAGAGCAGGAGACTTCTAAGCTCAAGGCCGCAGGTTCGAATCCTGCCCGGGGTACCAGAATTAGACTTCGATTATTATTTGAGATTTGCTCACGGGCGGCGCTATGCGCCGCCCGTACAAAAATCGGTAAAATCGAAGAAAGTCAGATTCTGGTACGCCTCTACGAAGCCGCTAGAACCTATTTTATAGCAAACTGCTGATTAACGAGAGCTGCACGAGCCCAGCCCCGCCGCCTGGCTGCCTGACGGCAGCCAACCCCAGCAGAAAATGTCCTGTTTTTATTCTTTTAATCTGGCCGGCCCAAATTTTAATAAGGAATTGTTTCTGTTTTCTGCTGTGGTTACGCGCTAACCGCGCGCAGGCGGCGGGGCTTCGCTGCAACGCTCGCTGGACAAAAAATGATGGGGGGCATTTTTGTCCGCTCGCAAGGAAGATAGTTCTGAGTTAATTTCCCGGAAGGTCATAGTTGTTATCAAATAATCTCTCAATCTCATCTGCTCTCTGTTCATAATTAGAAGGGTCAAATCTTAATCTGTTTTGCAGGCTTACTATTTAATTTGCCTCAGCAGTCTGCGGATCCGAGAGCTCTTCCTTATAACTAGCTAAAAGAACATCAAGGGCATTTATAGCGGCTGCTACTTGGGCTTCCTTGCTGCCATTACCAGCACCTTCGGCGACTAACTTATCTTTGACATAAACTCCGACGACTACAACTTTATTATGGTCTGGGCCTTCGCGATGAATAACTCTATATTCAGGCAAAGCGTCACCGTTTCCTTGTAGTAATGCTTGCAGGCGGCTTTTTGGATCTTTCCAAGTACCATCCTTCATGACCGTATCTAAAGTTGGTAAAAGAGTGGTCTCGACGAATTGCTTCACTGCTTCATTACCCTGAGTAAGATAAACAGCGCCCAGAACTGCTTCATAACAGTTAGCTAAGATCTGCTTTCTTGAGGAAATATAGCCAATATAGTGTCTTCTGAACCCCTTACTTAGCCTTAGAAGCGGTTCGAACCCTTCGCGTTCAGCTACCGTACTAACTGTCGAATTACGGGTTAGCGCGGTCCGCCATTGGGTGAGCATTCCTTCAGCATCAGTGTAGTTCCTATACAGATGTTCAGCCACGGCTGCGTTGAGGATTGAATCTCCCAGAAATTCTAGGCGTTCATTGTGCTCTAGTGCTGATTGTCTATTTTCGTTTAAATATGAGCGATGAGTAAAGGCGGTAATTAATAAATTCATATCAGGGAATTCACCAAAATGCCTTTTGGCAAAGGCCTCATAATCTGACACTTTTGCTAGTTCAGATATTTGAGCTTTTTCTGGGGAAGTTCCTGGCGTCACCACTGTTTGAGGAACTTCTTTCGAGGTATCAAATAGGCTATCCACTTCTATACTATCTACAGCATCAGGCTCGTGAACTTCAGTAATGTTAGGAATTACTGAAGGTGAAGAGGTAGCCTCAATCATTTGAGCAGCTAATTTCAGTGCTCTGTGGACTTTATTATGGGTTCTTCCTTGAAGTTTGTTTTTCTTATTCCTTTTGCCGCGTCTTCGGGGGTTTGCTCTTCGTTTTGCTAAATCGGCTGCTTTACGGACTGCCACCGAGCGGTTAATATCTTTCATTGTTCTACCAACTTGTTTATCTGTCATCGGTTTTTCCCTGACTTTAGGTTCTCTAGCGAAATCAAGCGAAACCATTCGCAGGCCGTCCTCAGAGAGATCTGTTTTAACTGGAAAATCCTTATAAACTTGGAGACTACCATTCTCATGGACTGTCACACTTGGATTATTGATTAGCGTGGCAAACAATTCATTTTCTTCATCTTTAGTTAGATACTCTCCCATAGACTTCGCAATTCCAAGCACCGCCAGCCGAGAAAATTTATAGTCAGGATAGCGGGTAGCTACTTCCATTGCTTGTAGGACTTCAGCTGATAATTCTTCAACACGACTCATATCTACATCCGGAGTTTCGCCCGGCCAGTAAACTACTGCATCTTCTGCCCCGACAATTTTAAAATCTCCTGAACCTAAATACACAAGTCGCGAATCTTGCATGAGAGCATTTTTAAATTGTCGAAATTGTTTTAGTGGTATTTTCTGGCCAAACGCCTTATCTACTAGTAGGGCAGCCGGGATTACACTCTTAACAGGACCTTCTAGGACTGCGTCAAGACTAGCGGCAGCGAGATCCATTATTTCTGGAGGTACATAAGGAGGCTCATACACCGGAGATGCCTCGACTGGTCTAGGGATATCAACCGTAATCTCATGGGGTTTACTAACATTTAAAATGGTTGGGTCTTCTCCTATTTCACTAGCAAGGGCTACTTCCCCTATTGGTTCACTTGTAACTAGACCATCTTGAGCTTCTTCAACGGCTTCGATAGCTGTCGCTTCGCTGCCTAAATACTCAGAAGGGTCAGGGCCGTTCTGGGTACTTTCACTAGGCCGAGGAGTAGTTTTAGCAGTAACCCTTTGATATTTCCTTTCGTCTAAAACTGCAAAGTCTATATCATAGATATTAGGGGTGGTATTTTTAGGCATTTCTTTGCTCGCGCTGATATCTGGTACGTACCTTTTCTAGAGCCTTTTTCTCGATCTGGCGAATGCGTTCTCTCGTTACACCAAAAAGCTGGCCACCTTCTTCCAGAGTGTACCCTTTAGCTTCCGTATCAGACATTTGCTCAAGGATGTCCTCGTAGGGGAGAACGGTGCCATCACCAAAATCGAGCACTGTGTCCTTAAGCGACTCTACTTCAAAGCCAAGTCTAAAACTTAAAACATATTTCTCTTTCAATGTTAATCGTTCAGAAGAGAAAATATGTTCTATAAAAGCAGCATCATCAGCTTCTTGCTCTGCTTCTTCCATAGGATTGGCAGGATCAGCTATTTGATCGATGCCTTCTGTGTTCGAGATCCCACCACCGGATCGCCTTTTATCAGCATCTTCTAACAAAGCATTTAGCGACGCAGGTTCTAACTGTGTGTAATGTTGCAATTTCAATACTTCTGACACTGGTTCGCCAAACTTATAAGCAATTTCCCAAGGGTTTGGATCGCGATCTAATTCGCTTGTTAACTCTCTAACTGTCCTCGAAAATTGTATAAGCTTATCATGCATATGAACTGGGATTCGTATCAAACGCGACTTGTCTGCGTCGCTTCTTTGTATACCCTGTCTTATCCACCAAGTAGCATATGTTGAGAATTTAAATCCTAGTCTATAGTCGAATCTATCTATAGCGTCCGCTAAGCCAATATTTCCCTCTTGTACAAAATCTAATAGACCCATGCCACGACGACTGTAAAATCCCCACTGCTTAGCATGATCGATTACCAGACGAAGATTGGAGACATAAACTATTTGGCGCGCTATTACTGAATCAATTAAAGCGTGCTCATTCTTTGGAGTAATACCTTGATCCTTATAAGCATTGATCCCTTTTTCTAAGATCTTAAAAAGCCTGACCTCGTCAGCGGCATCGAGCAAATCATACTGACTAATCTCGGCAAGATATCTAAAGTACGGCTGATCTAGCCCTACAGTAATTGGAGCACCATTATTTAATTTACCAATGGCTTCTAGCACTAATGGATGGTTGCTATACCGTTGGGCCAGTTCGGTTATTAAAAGGGTTCGTCTGTCGGTATCATCATAACGTTCAACTTCTTCCTCGCTACCTTCGAAAGCAGGACCCTTGTAAGTTGACTTACCTTGAGCTGCAAATCTTTCATGGCTTGGACGTCTTCCACGTCTCTTAGGCTGATCGGTTACTTGTCTCGCTTTATCTTCATCAGTCCGGTTATCGATTAATACGAGATTGGGATTAACGGCATAACGCATATTTCTTCGCTCACCAACCTTCTTAAAAATCTCAACACCGACGGCTTCGTTTAATTGCTCGATTAAGCTTGTCATTTCCTTGGAGAATGCCATCAGAGCCGTACCTTGTTTTGCCCCTGGGAAGAAACCGAATTGTCGCAGTTCGCCACCAGAAGCAGGCGCTTCTCTAAGTAGCATTAGGGCGTTGAATATGTACCTTGCATGAGCTCCTAGCTGGATTGTCTCACCGCCAAACCTTAAGGTGTTGTTGTCATCAACTAGAAGTTCTATAGGCGTGCCATCTCTTATGTCTAGTGTAGGGATTCGCTCTGCATCAATAATTCGCTCGTAAAGATCGCCCTCTGACGTTAATTCATGAAATTCACCTTCGCTTCTCGAACCGCTCGCTCGCCTACCACTAGAAGGAAGATCAAAAATTTCCGCAGCACGATCTTCATCCGTTCTGAGATCCGTTAATAGTAGACGTGGATTGACAACGTAGCACGTGCTTCTTCTTTGACCTAGTCTTCTAATAATTTCTATGCCAGCTGCATTATTTAATTGTTCTAAGAGGCTATTAGCTGTTTTAGAGAAAACTACAGTGGCTGTTGCGTATTCAGCTTCTGGGTGAAAACCAAAGACCCGTAGATTACGGGCAGCATTTTGCTTGTCTCGCAGCAGCATTAAAGCATTAAATAAATACCTTTCGTGAGCGCCGAGTCTTACATTCTCATCTCCGATACGCAGTGTCGTATTGTCTACAATCGCTATTTCTACTGGCGTGAGTCCTTCTCGCAAGGGGACCTCTGGTATTCGATCTAGGTCTATGAGTCGAGCATAGAGATTTCCTGCACTTATCCGCTCCGAGCTCCTTGTAAAATCTGGGTTAATCTTGCCTCCACCTCTATATCTTGGATCGATAACTTCGCGCGCTAAATCTTCTTCTGTGCGAAGATCACTCAGCGCGAGATTGGGATTAACTGCATATCGACTAGCTCTTTTTTGGCCCAGCTTAGTTACAACTTCTGTCCCTGCAGCTTCGTTAAGACGAGCCATAAGGTCTTGTGTAGTTTTGTAGAAAGATGCATTTGCTGATGTCTCGCTTGCCCCTGGTCTAAAACCGTGGCTTCTCAGCTCACGAGCAGCAATCGCCTGATCCCGATGTAACATTAAGGCATTAAATAAATATCTCTCATGTGGTCCAAGTCGGACTTCTTTATCACCTATTCGGAGAGTTATATTATCAACTACTTCTACATTTATAGGATCAGCTGGAGTTGATGATGATGGAGGAAGACGATCTGGAGTGACGATACGAGCGTAGAGCTCTCACTGAGGAGGTTTCCTTGTCTCTAATCGAGTACTCTCATTAATAACTAACCCTAATGCGGCTCTTGATGGAAGATGTGAGGCGGTCTGTCCAGTAGCTGAACTTTGTTCACGTTTGTCTGTTACTTTCAAATTAGGGTTAACATAATAGAGCTGCCCACCATCAGGTGCCTCCTGCGTAGCAACTAAGGGAGTAGAGCCGTTACTGTTGAGTTGTTCAGCCAAAAATTTATAGGCACTTTCAAGATGATTACGAAGTGTCCGATTATTTACAGTTTGAGGCGTTGGTGTAGAGTGGGTGACAAAACCAAGTCTTTTGATATCATCAGCGGTTAGAGGCCGATCTTTCTGAAGTAGAAGCGAATTTAAAAGAAATATTTCATTTCCGCCAAGCACGATTTCATGCCCACCGACATGGGCAACATAATCATCATCTATAGTTAACTCTAGAGGTTCTCCCCCCCCCTCATCGGTTGGGGGCGGCACTAATTGGCCTGGCACTATGCGCCTGTGTAGTTCTTGAGGGCTAGGCCAATCCGGACTTACTTCCAACCCGGGCCTGGACCCTGTCTTAGATTCTGTCATAATCAGCTAATTTATAACACATATTACCTTATTAGACAAGCACAATCCTGGTAAACATGGTTTTAGACGATTTTATCATAATAGTAAGAAGTAGTGAGCTAAGTGGTGATGTTAGACATTATAGAGATTCTAACGTCCGTTTTAGTACCAGAACTATCTTCCTTGCGAGCGGACAAAAAATGCCCCCCATCATTTTTTGTCCAGTGAGCGTTGCAGCGAAAGCCCCGCCGCCTGCGCGCTGGCATAAGCGCGTAACCACAGCAGAAAACAAGAACCATTCCATATTAAAATTTGGGCCGGCCAGGTTAAAAGAATAAAAACAGGACATTTTCTGCTGGGGCCTGAGTCGCCCGCAGGCGACCCAGGTGGCGGGGCTGAGCTCGGCAGCAATCAGCAATCTGAGATAAAATAGGTTCTAGCGGCTGCATAGAGTCGTGCCATTCTACGACAGGCTCAGGACTACTATAAATTTTTATAGATTTCGCGTCTGTGACCTATACGTATGATAATAATTATTAGAACATTATTTTGAATTTGATAGATAATACGGTAATCACCGTGTCTTATTCTGAAAAGGTCACGAGATCCTTTGAGCTTCGCAGAACCTTCCGGCCTGGGCTCTTTTTTAAGCAGTTTAATCTTATGAACAATAGTCATGCGGTCTGTGCGCGACAGCTTGCGCAATTCTTTCTTAACGCTACTTTTATACTGCAGCCTATAAACCACGATTAAAGCAGGCCTTCTTTTTTGAACTGCGCTACCAACTCATCAAATGAGTGAGTAGGTTCATTCTCGCGCCTCTTGGCCTCTTCAATATCTTCGAGGTCCTCGAGCATTTGATACTTCACGGCATCTTCTACGATAGCGGAAATGCTCTCATTGCTCTCAGCAGCACGCAGTTTTAACGCTCTATAGAGTTTGTCGTTTAATGTAATGGTTGTTCGCATAAAGGCTCCTTCCTGTTGTTCATCATAGCATACAAGCATCAACACATCAATATGCATTGCCCAGAATGGTTCTAGTCTCGTTAAGGATGCTGCCAGATTATAACTCGTGCATAATGCTGATCTGGGCGCCCAGGTCGTTGAGGCGGGCGGCCAGCTCCTCATAGCCGCGATTGATGGTGTAAACATTACGTAGAATTGACACTCCCGGCGCGGCCAGCATACCGATTAGTAGTATAACGGCTGGTCGTAGGCCACTGGGCGCCACCATGTCGGCCGACCGCCAACTGGTCGGGCCGTTGATAAATACCCGGTGCGGATCGGCTAGTTCCAAATCAACTCCTAATTTTTTCATTTCGGTGTACATCAGAGCCCGGTCTTCGTAAACCCAGTCATGGATTAAGCTACGGCCGCGGGCACAGGCTACAATTGGCACGAAGTAAGGCACATGGTCAATATTGAGGCCAGGGTAGGGGCGCCCATAAATTTTATCTTCCGGTGCCACTAATTTGCCGTTATGTTTATGAATAGTAATATCCACCAAATCGGTAAAGCCGTTTTCGGCTTTGTAGGTATCCGACAGGTCAAACTTCAGACCCATTTTTTCGAGTTTCAAAAGCTCCAATTCCAGAAATTCAATTGGCACACGGTTAATTTTTATCGAAGAATTGGTAGTTACAGCCGCGGCGATAAAGGTCATAGCCTCAACTGGATCTTCGCTGGGCGAGTAAGTAATATTTTTGCGGATATTCTTTACACCACGAATATGCAAGGTGGTAGTGCCTATGCCCTCAATTTTGACCCCCAGCTTTTGCAAAAAGAGCGCCAAGTCCTGTCCCATATAGTTGGCACTGGCCATTTTAATGACGGTTTCGCCGTCTGTCCTGGCGGCTGCCAACATTACATTCTCAGTTGTGGTGTCGCCTGACTCATACAAAACAACCGGTCTTTTGGGCAAATGGTGTCGTACATTAATATGGTAATTACCTTTATGGGCTTCTATGTGTGTGCCAAATTCCTCAAGCGCGTAGATATGGGGCAGTACCGAGCGTTTGCCAATTTCACAGCCGCCGGCATAAGGGATTTTAAATGCGGAATAATCATGCATCAGGGCACCGGCCAATAAAATGACGATCCGGGTTTTACGGGCAGCTTCTTTGTTAATATTTTCCAAGTCAAGCTTGGCCGGAACTTTGATTTCCATGTCATTTTCGAACCAGCGGATATGCACGCCAAGGCTCAGCAGAACCTCGATAACGCGGTTGACTTCTTCAATCCGCGGCACGTTTTTTAAGCGAGTCGTGCCTTTGTTGAGCAGGCTGGCGCACAAAATAGCCACGGCCGCATTTTTGCTGGTTTTGAGTGTGATTTCACCCTTTAGCTCATGGCCGCCTTCAACTCTAAGGTTGACTCCCTCACTGCCCAAACTGACAATCGGCCGGTGCAAGACATCACTGATGCGGCCTAGGGTATCTAAACTTAGGTTTTGTTTACCATGTTCAATACGGTTGACGGCCGACTGGCTGGTGCCGAGTTTTTTGGCGAAAGCGGCCTGGGTCATGCCTCTTTCCTGGCGGATTTGGTAAATTAAACGGCCGATTTTCTGATTGGTTTGGTGCATAAAACTCTCCAATCATATCACACATGATATACAAATCAAGCCAGATGACTTGGCCTCCAAAGCAGCCCAATTGCTACCAAAATTAACGATCGTTAAAAAAAGTAGAAGATGCGCGATGGATTCCGCGCCTCATCAACCTTTCCATTGTAAATTTGAAACAGTGCAGCGCTTCACAACCCTTACCTATAGCGCGTACAATGCAGCCATGATCTAGCTGCCTAAAAATCTTAGTTTAGATAAACATTAAAGATTTTTAGGAGTTTACTATGAGGGACAAAAAAATACAGGATTTAATTGCTGCCGAAGAGAAGCGGCAGCGCGAAGGTCTGGAGTTAATCCCCAGTGAGAATTATGTTAGCCGCGATGTACTGAACGCCATAGGCAGCGTCTTTACCAATAAATACTCCGAAGGCTTTCCAGGCAAGCGTTACTATGGCGGCCAAATTAATACTGACAAGGTAGAACAACTGGCGATTGATCGGGCCAAGATTCTATTTGGCTCAGACCATGCTAACGTCCAGTCGCATTCTGGCGCGCCGGCCAATGAAGCAGTCTATTACGCCTGGGTAGAACCGGGGGAGACCATTATGGGCATGGAGCTTAGCCACGGTGGACACCTGACGCACGGCCGGCCGGGTACAATGCCAGCTAAAATTTTTAATTTTGTCCGTTATGGTATGAAAGATGTTGAAACGGGCGAAATTGATTATGATCAAATGCTGCAAACCGCTAAGAAAACTAAGCCCAGAATCATCATAGCCGGTTTTTCGTCATATCCTCGTGAACTGGATTATAAAAAGTTTGTCGCAATCGGCAATGAAGTTGGAGCCGTGTTGATGGCTGATATGGCCCACATTGCCGGCCTTATTGCCGCTAAAGCACTAGCCAACCCGCTAGATGCTGGCTTTCAGGTGATGACTACCACGACCCATAAGACTTTACGCGGTCCCAGGGGTGCTTTGATATGTTCGAATGGCACAGTCTCAAACCCCTTTCAGCCCGTAGACAAGAAGCTGACAAATCTGCCAACACTTATTGATCGGGCGGTGTTTCCAGGCATACAGGGCGGTCCGCATATGCACACTATTGCCGCCAAAGCAGTCACCTTTGGCGAAGCCATGAAACCAGAGTTTAAGGTTTATGCGCGGCAGGTCCTCAAAAACTCAAAAAAATTGGCTGACGAGCTTATGAAACGCGGCTTTAAACTGGTTACTAACGGTACCGATAACCACATGATGGTTGCAGATGTTAAAGCTTCTTTTGGTATAGACGGTAAGGTGGCTGAGGAAGTTCTAGATAAAATAGGCCTGACGTTAAATAAACAGATAATACCGGACGATCCTTTGCCGCCTTATAAGCCAAGCGGTATCCGTTTGGGTACGCCGGCCATTACGACACGCGGATTGAAAGAGGCAGACATGACCCAGATTGCTGAATGGATGTCACAAGCTATTAAGCACCGTCGCGATGATAAAATACTTAACAGGTTAAGTAAAGAAGTAAAGGAATTTTGCCTGAAGTTCCCTTTGCCCAGCGATCGTTAAAATTCACCGAGGAAGCGGACTTCGGGCTCTAGATTAATGTCCAACTTATGCTTGACCATGCCAATAATTTCTTGGACGACCCTGTAAATATCGCTGGCGGTGGCCTTGCCCAAATTCTCGATCTTTAAGACGTGATCTGGATGCAACCGTACCTGTCCCCATGTTTGGCCGCGGTGAAAGCCAGCGGCCAGCAGTACGTGCGCAGCAGACACGCGCGCTCGATTGCCGCCATGAATGATATTTTGCCTCAGCAGCATGTCTTTAGTGACATTGGTTTCCTCGTGAGCGATGATATTTTGGACTTGTTCATCACCGACCGCCGGATTCTTAAAGAAAGAACCGGCTGTCCATGGTCCGACTGATGTGTCTTGCAGGATTGAGCCGGCCCTTTTGCGGGTTTCAAAAATTATTTTACGCCGGTTGGTTAATGTGTCTGGTTTGAGACCGACTTCTTCGGCGACTTTTAGAGCAGATTGATAGGCCAGCTCGTCGCGCGGACTAGGGCTTAAGCTGAAGTTGGCCTCTAAGACTATCAGGTTTTCATTACCGGGTGCTTGCAAAATACTGTTGCGGTAATCAAAGCCCAGCTTATCTTTTGGCCAGACACTAACTGAGCCGTTCTGCATGTTTAAAATACTGGCTTGCACGAATGAATCTTCTACGCTATGACCATAGGCTGCGATGTTACCGGCGATGGCGGCGCCAACGCCGCCGGGAATGTAACTGGTGAATTCCAATCCCCACAGGTTATTATCAATGGCTTTTTGCACTAAGTCGTCCCAGTTAGCGCCACTATCAGCCCGAATTTTGTTGCCTAAAACCTCTATTTGGCCAGCGCAGTTGGAGATTACGGTGCCGTCGAGTCCTTTGTCAGACACCAATACATTGGTGCCATAGCCCAAGACCCAAACTGGTTTTTGGGCTTTTTCCACGATAGCTTCCAGATTGTCACCGGATTCGATTGCCACGAAGTTTTTGGCCAGTCCGCCGGCGTGCAGCGAAGTACGATCGGCCAACGAAACATTGTGCAAAACTTTCATCCCGTTAGAGCTCCTACAGATGCAACCAAAACACCGACCCTTACTTGAGTGTTCATGTCTAACTTATACACAGGCAGTCAGTCCTTAGGAGCTCTAACGGGATTCATCATAACCATTATACGGCCTTGCGCAGTGGTATAATGGAGGCAGATGGATAAACCGGCCTCTGGCACTCCGTATAAACCACTTGGGCAAAAGCTTAAAGAATTGCGCAGCCGCACCAACGAAAGTCTGGCCGAAGCGTCTGGCGCCGTAGAAATTGATGTGCGCCAGCTAGCTAGCTTTGAGTTGGGCCAATCACGGCCAACCGAAGACGTACTGTTGCTTTTACTAAGCCACTTTAGCGTTAAAGACGACGAGGCTGTTAGAGTCTGGGAAATAGCGGGCTACAACTTGGCAAAAATTCCTGCAGCCTATGTCTCCAACGATGCCGGAAAAGGCGACCAGTTGACCGCTTCGACCAATGACCACGTGCTGTTTACGGATATAGTTGATGTCATTGTTAACAATTACGGCGTAGTCATGAATTTTATGCAAAACACCGGCTCAGCCCGCCAACCTACCATAGTAGCTAAAGTCGGCATGAGCCGCGAGCATGCCAAGAGCGTTCTGCAAATTCTGCAGATGACCTTAAGCCATACCGAACATAACCGTCGCGCCATCAACGCTCCAGACAACCCGGGCGAATAAAATACTTGCGCCAGACAACTAGTCGGCGTATTATGCAGAAATAAATAACCATAAGCGATATAAAAAGGGACTTGTATGGAGCGTTATAGTAAGACAAAACTAGCCATAAAAATGGGACTGGTTGCCTTACCAATGGCCTTGGTGGGGATTTTAGTTTCTACGTTAGCAGTTTCTACTTATAAAGACTATAAGCCAGGCAGGATAGTATCGGCCGTAACTCAAAACGGCCTAACGGCTATACTTGGCGAGTCAACCGACTATATGTCGCCTGGAATGTCTTATCCTTCGACTTGCCCGGCGCCATATACTGGCACACCGCCAAACTGCCAAGCTCCGGCTAGTTACACTTATCCGACAGATGGAACAGGTGGTAGTTCAACTACTACACAGCCACCGACCCAAACTTATACATCACCGACTTCAGGCACTTCCGGATCAACCACTCCAACTTCCGGATCAACCACCACCAACCCTCCCAGTTATTCTTATCCGTCATCGGGGTCGGGTAGCATATCCCAGCCAGCAGCCGGCAGCCCAACCACCAGTCCACCGACTACTAGTAGCGGTGAATCCGAAGCTTGTTGTCGGGCTCCAGGTGATCCAATCCAGGGATCAACAGGGTCAACGGGGTCGCAATCAAGTGGTTCAAATCAGGGTCAAAGCAGCGGCCAATACGTTCCACCACCTCCGACCTATAGTCGAAGTGACTCTGGAAGTTGCATGGAGAATATGCTTGGCGCCGAAGCCTATGCCAAATTCCGCTCTGGTGGTTTCCAGCCCACCGCCGACCAAATCGCCAGAGCCTCTAGCTGCTTTAGCGCGCAGGTCAGTTATGGCTCTTCGTCTGGAAGTGGCCAAAGCGGTGGCGGGTCTGGCGGCCAGTCCAACAGCGGGCCTTCTGCACAATCAGGTTCCAGCCAGCAACCGGCCTATGCTTCAATTGCCATAGCTCCCCCGCCGGCTTTCCAAGCCGATTCACCAATGGTCGCCTGCGCGAAGTCCATAGTGGGCGATCGTTACGGCAGCCAGCCATCAGCCGAACAAATGGATCAGATTCGGTCTAAATGTTTTAACCAAGCCTCATCCGGACACCAAATTGGCTACATAGACCCTAGTGGTCAAGGTGGCAGAGACGGTTCTCTGCCGGGCGTTGCAATTAGCAGCGTAGGTCCTGGCGATAAAGCCGGCTCGCCTCCGTCCCTGCCGCCAGAAGTTAAAGCCTGTGTGATAAAAGCCGGCATGAGTGAGTCTACTATTGCCGCCATCCAGCGCGGCCAATCGCCGACCGCCGCGCAGCAGCAACAGGGCGAAAGCTGCTTTAACCAGTACGCTAAAGATAAGGGCTACACACCACCCATGCTGACGCCGCCCGATCCTACACAACCGTTTGACCCCAGCTCTAAACAGAACCAATGTGCCGATTTGGTAGCCCAAACCCACGGCATTAGGGTTAACCAGATAAACCCGGGCATTGTAGCAACTTGGAGCGCTGATGATATCAGTAAAATGCGATCGTGCTATGGCGTTTCACCAACGACTTCGGCTGGTAATAATACAATGGCCTTTGCGCCGACTAGCCCCCAGGTTGCCGTAGCTAGCTCTAAGCTCAGCTGTATAGAACAAGCGGTCGGAGCCGATAAACTGGCTGCAGTGGTAGCCGGTACGGCGTCCATTAACGATAGCGATCGCCGAACAGTGTACGACAAGTGCATTAACCCGACCAAGATTGCCGCTAATGCCGATCCAGCCCTGCTGGGCATTCTGGCTGCCATGCCGCCATCGGATCTGGAAGGCCAGTTTATTCCTGTCGATGCACAAATCTTACCGGCGCCGACAGCCGCTGGTACTAGCCAAACTTCGGCTGACGCTGAAGTAGCTATCGGCGGTGAAGTTAATGTAGCCGCCGGTACGACTCTGCCGACAAAGATAGACGTGTTTGTTAAATCTACCCCGCAAACCTTTACTGTTTCTCTGAAGAAAATTACTGCCACAAAAGCCACTTGGACAATCAACGTCGGCCAAAACAAACTGCCGCTTGGTAATCACAAGGCTTACGCTGTTGCGACTTTAGCCGATGCTACACAGACGCGCAGTCCAGATGCCAGCTTTGACATTACCGCCGCTAAAGCCACAAAGAATAACGTTACGATAATTGTGGCTGCCGCCGCGGGCGCAGTAGCTCTTGTTTTGGGCGCCTGGATGGGCTGGCGTTGGCATCACAAACAACCTTTGCTGTCTTTTAGGCTTCCTTGGAGAAAACACGGCTAATAGTAACGTCCAGCAACGATCATAGCACCGGACCAGGCAGTCAGCCATCCACGGTGGCCAAAGTTGGCATGAGCCGCGAACCCCCCCAAAAAACTGACCCAGTAGTGAGCCCGCTGGATAAAATGCCAGTCTCCGAAGCTGGAAGTTGCAGGTTCGAGTCCTGCCGGCCTCACCACTGTAATTGTATATTTTAGAACCCAGAGTATAATAGTAAGTACCAACTATTGAGGGTTTTGTTTTATGAAGCTTGCTCTGAAAACTCAGGCTGTATCTTTACGAAAAAAGGGTAAGACTTATTCGGAAATTCGTACGGCGATTGATCATGTTTCAAAATCAACGCTCTCCAGGTGGTTAAAAGACGTAGCTCTTACCCCTGAGCAAGAGGCACAGATTAAAAATAAAATGATAACCCAAGGCCACGCCGGACGGCTAAAGGGCGTTTTGCGAAATAAGCAGAAAAGGATAGAGCGTCTTGCTAAAATTAGTACACAGGCAAAAAAAGAATATCCAAAATTAATTAAAAATCCTCGATTTATGGCTGGTTTAATCCTGTACTTAGCAGAAGGTAATAAAAAACATGAAAGATTTGGGTTTATGAACTCCGATCGTTATTTGGTTGAAATAATGGTGCGTTGGGTCAAAGACTTTGGAAACATCGAAGTTGACGATATAAATTACAGATTGTACATCCATGATGTTTACGCTCATGAGAATTGCGAACAATTATGGTCAGATTTTCTGCAGCTGAACTCAGGCCAACTATTCAAGACTGTTTACAAGCAAACACCGCATAAAATTAAAAAAAATCCACTATACAAAGGCTGTATGAGGATGGAAATCTCAGGTAGTGAGTTATATTGGAAGGTGATGACTTGGCAGCAATGTTTATACAAGTCACTAAAAATATAGTTAAGCCTCCGTGGTGAAATGGATATCACGACAGTCTTCGGAACTGTTGTTGGGGGTTCGAATCCCTCCGGGGGCACCAAGCTGCTGAGCCAGCATCGCGGACACCGGACCAAGATATTAAAACCGGTAAGTTAAATTTTCGGTTATGATCATTTTAAGTGGTATGTCATGAGCTTCGCCGAATGAAGTTGTTTGCCGGCCGAATTCGTAACATAAACCGATAGTTAAGGCCCTTTTCTGGGTCTTTAGATACTCGTCATAAAAACCGCCGCCATAACCAATACGGTGTCCGTCTTTGTCAAAGCCTAAAAGCGGCACGATAATAAGATCAAACTGATAATTTTCCGGTACGGTTTTTTGGAAGCCGGCATCATCAAACCAGAAGCTTTTATAAATAGCGCTTTGTTGTTTCCAGGCGGCGGTTTTGACTTGGGGGTATCGGCGCCGGATAACACCCAGCAGTAAGTTCGTGTCCGCCTCACGCTGCTGTTTTATCGGCAGATAGATATGCAAGCTACTTATCTTCGTCCAATCAACAATATCCAAAAGTTGACTGGTCATATTTTGGCTAAGGCTTTTAACCTGGCTAGCACTTAACTCTAGCCGCTCTTTTTTTAACCTTTGCCGCAGATCCGCCTTGCTGTTTGCCATGCTGGAATTGTAGCATTGGAGGGCCCACTGGGACTCGAACCCAGGACACTCTGCTTAAGAGGCAGATGCTCTAACCAACTGAGCTATGGGCCCGGAAAATAGCTTCCAAATATTAGCAAATTACCCCTGTTTTTGCAATTTAGTTCGTGATAAAATATAAGTAATGAATGACGGTCATCTGGAAGATTTGAAGCAGTTTATAGACGGCCGCGTGGGCCAAGCAGAGCCCAGATTGAGGGAAGAATCGTTAGACGGTTTTCAAGGTGTCGGTGAAGCTATTGAGGCAACAAACCATCGCATTGATCAGTTCGATACATCAAAACGCCCTGCGTAAACAAGCTGTTTTTAGTATAAAATAACCCAAGTAATGAAACTACTTGACGGCAAGGAACTGGCTGGGTTTATTAAGGAGCGGCAGGCTAAGGATGTCCGCCGGCTTAAGGCATCCAAAATTTTTCCGAAGCTGGCTATTGTCCAGGTCAAAGACGATCCGGTTATTAACACCTACGTACGACTGAAAAAGAAATACGGGGCTGATATTGGTATTGGAGTAGAGCTGCATGCCCCAGAGCAAAAGGACGTGCCAAAATTACTTAACAGGTTAAGTAATGACAAGTCGGTGCATGGTATCATTGTCCAGCTGCCTCTGTCAGATCCTTCTCAGACTGACGAAATAGTCAACATGGTTGCGCCCGAAAAAGACGTTGACGCCCTAGGCAAAAACGCCAGATTTGAGCCAGCAACACCAATGGCTATTCTATGGTTGTTGCACGGGTACAACATCGAACTAGCAGACAAGCACATTTTACTCATCGGTCGCGGGAAATTAGTTGGCGCGCCACTGGAAAAAATTCTCAAAAGCTCCGGCTATAGTATTGAAGTTATTGACCGCGACGTTAAAAATTTAGCCGAACATACCAAAAGAGCGGATATTATTATTACGGCCACCGGCAGCCCGGCCATTCTCTATCCGGCCATGATTAAGCGAGGGGCAGTGGTGGTTGACGCCGGCGTCGCTAGCGAAGAAGGTAAAACCGTTGGCGACCTGTCGCCGGAAGTGTATAAGCGTGACGATTTAACCGTGACGCCAGAAAAAGGTGGCGTCGGTCCGTTAACCGTCTGCGCCTTGTTTGAAAACGTCATCCGGGCCGCTAAAAGTGAGTGCTAACACAGCTGTCTTGAACTGATCGCCGCGATCTTTGTAATCCTTGAACAACCCAAAACTGGAGCAGCCGGTAGAAAGAAGCACTACGTCGCCCGGTTTGGCCGAGGCGCGAGCGGCGCTAGCAATTTCTGGCATGGTTTTTAAGCCTAAAGTTACGTTTTTGTAGCCTTTGGCTGCTAGCATTTTAGCAATTTTTTCGCCGGTATAACCGATGGCTATTACTTGTCTGACTCGGCTTTTTACCACCTCGTCTACTAAGGGGTCAAAAGGCAGGCCCTTATCGTGGCCGCCCAGTATTATCACTTTTGGTTCAATGAAGGCCCGCATGGCCACGATGGCGGTTTGGGGGGTAGTCCCAAAGGAGTCGTCATAGTATTTGACACTGTCTAATTCCCGCACGAATTCCAGGCGGTGTTCCAGACCACTAAAGCTTGTTAAAACTTGACGGATCGCTTGGATTTTAGCCTGCAGTTGCACTTCAGGAACTGTAAACCAAACAGTGGTCACAGCGGCACAGACGTTTTCAAGGTTATGCTCGCCCAGAAGCTTTACGTCCCTGGTTTTTATAACTTCTATTTCCGGGTCGCCAACCACTATAATCCCCTCGTCTTTAGCGACGGCGCCCGGCTTGGCAAAGTAGGGGATCTTGACTCCGGGCGAGGCCCCAGCTATACGTTTGGATTGTTCGTTTTTAGCAAAATAAATGGCGATGTCATCAGTTTTTTGGTAGGCGAACAGATTGGTTTTGGCCGCAATATACTCTTCTGTATTAGAGTGCCAATCTTGGTGTTCGTCGGTAATCATTAAGCTGACGGCAATATGGGGGCTATAGGGAAATTTATAAAGCTGAAAGTTAGTTATCTCAAGCACCACCCAATCATCCTCCTGGACATCTCCCAGGACATCTAGAACGCTGGTGCCAATGTTGCCAGCTAGATAGGCATTTTTACCAACGGCCTTTAACATCTCAAATATTAGGGTCGAGGTAGTACCCTTACCTTTAGTGCCGGTAATACCAACGAGGTTTTTAGTCTTTACCCCTTGGAAGAAAATGTGCCAAACAGTTGTCGCCTTCTGCCAAAAGTCTTTATCCTGCCCAAATTTTTGCTCCAAGTTCTTTACAGAGGTGACAGAATAGATAATCTTATCACAGTCTTCGATGCCGTTCAGATAGCTCAGGTCCGCGACGTTGCCAGTTACTCCTGGCGGCTTTTCCGCTTTCAGAAATTGGACCTTGATTCTTTCCGATTCGGCAGGCAAGTCGTCCCTGGGGTGCTCGTTCACTATAAGATATTCGTGCTCCGGCCCAAAGTAGCGGTAGGCGCTTTGGCCCTCTATACCCCAACCAACAATCCCTATCCTCATCCCTTAATCATACCCCGATTTATTCTGTGATAGGTTAGACCTATCACAACTACCACAAGCCTACCACGGGCTGTCGAGGGTTAAAGTTTTGGCCAGAAGCAACTCTGTGATAGGTTAGACCTATCACATGCCAAGCAGGAATATAGTTCGGGAGTTCGTTTCTGATAGCTATTATCATATTTATAATCGTGGAGTAGAGAAACGAGTAATCTTTACTGATGAGCAAGATTACACGGTTTTCTTAGGTCTATTGAAGAAGTATCTGTCTGGTGAACCGCCAGGCAAAGAAAACAGGCATCTTTTTAAGAGTTTTCAGGGCGAGCTCTCTCTTTTGGCTTATTGCTTAATGCCCAGCCATTTCCACCTACTTTTTTATCAATCATCAGAAAAAGCATTTGCGGAATTGATGTGTCGATTGTGCACTGGTTACGTTATGTACTTCAATAACCGGCACCATAGAATAGGCGGTCTCTTCCAGGGGCCATATCGGGCTTCTCGCATTGATGAAGATGGATATTTACATCACATATCAAGATATATACACCTGAACCCAGAAGATTATAAAAATTGGCCATACTCAAGCCACTCAGTTTACACAGGAGTAAAAAAGACAGTGTGGGTAAACACAGAACTGATTTTGGGCTTATTTAACAATGACCCAAAAGAGTATCAGGAGTTTTTAGATGATTACGTAGACAGCAAAGCCGAGCTGGCGATTCTCAAACATCAGCTAGCTAATGACTTAGAGTGATCTTTTTGTGATAGTAGTTGTGATAGGTCTAACCTATCACAACTACTATCACACTCACACGGCTCTCCGTAAAAGGCTTGTGTTTATTTAAATTGAGGGTTGACGGGCTGGGCAAACGTAGTATAATCTGCTTTTGGTTAAGGAAAAAATATGACTTTTGAAAAATCAGGATATCTTTCCCCGACCTCGCAGGGCCATGAAGCTCCACGGAGGGATCTACTGGATATTGAATTATTCCCAAGTGCCGTACCCATTGAAGACGTTAAGCCCGTCGGAGAGATGCATGTCAACGAAAGTTCCAGCGGGTTTAGATTTAACGAATTAGAACAAGCTCAGGTTGATGGCAGCGAATTGCATGCAGACCACGACGCTCTAGTAAGATTGGGCGGTATGTGGGCTGTACGTGCAACTAGCGCCCAAGGTATGCCTCCTGAGGCTAGAGCCTTTTATCAAGGTATTTTCGATTTTGCTCAGCCTGGTGAAAAAAGAAAAAAGTAAGCTTAAACCCGATCCTAAGCATTAGCTTGTTGATAGTATTGCCAATATTGCAACCTTGTGATAAAATATACCCACTCTCGCCATCTGGCGCGTTAGTGAGGTGGACAAGACGCAATCTTGACAATTCAGAAGTTTGCGAACAATTTAGAAAATGGTCAAAATTAAACTAAATTGAGAGGCAAACTAGATAGTTATGGGGTTTTAATTGAAGCGATTAGCCATTAGCTAATAGCTATTAGCTATCTGCTCTTAATTCCCATAACCGACTACTTAATTTGTTTTTGATCTGTCCTTTTGGGCAAGGCACCAAGGTGATACATGTCTTTGTATTGTACTGTCGCTTTGGTGTCTTGCCCAACCCTCAAGGGTAAGGGCAGACCCGGTGATTGCGCACGCTGGTCTCCTGAACCACGACCACCGGGAGGTGATCATGAGTACCTTGCGCAAGACCACGACCGCCTTTCTGGTGGTCGTGGGGCTCGCCGCCGCCATCGCGCCCTCGGGCGCATCGGCGGCGAGCGACGCAGACCGCCGCCCGCGGCTCAACCGCGTTGTCGAGCACGGAGCGAACTCCGTGGCCGACATCCGCCGAGCCGCGGCGCAGTACCCGCAGTATCGAGAGATGCTGCAGAACGAGCTGGACATGGATGGCTGGGACCCGTCCATGCTGCAGCTCGGCCCCGTCGTCAACATCGGCGACGGGGAGCAGATCGTGAACCAGGGGGTCGCCCCTGGGACACGGCAGCTTGTCGCCTACCCCGACCGCGGACGCGGTTACACGTACCGAAAGGTCGTGAACCGCGCCAACGGGAAGTTCGTGATCGTCAAGATCAGGTGTGGGAACCTGATCAAGACGTTCCGGGTTCCCGCGGAGCGGGTGAAGATCATCACCCGCTACCGTACGATCTACAAGATCAAGTACATCAACCGGGCCGCGGAGATCGTTCCGCGCGGATCCGAGGCGCAAGCCAAGGCCACCGCCGGTGCGGTCGCCACGAATAACATCGACATCAACAACCGGCCGAAGGTCACCGTCACGGTGAAGCCGAAGATCACGGTCAAGCCGACCGTGAGCGTGACGGTGAAGGTGCCGGGGCAGAAGACCGCCCCGGCAAAGCCCAAGCCGGCGCCAACCCCGGCCGTGAAGTACGGCCGGTTGACGATCACCAAGGCCACTCCCGGTGTGGCCCGCGCCTGTTTCCGTTTCCACCTCTGGGTGGTCAAGAGCGGCAGGTGGGCGCGCTCGACCGACTTCTCGCTCTGCACCGGGCAGAGCAAGAGTTACAGCCTCCGGACGTCGACCAACGTCGGCGTGACGGAGAACGCTGCCCGCGGGTGGAGTCCCGCAGCAGCGTGCGTTCGGAAGATCGTAGCGGCCGGGGTCCGCTGCGACTTCGTCAACCGGAAGGTCGCGGTGGCCCCGGGGGAGTTCACCGCGACCGTATCTAAGAAGGTCGTGAACTCGGCCATGACGGCCGATTTCACGACCTTCTACAATTTGTTCCGCCTGCCCGTGGCGGTGTGGATCAACGGGCAGGCGGCGTATACGGTGCTGGTTCCCATGGACGGGAACCGGTACGCGGTTTCGAAGGACGGCATCTCCCCGTTCGTGTTCAAGAAGGGGGACGCCGTGAAGTTATGCGAGGACCTCGGGTTCGCCCGAGGTCTCGTGCTCGAACCCGTCGCGCCGGTGGCGGCCGACGGGTGCCTGGTTGCGCAGAAGGGAGGGCCTGGCCTAGAGGTCTTTTCCTTCATCAACCGGGCAGTGGAGGGGGTGAGGCCCCAACCCCCGCCCCCGGCGGTTCAGCCACCGCCGGCGGCGCCTCCCACGGCGCCGCCGGTGACGCCTCCGACCCCGGCGCCGAAGACCGGGGCTCCGGGTCCCGGCACAACTACGCCGGGACAAGCAGGTGGCCCGGGAGCCGTCGGTTCGCCCGCCGCGGGCTCCGGCCCGACGTGCCGGGACGCCTCCGGGAACGTTGTTCCCGGGACCACCGGCGCCTCGGGGAACTGCCCGGGAGCGGTCCCCCCGACGACGGGGGCGCCCGGGCCGGCGGCGGGATCACCCCCCCCGCCCCCGACGGGGAACTGCCTAGACCCGGCAACGGGCCAGTCCCGGGCCGGGGCGAAAGATCAGTTCGGCTACTGCGTCTGACGCAGTAGCCGAACTGGTAACCCGTCCGTGTGATACCGTGCGGGCGGGTGGGACTAACGGCTAACGGTATAGGTAGTCGGGTGGGGCGAGGTTTCGTTCGATGAGATGGTCGCCTCGGCGACTGCAGAACTCTTGAGCAGAGACTCGCCCCACCCCGACGCCGTAGAGCAAAAGCTCCGGCGTCGGGGTCACATACCCTCATTTGTTACTCCTCGGGAAGAGCAGCCCGAGCGTCGGATTTACTCCGCGCCCGGCGCGATGGGAAACCCCGAAGGGGTGTCCTATAAGGCGAAGCCGTTTTAAAGCCCAATAACTATCTAGTTTGCGAAAGCCTTAACAGATTTGTTCTGGCTAATCGTTAAAATTTAACTAAATTCGATTTTAAGAAAGGAATTAAATAATGCGTATGAAACTAGCTTTAACAAGCTTGCTTAGCGCGGTCGCAATAGTGGTTATGCCCGGCATTGCGTTAGCCGGATTTGCGCCGGCTGACCGCGCGACCCTCCAGTGTATTAGCCCAACCAACTGCCCGGGTGCCAGCTACGTGACTTTTAACTCGTTTACCAACGCTCCTAACTACGGAGACGAAAGGGCCTTTTTTGACGCCAAAGACGCTTCGATTACAAGTCCAGGCGGCTTCCAAGATAAGCTGACCGTAACCCACGGTCAGAGGATCTTTATGCGCGTCTATGTGCATAACAATGCCAACGAGTCTGCCATTGGTCAGGCGGCCGCTACGGCTAAAAATACTCGCATCCAGGCACTCCTGGAAACCAATAAGAAAACCAGCCACGTGGCGTCTGCTGCCATCACCGCAGACAACGCTAATCCGGCCACAGTTAGCGACACGGTCGAGCTGACTGGCGCCAACCCGTTCACCATGGTGTTTGATAGAAACGCGCCGGTTAATGTTACCTACCGGCCTAACGGCACCGGCGATTGGGTGACCCGACCACTGCCTGGTGCTACCTTCGCTAATGACCAGACAATCAACGCCAATGTTGGCGATTGGAGAGGCTGCTTCGAGTTCGGAGCACTAATCACCTTCACAGCCATTGTTAGTATGGATGTACCAAAAATAGAAGTACCGCCACAAATCCCGCCTACACCAACTCCTCCTTCCGCTGGAAAACCGGGCGCACTGCCGGTAACTGGTGGTGCTGGTAGCGTTTTGGGCGTGTTTACGGGCGTAAGTGCTGCTGCCGGCGCTGTCCACTATTTGTGGGGCCGCCGGTTCGGCCAATAACCCGCCGAAATTTCAAAGAAATTTTTGCGGGCGAAGACAAAAATAACTTTGCAGGGGAGCCTTCGGGCTCCTCTTGCAAGTCTTGCAAGGACAGTCCTTGCAAAAATAAACACTGGTCAAAACTGCCAAAATGTGCTAGCGTTTAAATAGAGCAATCCCACAGGGTTTCGCTCTTCCTCGCAATCTGGTTGCAGACTGCTTTGAAGGAGGAAACCCAAAGGGACAAGTCGTGACTGACCGCTCATCGCAAATAGGTGGAGTTAAAAAACCTTCGGGCCGCCGAAGGTTTTTGATTTGGCACACAACCCTTTGCTACAAGGATAATCCTTGTAGCATTAGCTTTCTGCCAGCCAATGTCTAAGCTGCTGAAATTCAGCTCGCATTGACTCATAGTCTTTCACAAAAGTGGCATAGTCACTCAGCTCATCGGCGTGCATCGCCAGTATTCTTTTTGGATTGATCCATTCAGCCTGCTTGCGACCTAGATAGTAGCGATAGCTGGAGTATGGGTAGGAGGTGTTTTTGATCTTATATCTTGTGGGTTAAGATGAATATAGCGGCTGATATGCCATAGATAGGCCTCGTCGTTAATCAGACTAGCTTCATAGGTTGATTCAAAAAGTCTCCCCCTGCCTTTATGAACCCTATTGAAATATAGACCATAAGCAGTCAGTATGCTACACATCAAATCCGTTATTCCAGTCTCTTTCTTGTTGTAGACCAACAGATGAAAATGAGTAGGCATCAAGCAAAAGGCCAAAAGCTCCACCTCGTCGCGTAAATGACGTATTGGGCGTCGAGTAAGGTCTTGGCCGGGCTCTCCTAGAAAGGTAGCGTTTGAACAAGCTTAAGAAAGTCCTGTAATCTCTATCATCGATGAAGATATGGTGACGAAAAACACCTCGATTATATAGGTGGTAATAGCTTTCTGGCGCAAACTCCTTCACAACATTCCGTAGCGGCATTTGCTACAAGGATTATCCTTGTAGCAGACAGGTGTCAACCTGGCGTGATGTGATAGGATAAACATCGACGGCCCCATCGTCTAGTGGCCTAGGACACCAGGTTTTCATCCTGGCAACAGGGGTTCGATTCCCCTTGGGGTCACCACGTGTTATTGTAGCTTTATACTTGCAAAATTGTTGATAAAAGAGCTTACTAAGAAATATGGAACGCGGACAATTGCATGCACATATTGTCCTAAACCCAACAGAAAAGAACCTAGCGGTTGAAGCTCTACAAGCCAACGGCTATAGAGAATGTGCAGATGCGCTAGAAGACAATGGTTATAGAGAAATCCCACCCTTTCCAATGTCTTTGATAGTTGTCTCCTTAAAAAAAAGAGCTGGTCAAGGTGACAGCGCTGCCCAGACGTTTTTGGATTCTTACCAGCGACTACCATCATCGATAGACACCTGAACTGGCAATTAAGAGCCGCTTTTGCCATACTCTAGATTAGGGACTAAGATTTAGAAATTAGGGTGGGCAATTTTAATAAAAAGACCATCAGGGATATCAACTTGGCGGGCAAAAGGGTACTGCTGCGGGCCGACTATAACGTGCCCCTAAAAGAGAACCAGATACTTAACGACTTCCGTATCCGCCAGTCTATACCGACTATTAAATATATCCTAGACCAAAAACCGGCGGCCCTTCTTATCATTTCGCATCTTGGTCGACCCGACGGTAAACCCAACCCTAATCTTAGTCTGTTGCCAGTAGCTAAACACCTAGGCCAGCTGCTCGGTAAAAAAGTAGAATTTGCTGGCGACTGCGTTAGTGATGAAGCCAAAAAAGCCGCTGGCCAACTAGGCCCAAACGGTATTTTGTTGCTGGAAAACTTGCGCTTTCACGAGGGGGAAGAGAGAAATGACCCCGATTTTGCCAAAGCCACCGTTGAAGCCACAAGTGCCGACCTGTTTGTCCAGGACGGCTTTGGCGTAGTCCATCGGGCGCATGCTAGCACGGCTGCAATTACTAATCTCTTACCTTCTGTTGCTGGCTTGCTTTTAGAAAAAGAGGTGGATGTTATAACCAAAGCCATGCAAGCGCCCCAGCGGCCGTTTGTAGCAATTATAGGCGGTGCCAAAATAGGCGATAAAATAGAAGTCTTAAATAGGTTCATTGAAATAACTGACGGCCTGGCCGTAGCCGGCGCACTGGCCAATAACTTTTTAGTGGCTGAAGGCATCGAAGTCGGCAGTAGTTTGGTTGAACCGGAAGCTATGCCCGAGGCCAGGCAGATTTTGCGCCGGGCCCGGTCCGAGGAAAAGCGGCGGGACTTTAACTTTTTTGTACCAGTTGACGCCGTAGTCTCTAAATCCATGAATGGCCAGCTACCAACCAGATTAGTGGACATTACTAGCTATAGCCTGGCCGACATCGAGGCTTACCCTAAAAAACCCAAACTCAGCTCCTACAGCGTCGGCCGCGAGGAAAAAATCCTGGATATTGGGCCGATAAGCGCGGCCCAGATTGCCGGAATGGTCAAGATGGCCAAAACCGTTGTTTGGGGTGGTACCTGCGGTGCAACTGAAGTAAAGGGTCTGGCCGGCGCCCAGGCGCCCTTTGCGCATGGCACGCGCCTGGTGGTGGAAGCCATGATTGGCCCTAGCAATAACCACAAAAATAAACCCTTTAGCATTGTTAGCGGCGGCGACACCGTAGCCTATATCGAAGCCGAAGGTTTAGCCGATGACTTTAGCCATATTTCTACCGGCGGCAGCGCTAGCTTAGATCTAATGGCCGGTAAAAAACTGCCGGGTATCGAAGCCCTTGCCGATAAATGATGAGGTCTGACCCTGAAAGTAAAACTGCTGGGAGAGGACGATCCTTGGGAAAATCTCTTTGCTTTTCCCAAGGATCGTCCTCTGTAGTCGGCTTTTTCCAAGGTCAGACCTCATGTACAATATGTGCAAAGGGTGGTATGCGAAAAATCCTGATTGTCGGAAATTGGAAGATGCATCTGAACGCCAGTCAGGCTAGTTTGCTAGTGCATCGGCTTCAGGAGCGGATAAAAATTTATCGCGATATCGAAGTGGTGCTGGCGCCAAGTATGCTGACCCTTCAACCGTTAAGTCTCCAAATAGATAGGCGCAAATTCCGCTTGGCCGCCCAAAACGCCTACTTTCGCGATGAAGGTCCGTTTACCGGCGAAGTCAGCTTTAACATGCTGCGAGATATAGTACATTACGTAATTATCGGCCATAGCGAAAGGCGACAGCTATTTCACGACAACCTGGCTACAGTCCGGGATAAAATGGCGGCGGCCGTTAGGAACGAAATCGTCCCGATTTTATGCGTCGGCGAAACCCAACAGGAACGTGAGGACAAAGAGACCAAGCAAGTTCTGCACGATCAGCTTATGACGGCGCTAAGCAACTTAACAGCCGCCGAGGTAGCTGATGTTGTAATTGCCTATGAGCCGATCTGGGCTATTGGCCAGGTGACAGCTAAACCGGGCCAAGTGGCTGAAGCAGTGACTTACGTTCGCGGCTATGTTAGGGATGTTTTTGGCGAAAAAGTCGCCAAAAACATTCGTATACTATATGGCGGTGACGTAGCGCCGGAAGTTGTCCATGGACTGTTAGACGTGCCGGGTGTGGATGGTTTTTTGGTGGGCCACGGCAGTTTGAACTACGAAACATTCGCCGCTATAGTAGAGGCAACACACCGCTGGCAAAGAAACAATAATGGCGAAATGGCGCCAGTTAAGGGGGAATAGTATATGGATCGTAAACCAGTGCCGGAAAACCAATCACCAGCAACTAAGATAAACGTTAGCTCGGATGATTTTAGCCCCCGTCCTCTTGAAGATTTATTTCCCCAAGCCGATAAGTCTCCAGCTGCTGGCAAAACAACCAGCCAAACTGCTGATGAATCATTGATACCTGCACCCACTCAGAAACCCACGCCCCCGTCACGCCGGCATATTTGGCTTTGGCCTTTATTCGTATTGGTTATTGGGGCTGGCGTTTACGCCGCGCTTGATAGTGGGTTGATAAATAACAATCTAAACTTACCGGTACATATTTTTGGTAAGTCCAGCTCAGCGGACACTTCATCCGCAACCCAACCGTCAGTTAGCCAGACAGTAGCACCGGCCGGCTTTAGCGCCACCAAGATAGCCGAAACCAAGACTAAGCTGGCTTACCCTACGCAGTGGGGGACACCTACCGCTACAACCGATTTGGGGTTTACTAAACGCAGCCAGACCGCTAAGCCGGACGTGAATTACGCAATACTTATAAATTTCCCTAGTAACAAAGACGTACAGCTGGCTATAACTTCGGCCAAGTATTTACCGCCGGCCCGCAACGTCCAGTATTATGACTATCTGCAGTGGTGCGTGGGCAGCGTGGACGCTAAATACTATGCCGGTGTTTTACGCTACAGTACGACGGACGGTGTTGACATGCCCGGCACAGTTTCTTGTGACCAAGGTCCGCTAAATAACGCCACCAGACTAAGCAACGATACAATTGTCCAAACTAATATTAAAAGCAGCGACGACAGCTTGCTGGGTGATATTTACACTAAAAACCTCCAAGATCAAACTTACCCAGTTGCTCGCGTCAAAGACGGCACTATGAAAAACCGTGACTTAATTACCACCATGCTGACTACCATAGAGTCCTATACTGAATAAACAAAGAACAATCAGCAGTGTCCTTAGGAACGAGTTAGGAACAAGTATAAATCGAAAATACTTACAAGGGTCTTTTTTGGCCTAGATTTAAAATCCTACCCGTTTGTTACAATTAAGAGGTGAATAAAGGTGTTGACTTCCTACTGAAAGACTTGAATCCAGAGCAGGCCAGGGCGGTACGGACCACTGAAGGCCCGGTTTTAATTCTAGCCGGTGCCGGCAGCGGCAAAACCAAGACCCTAACCCACCGGATTGCCTACTTGTTGGCAACTGGCAAAGCCACCCCCTTTGACATATTGGCCGTCACTTTTACTAACAAAGCTGCTGGCGAAATACGCGAACGGGTAGCCAAATTGCTGGGCAGCGATTCCCAGAACCGCAGCTTTATGCCCTTTATGGGGACGTTTCACTCGATCTGTGTTCGGTTACTACGACGTGACGGCCAGGCTGTTGGTATACCCAGCAACTTCGTAATCTGGGATGAGGGCGATCGGCTGGCGGCTATAAAACAAGTTGCCAAAAGTTTGGCTGTTGACGAAAAAAAATATCCAGCCCGCCTACTAGTGTCACTGATTAGCGGCGCTAAAAACGAGATGGTGGGGCCTGGTGAATTTGCCGAGACTGCTTCGTCGCCGACCGGCCGGGTGGCGGCCAAAGTTTTTAGAGCCTATGAAGACCTGCTGGCCCAAAACGGAGCCCTGGATTTTGATGATTTGATTAGCCGGACGGTTAAATTGCTATCCAGCCAAAAACTGATTCGCGGCAAATGGCAAACTCAGTTCCGCTACATCATGATTGATGAATACCAGGACACCAACACGGCCCAGTACCAATTAGTTAAGTTACTAACCGGACCGCAGCATAACATTGCGGTTTGCGGTGACGACTGGCAATCAATCTATATGTGGCGCGGTGCTGACTTTCGTAACATCCTTAACTTTGAGAACGATTTTAACAACTGCACACTCATCAAACTGGAACAAAATTATCGCAGCACCAAAAATATCCTAGACGCGGCCCATAATGTCATCAGCCAAAACCGCCAAAGGAGTAACAAGAAACTATGGACCGCCGCGGCTGGCGGTTCACCAGTGCAGATTCTGCAAGTTGGCAGCGAACGATTCGAAGCCGAAGCTTTGGCCAGAAGGATTAGTGCGGCCGTTGATATAAAGCTCCGCCAATTTAAAGATTTCGCAGTTTTATACAGGACCAATGCCCAAAGCCGCCCTATAGAGGAAGTTTTTGTCCGTTTTGGCATCCCTTACCGCATTGTTGGCGGTGTGCGTTTTTACGACCGTAAAGAAATTAAAGACATCCTGGCCTATTTACGCCTGATTTATCAGCCGGATGACTCCATCAGCTTTGAGCGGATCGTGAACGTGCCGACTCGCGGACTAGGCGCAAAGTCATTGCTTAGTTTTCAGCAGTGGCGGGTCAAAAATAGATATTCCCAGCTCGAGGCACTAAACAAGATTCGGCAGAACGAGGCATTGACTCCCAAAGCCCGGGCTGGCTTCGCCAACCTGGCGGGTGTCATCACTGACTTCAATGCCCAGATGGACGAACTAGCACCCGCACATCTAATAGACAGCCTAATCCGCCGGTTGGACTACCTGCATTATCTACAGGACGGGACGCCACAGGGTGAAGCCAGAATAGAAAACGTTAAGGAGCTCTTAAGCGTTGCGGCCCAGTATCAAGACGGGGGGCTGGATGGTTTTTTGGAGGAAGTCTCCTTGCTTTCGGATATTGATCAAGCTGACTTAAACTCCGATGCCGTGATACTAATGACGCTGCATTCAGCCAAAGGCCTAGAATTTCCAGTAGTCTTCATAACGGGTCTAGAAGAAAATGTCTTACCACATAGCCGGGCGCTTTATGAGGCGGCAGAGATGGAGGAAGAACGCAGACTAATGTATGTTGGCATGACCCGGGCCAAGGAAGAGCTGTTTTTAACCTACGCTACCTCGCGCACACTTTACGGCGGCCGCGGCTCAAACCTGCCCAGCCGCTTTTTGGCTGATATCGAAGCTGTCACGTCCACAGCTCCAGCTCTGGAGATGGCCCAACCCGGAGCGTTCGATAAATCCGAGCCCAGGTACGTGTTAGACCTATCCGAAGGTGATGGAGTTAAGCATAGGGTCTTTGGCACTGGCACAGTGCTGGAGCTGGAAGGGGAAACCGCAACTGTCTATTTCAAGGGACAAGGTACCAAACGGCTGAATATAGCCTTCGCTCCTTTAGAAAAGTTATAACCATTAAAAGGGGTCCGACTTTGTTTTATCCGAGCTCGGACCCTTTATAATTAGATGAAGTTTCATGAAGTTACTGCGTCACAAAATCTCCAAACGCTATAAAGCCGCTCAAGCTAGTGGCAAGCGGCAGGTCAAGCAACGTCCATACATTATCCCGATTTTGGGTCTGGTGCTTGGTTTTATCATAGTCGCCGCGGCTCTGCTGGGCGGTAACGGCAAGACACTGCGGCCTAGTGAAGCGCACGTGGTTTTTTTGTTTGATAAGGGTGATCGCCAAGTGATTGATACTAAGGCCAAAACCGTCGGCGACATGTTAGGCAAATTGCCCCTGCACTTGATTCCCGAAGACGTGGTTGAACCAAGCCTGGACACGCCAATCCCGGAAGATAATTTTAGGGTTAACATCTACCGCGCCCGGCCGGTGACGGTTGTTGATAGCGGCCGTAAAATTGTAACCCTGACAGCCCAAAAAAGCCCGCGGGTAGTGGCTCAAAACGCCGGTCTAGATCTTAATCCGGAAGACTTGGCAACTTTTGATCAAGGTCACCTGGAAGAGAACGTTATCGGCGAAAAGGTTGTGGTTGCCCGAGCCACACCGGTTAGTCTTAATCTCTACGGTGCCCAGTTGACCACTTACACCCAGGCAACCAATGTAGAGCAATTTTTGGCCGAAAAAAGGATCGAGTTAGAGCATGGAGAAACCGTCCAGCCGGCGAAGGATACGCCGATTACTCCCAACCTGCCGGTTTTTGTGCTGCGCAAAGACGCCAAAATCGTCACTGCCGAAGAGCCAGTAGCCCCGCCCGAGCAGATTGTCAACGATCCGTCTTTAAGCTTCGGCACAACAGTTGTTCGTCAACAAGGCGCCCCCGGTAAAAAGGTTTTAACCTACATTTTGCAAACCGATGCGGCCGGTAAAGAAATTTCCCGGCAGGTTTTGCAAGAAGTTATTTTGCAGGACCCGGTGCCGCAAATTACTGCCAGGGGGAGTACAGTGGCTATCGCCAGCGATAAAACCGGACTCATGGCGGCAGCCGGCATCTCGCCCGGGGACTACGCCTATGCTAACTACATCGTCAGCCGCGAATCCAACTGGCGGGTTACCGCCCAAAACGCCTCCGGGGCGTACGGCCTATGCCAGGCCTTGCCGGGCAGCAAGATGGCCAGTGCCGGTGGAGACTGGCAGGCTAACCCGGTCACGCAGCTGCGCTGGTGTAATGGATATGCTCGCGAAAGATATGGTGGCTGGGGCGGCGCCTACAATTTTTGGTTGAATAATCGCTATTGGTAGGTATGGAATTTACCAAGAAATCCTTAGGTCAGCACTGGTTGCATGACGAAACGGCCCTCAACCACATATGTGATAGGTCTAACCTATCACAAGATGATACGGTGCTGGAAATTGGGCCAGGCACAGGCACACTAACGGCCAAACTACTGAAAAGGGGCGCCAAAGTTGTGGCTGTAGAGAAAGATGAAACTCTCGCCGCAAAGCTTCACAACCTACGGGTACGACCCGTAGATTCTACGGGTCGTACCCGTAGAAGACAACTATCAGTGGTGGAGGGGGATATTTTGCAATTTGATCTGACTCGGTTACCGGCAGACTATAAGGTCGTTGCTAATATTCCCTATTATCTGACCAGCAATTTGCTAAGGTACCTCTCCGAGTCTATAAACCCGCCTTCGCTAATGGTGTTGCTCCTCCAGAAGGAAGTTGCGCAAAGGATTGCCGTCCAGCCGGGTCAAATGAGCTTGCTATCTGTTAGCGTCCAACTTTATTACGAACCGGAGCTAGGCAGGATTATTCCGGCCAGACTTTTTACGCCGCCGCCAAAAGTCGACTCCCAAGTTGTGATTCTTCGTCGCCTCCCCGTTACAAGGATTATCCTTGTAGCAAACGAGGTGGATGGGTTTATGAAGGTGGTCAAGGCTGGCTTTTCACAGCGCCGAAAAAAACTGCGCAGCAGCTTGTCCGGCGGGCTTGGGATTACGAAGGAACAAGCCGACGACTTACTAAAAAAGGCCGGCATCAACCCCAACACCCGCGCCCAAGAACTCTCCCTTCAGGAATGGTACAAATTATGCAAAAAGCTCATCGGGTGACGCGGTAGGAGGGCACACCAACAGCCCGCAGGTGAGAGCTGACACCGAGGACTGTTTTGGAGGTTGCCTGGAGCGGCAGGACCCGATGGGCTTGAAAAATTCTGACTTCCCTAGTCTTCTTAAAAATACTTGACTAGTCAAGTATCTGTGCCGTATGCTTACGGCATGAAAACAATAAAAAAACGGGGGACTTACACCCCTCTCACTTCCCTGCACCGCTTGGAGTTTATTTTACAACATAAATCAGATTCGCTACTGCGCGATTCTTTAGGGGTAGGTTTTGGCCAAGTGCAAATAATGCAAGCCCTGCACCGCTCGGTCCCACTCACCCAACGCGCTGTGGCCGTTAAGCTGCATCAAACAGAGGCCAATGTCAGCCGTCAGCTCCAGCTTCTTAAGAAAAAGGGACTAGTTAATATCACCCGTAATAAAAAAGATAAGCGTCTGCGCGAAACTTCTCTAACCGCTAAAGGTCAGCAAACATTTGCAAAAGCCGAGAAAATTCTATCTGCCCAGCACAAAGAACTGCTGAAAATGGTAGATGACCGCGACGTTAAAGCCCTAGACCGCGCCGTCTCCCACCTATTAAAAGCCCTTTAGTAAGTGAGCGAAATAAACATAATCGGGTCTTGTCAAGTCCAGCCAAAACTGCTATAATGTAACTGTACCTTAAGGTTTGAGAAATCTCTCGCCGAAAATGCACAAGGCGAACATAGTACAAGGAAGAAACGAGTAGCGGAGCAAGCTGTATTTGACATACAGTAAGCGAGCAGCTCGAGTTTCTGACGCAGCAATGTGCCGTAAGCGTTTTGGAATGATGGATTCATTCTGTCATCCATAAAGGCGGTTGCGCGGTTTCGGGGGCTGATTTTAGCTCGACGGTGTTCTTTTACAAGCTAATTCGCAGGTCGGAGTGCACTGAACGTTATCCGGTGCAAACAAATTAAATGCAATAGCATTTTTATCTGGCGGTGCATTACTTGCATTCGCCAAAAAGCGATTCGTCAACCCTTTCCGGGGTTTGGCCTTCGCACCAGCTTACGTCTAAACTCGTAAGCCGCGCTTGGTTCGACATCAGATAGAACTATCGGCGTGTCATATCATCTGGTTGCTCGAGGCTTACTTTCCATAAGACTCGTTAAGATTTCGGAATAGGGAATGCGGCTTTTTGGCCGTTTATCGGTCGCGTTTCCAAAAAATTTCAAATGGCCTAAACCTGTAGAAGACTAGCTAAGTACAACATCGGACCCGGTTGCAATCACCGGCAGCTCCACCACAAAAACATCAACCCAAGTGTTGGTGTTTTTTTGATGTGGGATGATAATAAAGAAATAAAATATATAATAGAGCTATCGGCAAACTTGGCGAGGGCTATTATTAAAATCCTGGCAAAAAAGTTAAGAATCCATGAGAAAATCGGTCCATAACATAGTAAAAAATTTAGGCGGGTAAAATGGGTAGGACTGGCATAATCGTAACTGGTATTATTGGGGCAGCCTTAGTAGTGGCGGCCATCATAGCCTTTGGCCAGAAAGACGAAGAGGCTACTCCACCTCCGGCGGCCAACACCAGCAGCACAGCACTACAGTCGGAAACAGCAACAACTACTATCACCTATAACGGCAGTTCATTTAGTCCCAATCAGGCGACTGTTAAAAAAGGCGACACTGTAGTTTTTAAAAATGACTCCTCGCAAGCTATTCAGATCCAATCTAACCCTCATCCGATTCACTCCGATATGCCAGAACTAAATATAGGCTTGATTGAGGCTGGCCAGAGCCAAAGTATTACTTTAAGTAGTATTGGTTCCTGGGGCTATCATAACCACTTAAACCCTACTCAAACCGCCACCATAATCATACGTTAGCTTAAAAAACTCTTGCATTATTCTTCCTCAGTAGGTATAAACTTACACATGGTTTCTGCACGCGTCTTTACAGGTCTCATTATTCTCGTCTCACGAGATAATGCTGTAATCCGAGTAAGTTAGCCACAAGTAACAATCAAGCAAACAAGAAGAACCGGATTAAGCAGTCCGGTTTTTTTGTTGCCCCATCCCTCACCTTTTTCACTACGGGAGGTGAGGGACGGGGCAATGAACCTGCGGTGATGAATCGCAGGCCAAGCTCCGGAAGAAACGGGGCCCGCCAACATGAGGCGGGTTGTACCACACAACTTGAGAAGGGAGGAGCAAATGGGAAAAAGGATTCACCCGCTGGCTCTCGCGGCCGCAGAGTGCTTCCTTTGTGGCGACCAGCCACAGGGGCGGCGCTTCTACCGCAGGCTTGGCTCCTGCGTCTCGGCCCGAGAGCTCAAACGTCAGATGTCTGCGGCCAAGGCCGAGGTCCGCCTGCGGATCAAGCAGCAGGCGGCAATGGAGGCCGCAACCACGTCCTAAGGAGTACAACTCTTTCTAGGAGTAGGAGGCAAGCATGACAAATGAAGTTGCTGTTGACTTCGACAAGGAGCTCAGCGTTATCAGCGAAACAGACGGCCCCCGGGCTGTCGCCGCCCTGATGGTAGACTACTACCGTCAACATGGTAAGGTCTACAGCGAGGCGCTTCGGCGTCTCGCAGCGGCCGTCGACGAGCACGAGATCAAGGCACTGCTTCGTGACGTCGGCCTTCCCGATGCCATGATGGCGCACGCGCTGCTCCGGGCTCAGGAGGGCTCGGATGAGTATGCGCGCCGGATCATCGCGCGCGTCAGCCGCGCCTTCGGCGAGCAGTGTCTACGCCACCTAGATGATAAGTACGGCGTGACGGCGCAGCTCAACGGCTAGCTAGGCGCGGAGTCTTCTGGGGTGGCCCGCCGCAGGCGGGCCACCCTCGCCCCACGTGGGCTCCTCCCTTCTTTTCAACCTTTTAGCCCGTAAATTATTTCACTGACAGCTAAAATAGAGTAGTCTAGAGTTTAGCGTCATGGTCTTACCTAAACCAAAACTAAACCTAAGCTTTAAAAATAAAATTCCGCTGCTGCCCAAGCCGGGTTATGAGAGACTAAGCGCCGCAGATGTTGAACCGGCGAGGCGCTACATTGCCAAATACTGGCCCCGGCTAACCCGCTTTCACCCTAAGGACAAAGACAGCCTAATAGGTTTGCCAAAACCTTATCTTGTCCCGGCCCACGAGCTAGACCATGAATTCGATTTTAACGAGCTCTATTACTGGGATAGCTACTTTATGGCGCAGGGGCTGCTCGATGATTCCCACAAAGAACTAGTGACGGGTATTTTAGACGATTTGCTTAATTTGTTTGAGCGATTTGGGATTGTACCCAATGCTTCGCGCACCTACATGACCAGCCGTTCCAACCCGCCGCTACTTAGCAGTTTTATTTTGGATGTTTATAAGGCCTACAAACCAGAGAAAGATTGGCTTAAGCAAGCCATTAAAGTTGCCCAGCAAGAATATAAAACCGTTTGGATGGGCACCCAAAAACCTAACGCCCGCCAAGTTTACGAGGGCCTGAGCCGATATTATGATTTAAACTACCTTCAGGACATAGCCGAAGCCGAAAGCGGTTGGGACTATACGCCACGCTTTAGCCACAAAGCATTGGATTTTTTGCCGGTGGACCTAAACTCACTGCTTTATAAATACGAAAAAGACTTTGCCTACGTAGACAAACTGCTTGATCGGCAAAAAACTGCCCATGAATGGGATCGGGCGGCGCACCAGCGGCAAATAACCATGAACCGGCTGATGTGGAGCGATCTGCGTGGTTTATATTACGACTACAATTACGTAAAAGAAAAACGGGGCAGCGTTAGCTCGCTGGCAGCCTACTACCCGATGTGGGCTGGTCTGGCTAGTCAAAAACAAGCCGAGCGGCTGGTTAACTCGCTTAAAAAGTTTGAGAATAAAGGCGGCCTGGCTACTACTGATGCGCCGCAGGTAGAACGGCTGATACCTGGGGCCTTTCCGACGCAGTGGGCTTACCCTAATGGTTGGGCGCCGCTGCACTTTATTGTGATTAAGGGCCTGCAAAACTATGGTTATAATGACGATGCTCGACGCATTGCACTCAAATGGCTAAAGACTAACTTGGACTGGTTTAATAAACACGGCGTTTTTTTGGAAAAGTATAACGTCGTGCAGCCTGGCAAACCTCCGGCTAAAGGTGTTTATCCCAGCCAGACCGGTTTTGGCTGGACTAATTCAGTTTTCGAAGTCTTCTGCCGCGAGTTTATAGACATCCCCACACCGCACTAGCCTGCCGTTCCGCCTGCGGCGGACCGCACCGACTAGCGCTTCTGGCGCACTGCTATGTCAGAAACTGCGCTGCTCGCTCGCTGTATTGCATATACAGCTTGCTCCGTTGCTCGTTTCTTCCTTGCATTGCATCCAGGTATGGGGCTGTCTATATTTAGAGGGATGGAAGACCGAACTTTGCCCTGTGCGGATAAGTTGGCGTTTGATTCCGAGAAGGAAGCGTTGGGCCAGGCCAGAGTTATTAAATGGCGCAACGATACCAAGCTGAAAGCTTACAAATGCCGCTACTGTGGGCTGTGGCACCTTTCGACAAGCTCGAGGTAAACCTTTCGACCCATTCGACCAGCTCAGGGTCATCCTGAGCGAAGTCGAACGGACGACAAGCTCGAGGTAAACCTCTCGAGTAAATCTCGAGATTAACCTATAATGGACTTGGTTTAATTTTTCGGGATAGTAGCTCAGTTGTGCCCGCCAAATCTGGGTACTTAGCTAAAACTGGCTAGAGCACCTGATTCACATTCAGGAGGTTGAGGGTTCAAGTCCCCCAGTACCCACCATGTTGTAAATAAAGCAGATTTTTTAGCTGCGCAATAGGTTTACAATAAAAACAAATTAATGCGGTGAGAGAAGTAAGGGTAAATGTCCGATGGCTGCCGAAAAATTTAGTTTCGACGAAGAAAAAGTGGTGGTGGGAATGTATGACAGAGAGATTTTTGTTTTTCCGCCGGGAGGCATAAAACTAAAATCCGGTCGAATTTCACCTTATTACCACAACCAGAGAGGAATGCTGTCTCTAAGCAAAAAACTAGATGCCAACGGCGCCATGCCTTTTGCTAGACAGCTAGACTTCAGGAGAGAATCAGCACTTGGGTACGCTACAAGATTTGATGAGATACAAGCACGATATGATCATGTTTTTGGAAAAGCCCAGTCTGCTACGCCACATTTAGCAATAGCAGCTTTTGTGGCCGGTAAATCCTACCTTTGGGAGCGAGTACCCGAAGGCAAGGATTACGGAATAAAAAAACGCGTAGAGGGCGACTATGAATATGGCGATTTTGTTCACCTAGGCGACGACAATGTTACTGATGGCCAGTCAAAAATCGAAGGCGCGGCGGTGCTATATGAAGCTGGTCTACAACCTGTAAGCATTACTGTCATGTTCGATCGCCAAGAAGGCGCGCAAGCACGCTTAAGCTCTCTTGGCTTTGAGATGAATGCCGTGACAACACTCTCAAGAGCAGTACCAATTCTCCGTGCCAACAGAAAAATCACCAATGAGCATATTGAAAGCCTGCTAGCCTATCATGAAGATTTGATATCCAAAGGCGCAGCCAGCACATTTAGCTTAGCTGCATAAATTATGAGTGTAAAACAGAGCGCGGGACTATTGGTTTATAGATTAAAGAATAGGCGGCTGGAAGTGCTGATCGTCCATCCTGGAGGGCCTTTCTTCGCGAAGAAGGATAATGGTTTTTGGTCGATTCCTAAGGGACTATACGAAGGTGATGAGAACCCTCTTGATGCTGCCAAACGTGAATATGAAGAGGAAATCGGCAGACCAGCACCAGACGGCACCTATATCGAGCTAGGCGAGATAAAAAGAAAAGATGGCAAAATCATTAAAGCTTGGGCAGTTGAGGGTACCGTTGATGAAACCAAGATCACCAGCAATACATTCAAAATAGAGTGGCCGCCTAAATCCGCTAAAATGCAGGCATTCCCGGAAGTTGACCGTGCGGGTTGGTTCACGCTGGGAGAAGCCGTCAAAAAACTAACTCCAGCCCAAGTAGAATTTTTGCAACGCCTTGCCGATAAACTCGACAGAGAATTGACAGTAGAAAAACCCCAACCCAACCAGCAAACATTCCTTTAACTGGCCTAGATATTACTACTTTTTTAAACGATCGTTAAATTTAGTATTACTTAACCTGTTAAGTAATTTAGCATGGTAAGTAAATCAAGTAATTTCCTCTTTACTTACTGTTTATTGTTCATTGCTTATTGTTTACAATTAAGAAGATGAGTAAGTTTTATGTAGCTACGGCAATTCCCTATGTTAACGACAAGCCGCATCTAGGCCACGCCCTGCTGCATTTATATGCCGATGTCTTGGCCCGCTACCATCGTCAGCTTGGCGATGATGTGCTGTTTAGCGCCGGTACTGACGAGCATGGCGGTAAGGTTGCTGAAGCAGCTGCTAAAGCCGGTGCAGAGCCAAAACATTTTGTTGATCAGATAAGCGTCAGTTTTCGTGAAGGCCTAAAAAAGCTGGGTGTTAGCAACGACCGTTTTATAAGAACGACCGATGCAGGCCATGAACAAAGGGCTCAGCTTATCTGGCAGGCCTTGACCAGGGATATTTATAAAAAGGCTTACGAAGGCATGTACTGCGTTGGTTGCGAGGAATTTAAGACAGAGGCTTATGTTAAAGCAACGGACGGTATCTGTCCGCTGCATAACCGCCCGTACGAAAAAGTTGCCGAAGAAAATTATTTTTTTGCACTCAGCAAATATACCGCCAAAATTAAAGCGGCGATTGAGACTGACCAGTACAGGATTATTCCAACTAGCCGCAAAAATGAAATTCTATCGGTAATCAATGAAGGCCTGCAGGATATTTCAATCAGCCGGCCTAAAAATAAAATCCCCTGGGGGATACCAGTGCCTGGTGACGAAACTCAAACAATGTACGTCTGGTTTGAGGCGTTGATGAATTACATAACCGTGTTAGGTTATCCCGAGCACGCCGACTTCAAAAAGTACTGGCCCGCCGACGTGCAGGTTATTGGCAAAGACATACTGCGGTTTCATGCGGCTGTTTGGCCGGGCATGCTGCTGGCCCTTGGCCTGCCCCTACCAAAGAGTCTTTATGTGCACGGTTTTGTAACCAGCGGCGGCCAGAAAATGAGTAAGAGCCTCGGCAACGTTGTCGACCCGTTAGAAATTGTTGATAAATATGGCGTTGACGCCTTCCGCTATTTTTTTCTCAGACACATCCCGAGCTATAGTGACGGTGACTTTACCTGGGAGTTGATTGAGGCGGCTTACAATAACGAGCTGGCCGACCAGCTAGGCAATGCCGTATCCCGCACGGCGGCCATGATAAGCAAGTACCAAAATGGAGTGATAGGCAATGTGCCTCCGCCAGAACACGATGTTGCGGCTTACGCCCAGGCGATCGGACGGTGCCGGTTTGACAAAGCACTGTCAGTAGTCTGGGAGCAGGTGAAAGGACTCAACCAATACATTGATGAGTCTAAACCGTGGGAGATGGCCAGTCCGCCAGGTGGCGGAGTGGACGAAGACCACCTGCGTGAGGTATTGGCTAACATGGCGGCCAACCTGCTGGAAATAGCTGCCCTTTTAGTACCCTTTATGCCCGAAACCGCTCAAAAGATAGAGGGAGTCTTTGGCACAGGGGTTTTAAAACCCTTATCCGCTCCACTATTCCCCAAAACAGTCAAAAGCCCAAAGTCAACAACTGCGCCAGGTTCTTAATTGTTATGGCCCAAAAACACGATTACATAACTTTGGTTGATACTCACTGCCATTTGCATTTTAGTAACTATTCAAATGTTAGCCAGGTGATTGCCGAAGCCAGCAAATGCGGTGTGACCAAACTAATATGTGTTGGCACCACCTTAGCTGATAGCCGCCAGGCTGCCAAGCTGGCGGCTAAATATAAAACAGTCTGGGCTAGCGCGGGCGTCCATCCGCACGAGGCCGATCGGTTCGTGGCTGATAAACATGGCCCAAGCCAGCTTAAAAGACTACTAGGTTACACCAGGGTTGTAGCGGTGGGCGAAATAGGCCTAGATCTTTACAAAAATTATTCTGCCAAAGACGCCCAAGAGCGATCCTTGCGATTGCAAATAGAAAGCTCGGCACAGGCTGATTTGCCCTACATTTTTCATGTCCGGGAGGCTTGGGATGATTTTTGGCGTATCTTTGACTCCTATGAATCCGCCGGCTGGCGCCCGCGCGGTGTGGTACATAGCTTTAGCGCCCACCCAAAACAGTTGGAAGAAAGCCTCAGCAGGGGCTTGTATATCGGTCTAAACGGCATCATGACTTTTACTCAAGATAGTTGGCAACTGGCAGCCGCCAAGCTAGTGCCAATTGACCGTTTGCTTTTAGAAACCGACGCCCCATTTTTAACTCCTAGTCCTTTCAGAGGTGAGCTGTGCGAACCTAAACATATTGTTAATATCGCCGAATTTCTGGCCCAACTGCGCGGTGAGTCAGTGGAGAGGCTGGCAAGTTATACGACCAAAAATGCGGCTCAACTTTTTGGTCTTTGAGTAACCATGAAAAAACAAGTTTATTTAGATTACGCAGCGGCTACTCCTTTAGATCCTAGTGTCATCAAGGCTATGGCGCCGTACTTTGCCGACAATTTTTATAACCCGTCGGCCATATATTTAGGCGGACGGACGGCCCGTCAAGCACTAGAGAAGGCGCGCGCTACCATAGCCCGGAATCTGGGTGCCAAACCGGCCGAAATAGTTTTTACGGCAGGTGCGACGGAAGCTAACAATCTAGCTATCCAAGGCGTTATGCGTAGCTATCCTGATGGCGAAATTTTAGTGAGTGCTATCGAACATGAATCAGTATTAGGACCGGCTGGTTTGTTCAAATGCCGAGAGATCCCCGTCGACCAAAACGGCCGAGTGGTACTTAAGGAGTTGGAAAAAATGATAAATACCAGGACTGTCCTGATATCTGTGGGATTGGTCAACAATGAAATCGGCACCACTCAATCGCTAAAGGACATATCTAATTTGCTTAAGGCCGTCAAGATCCACCGTGAGCGGATTCACGGTGCAAGCAAGCTACCCCTGTATTTGCATACAGACGCCGCCCAAGCACCAAGTTATTTTGACCTACACGTTAGCCGGCTGGGTGTCGATTTATTGACTATTAACGGTGCTAAGATATATGGTCCGAAACAAAGTGGCGCTTTGTATATAAAAGCTGGCACTAAGCTGCAGCCATTAATCTTGGGCGGCGGACAGGAAAGTAACTTACGTTCTGGCACAGAAAATGTGGCCGCCGCCATAGGTTTGGCAACTGTGCTGGATAAAGTCCAGCAAGCAAGAATTAAAGAGTTCAGACGCGTTGCCAGCTTACGCGAATTATTTTTGGACGGCTTGGCCAAAATCCCAGGCGCTAGCGTTAACGGATCACAAAAATATGTCTCTCCCCATATCGTTAGTGTTAAGCTGGCTGGCCACGACAACGAACGGCTGATGATGGAACTTGATGAGCGTGGCGTGCAAGTAGCCGTTGGTAGTGCTTGTAGTGCCCTGCGCCAGACGGCGCAGGGGAGTGCTAGTGGCGATAAGCCATCGCACGTACTTTCCGCTATTGGTCTGAGTGATGAAGAGGCTCGATCGACCTTGCGCTTTAGTTTTGGCCGGCAGACTACTAAACCTGACATTGAGACGGCCCTAAGACTTTTAAGAGATCTGACCTCTTAAAAAAAGTTAACAAAAGCGCTATACTTTGAGCAAGCATGAAGTGGATTATCACCGGCCTTTTGCTGTTAGCTGTTTTTAGCGCCCACGCTTCAGCCGATACCATTACCCGTAGTTTTAAAGCTAGAGGCACGGTTTCGCCGGGCTTTGTGGTAGCTATAACTAAGGATGATTTAGGGACGGTGGAAGCAGCACCGGCCTCCGATCCAAATCGTATTTATGGTGTAGTGGTTGACAAGACGGCCGCGCCTGTGACTCTGCAAAAAAACAATGAGCAAACCTTTGTTGCTACCAGCGGCAGCTATCCAGTCCTGACAAGCACCCAAAACGGCTCGGTTAAAAGCGGCGATTACCTCACATTGTCGTCAGCCGGCGGTATTGCCGCTAAGGCCAGCAGTAAAAGCCCGTATGTTGTTGGGCAGGCCTTAGAAAGTTTTGATGGCAGCCAAGGCACAACCGACCAAGTAGCCGGCCACACAGTTGGAAAAGTCCAGGCCCGGATTAGACCGGGTAAAAATCCTCTTACTCAGATGGAGACGGGCATACCTGGTTTTCTGCGGCGCTTGGCAGAAGTAATAGCTGGCAAGCCGCTTAGCCCGGTTAGGATTTATATTGCGCTGTTGATATTTTTGCTAAGCTCTCTACTGGCTGCTAGTCTGATCTACGTGGGTGTTAGGTCCAGCTTAATTGCCATCGGCCGTAATCCGCTCAGCAAGCACGCCATCTTACAAGGTTTAGCTCAGGTGATAATCGCTGCCATCTTAGTTTTTGCCAGCAGCTTATTTGGGATATTCTTATTATTAAAGATATAAAGCTATTATGAATACAGGTGGGATTATTCTGGTGGTTGGGTCGCTGCTGGGTGCAACCAGTGCTTTTATCTGGCTGGCTCTTAAATTGAGTCGTGCTAGTACGGTCCCACCAAGGACCTTGTCTTCTCAACCCAAACCTACGGATACCATTGCCAGTCTAGCCAAGGAAGACGTCGAACATATTTTTAATAACGAGTTCCGCGAAGAACTGCGCAATCGTGGTCGCCTGCACTTTGAAAAAATCATCGGCGAAAACGCCATGTTCTTGCAGCAAGATTTACGAGAAACGACCACCCAATTAAATGAATATATGCGGGCTGAAATTACTCGCACGCTACAGGAAGAGTTTAAAAAGTACCAACAATCAATTACCGACGCTAAACAACTGGCAATTGACTCCATCGAAAAAACCATCACAACTATTGAACAACAGCGCCAACTTCTGGAGACCCAAATGCAAACCCAGGCCGAGGCTCAAAAAGCCGAACTCTTAGCCCGTTTCGAAAAAGCCATGGCCAGTATCATCAACCATTACGTTGTACAGGCTATCGGCAGCCAGATTGACATTTCTGACCAGCTGGAATTTATTTTGGCCGAGCTGGAAAATAACAAGCAAGCCATCATAGAGGACATCCGCCGTGGCACTTAGCAAGCTGCCCCTCACACTTATAAGTCAAACTGAGGTTACTCACTTAATACGTGAGCTGGCTGGTCTAGAGGATAATGCCATTGCTGCTACCGTCTCAGCCAAAAACGTACCATCGATCACCAAGCTGTTGGCCGAAGTCGCCGTCGCCAACGGTCTTGATATAAACGATAAAACAAACCGCCAAACCCTAAAAGCTCAGTTGACCGAGCTACAAAAAAGCGCTCCCCTAATTCATATAAGCTTTGCTTCTGAACCTTCCCAACTAGTGCTAGAGAAAATCATTGCTTGGCTGAGAACCAATATCCATGCCCAACTACTGTTGCAGGTTGGTCTAGAGCCAGGCATAGCTGCCGGCTGTGTTCTGCGAACGCCTAATCATGTTTTTGACATGAGCCTACGACCTTATTTGGAAAAACAAAAAAGCTATTTGCAGCGACTCATCCAGGGAGCCATCGGTGGATAAAGATAAACACTTCCAGCGGTTAGTTGACGCCGGTAAACCGGTCGGCGAGATAATCGGTATAAATAGCTTTTTAGTCCAAGTTCGCGGCCTGCAGCCGGTATCAATCCACTCGCTGATTATTTTCGAAGATGGCAGTCAGGGCTTTACAACGCGTATCTTGGAAGACCGGGTCCTGGTGCTACGGCTAAGAACCACCCCACTGCGGATTGGTATGTTGGCTGTTGTCCAGCAAGAAAATTTGACCGTCAAAGTTGGCAAGGATTTCATTGGCCGGGTAGTAACGGTGACCGGCGAGCCGCTAGACGGCAAAGGCACGATTGCGGCTGACGCTGACTGGCCGATCTTTAACGACGCCCCCCCGATCTATCAGCGCGAACTGCTCAGTACTCAACTGGAAACTGGCGTGACTTTAGTTGATACGCTTTTTCCAATCGTCCGCGGTCAGCGTCTGGCCCTGTTAGGAGATAGCAAATCCGGTAAGTCAACCCTGGCTACTCAAATTGCCATTAACCAGCGCAACACAGACCAAATTGTAGTTTATGTATTAATTGCCAAACGCCGCAGCGACGTAGACATGTTGCTTAACCGCTTAAGCGAGGCTGGGGTATTGGATAAAACCATCATTATGGTTTCGACAATCTTTGAATCGCTAGTTACCAGCTATTTGGCACCGTATGCTGGTTGTGCGCTGGCTGAGTATCTATGGCAGACGCTTGGCCAGGATGTTCTGATAATTTACGACGACTTGACTACGCACGCTCATGCTTACCGCGAAATTAGCTTGCTCTCGGGTGTCAGCCCAGGTCGCGACAGCTACCCCGGTGATATTTTTCATGCCCACTCTAGTTTGCTGGAGAGGGCCGGTAAACTAGCTGCTAACCATAAATGTTTGACCGCTATTCCAGTCGTATTGACCGAGGGCGGTGATATATCAACCTATCTCCCGACTAATATTATGTCAATTGCTGACGGTCAATGGATTCTGGATATGGAAATTTTCCGCTCCGGCCGGCGACCAGCTATTGACGTTGGGCTGTCAGTTACCCGTGTTGGGGGCGTCGGTCAGAATACCCGCCAGAAAGCCCAAAACGCCGCTGTCTTTAAGACGTTGACAGAATTTAGTAGAGCTCAAGAGTTTGCTCATTTTGGCGGCGAGATGTCCAGCGCTACGGCTAAGGCTACAGCATTAGGCCAGAAACTAAATCAGCTTTTTACTCAAGCACCCGGCGAGACCTATAGTTTAATGGCTCAGCAGTTGATGCTTGATGTAGTGCTTGATCCGGTACCGCTCAATTTAAACCTGACTAATTTAAGACGCTCAGTGGTCGAAGCCGCTGCTCAAATCAAAAGCGAAGATGATTACGAAGAGGCTTTGGCGTCTCTAAAAATCAAAGCTGCAGCGCCAGCGGGAGAGCCAAAATGAGACAACTGTTTGATATTAAGCACGAAGTAGACATGGCTGGCGTCTTGGTTGAACTGACTAGTGCTTTTGAAGGCATAGCCAGCACCCGCATATCACAAGTCAAAGTTCAGACCCAGCGTAGTCAGAAATTCTTTGCTGACTTGTGGCAGATTTATAGCCAAATTCGCGTTGGCAAAGAATTCCATTTTGGCCGCAGCTTGCAAGCCGGCCCCATTGTTAATAAAGAACTTATGATTCTTATAACTTCCGAAGGCAGCTTCAGTGGCGATATTGATCAAAGATTGGTTAACGAAGCGCTTGATCACTACAGGCCTGAAGGCAATGACATCATTGTGGTCGGCCATCACGGTGCTGTTCAACTGCACCAAAGTCATGTCCAGCCAATTCAGCACTACCGTATGCCAGTTAGTGATCAAAATCTAAACGTTGCGCCGTTGATTGAGCAAGTTCTGAAATATGCTGAAGCAATCGTTTACTATCAGAGCTACCAGTCTTTACTGGTCCAAAATGTTCAAACAATCAAATTAAGTGCAGCCGTAGCCGAGCGCGGTGCTAATGTCGAGACTGCCGGCGAAATTATTGCCGAAACCAACTATATCTTCGAACCCAGTGCTCACGCTGTGGTTGATCATCTAGAACGCTCGATGATGCAAATTAGCCTGTCTGAGGCAATACTTCAATCCAAGCTGGCCCAATACGCCAGCCGCTTTCGGGCTATGCGGGCGGCCCGCGAAAAAGCTGACGATTCATATACCGATATACGTTGGCAATATAACCGAGCCAGCCGCCAGCTTAAGGATGAGCGTCTGAAAGAAATCATTAACGGCTTGCGGAAAAAAGGGACGGGATGAGTGGCGGCATAATTAACTCGGTCCAAGATCTTGTGGTGGTTGTTCAGTTTGATGACGACGGTCCGGATATTGGCGAACTATTGTTATCGGGCAGTGAAAAACGAGCGCCACTGCTGGTTAGCCATCTCAACCCTGGTAAGCTGGCCGTCTGTCTAAATGTCTTTGGCGACCGCACCTTACAAAAAAACATGGTCGTTGAACGCACCAGACGTGGTGTGGAAGTGCCGGTTGGACTGCCTATCTTGGGTCGCATTTTGGACGCCGTGGGCCGGCCGCTAGATGGTCAGCCCCTACCAACTACTGTCGAGCTGAAATACAAAAATATTTGGCAGGTTCCGCCACAGGTAATGTCGTTTAAAGCGGCCAAGCCTGAAGTTCTGGAAACAGGTATTAAGGCTATAGATTTCTTTGCTCCGTTTATTAAAGGCCGTAAGATGGGCATTATTGGCGGCGCTGGCGTTGGCAAAACAGTGCTGATTATGGAGCTGATGCACAACGTTGCTAAAACCGGGCAAGCGCTGAGCCTTTTTACCGGTATTGGCGAACGCATTCGTGAAGGCCACGAACTTTATCAAACACTCAAAGACCGCGATCTGTTAAAAAACACCTGTCTGTTTTTTGGCCAGATGGACCAAAATCCCGTACAGCGCGTTTTGGTAGCTTTGTCCGGCCTGGCAGCCGCCGAGTATATCCGCGATAACGAAAAGAAAGACCTGCTCTTTTTTGCCGATAATATGTACCGTTATGTCCAGGCCAGGAATGAACTGTCAACAATTCTGGAGCAGGTTCCAAGCGAAGGTGGCTACGAACCGACCATTTTTTCCGATATTAAGACACTAGAAGATCGTCTGAGCTCCAATGAAAACGGTTCGATTACAGCTGTTCAAACAATTTATGTGCCAGCCGACGATATGACCGACCCGGCTGTCCAGATGATCCAGCACGAACTTGACGGCACAATTGTACTATCCCGTAGGGTTGCCGAAGAAGGCATCCGTCCGGCAGTCGACCTGCTTCGTACCAGCTCAAGTTTACTCAGCCCGGATATTGTTGGTGAGTATCATTATGATCTCAGCGTCAGGACTCAAGCTGTGTTGCAAAAATATGAATCGCTAAAAAGCATTGTGGCTATTATTGGCGAGAACGAGCTTTCGCTACAGGACCGCGCCGATTTTGCCAAGGCTAGAGCGCTGATTGATTTTTTCTCGCAAAATATGTTTGTTATGGAAGCTCTAACCGGCAAAAAAGGTGTCTACTGCCAGCGTGAGCAAACTTTGGATGGAGTTAAGGCCATTTTAGAATAGACTATGGCAGAACAAACCGTACAAGTAAAAATATACGCCCCGTTTAAAACCTATTTTGAGGGTCCGGCAGGCAGCATTTCGGCGGTTAACGATACCGGGCCATTTGATATTCTGGCGCGTCATAAAAATTTTATATGCCTTTTAAAGCCGGGTGAAATCAAGGTCCGTCAAAAAGACCGTCCGGATTTTGTCATGCCAGTTAGTCGCGGTGTTATGCATGTCCGTAGTGACAAAGTGACCGTCTTTCTCGACGTCTAACCACTCACCTCACCACGAGGTCCGACCTTATTTCGCTTATCTTTTTCGAAGGTCGGACCTCTGATAGAATGGTACAGCTATGAGAAGGGTGTTTGTTGGGATGAGCGGCGGAGTTGATTCTTCGGTTGCCGCTTTGCTCTTAAAGGAGCAGGGCTATGAAGTTGCGGGTATCTATATGAAGAATTGGACACAGGATCTGCCGAACCTCAAATGTCCCTGGCGGGATGATTTTAACGATGCTAAACGAGTAGCGGTCCAGTTGGGCATCGACTTTAAAGTTTATGACTTCCAAGAAGAATATAAACACAAAGTCGTTGACTACATGATTCGTGAATACCAAGCCGGACGCACGCCAAATCCAGACATCATGTGCAACCAGGAAGTCAAGTTCAAACTGTTTTTAGAGACAGCCTTGGAAGATGGTGCTGACATGATTGCTACCGGCCACTACGCCCGTGTGATAGGTCTAACCTATCACAAGCAAAAAACAGAGGTGAGTAACAAAAATACTGATGTGACAGGTCTAACCTATCACATGGCAACCGCTAAGGACGGGAATAAGGACCAGACCTATTTCCTATACCGTATAACCCAAGCAGCCCTAAGCAAAACACTGTTCCCTTTGGGAGAACTGACCAAGCCGGAGGTTAAGGCACTGGCTCAAAAACATAAACTGATGACTGCAGATAAAAAAGAAAGCATGGGTATTTGTTTTGTTGGCAAAGTCCCAATCAAGGATTTCCTAGAGCAGTTTATAAAGACAAAACATGGCAAAATTATTAACCAATCCGCCAGCCGGCGTCGGCATGTGATTGGTGAGCATGACGGAGCTATTTTTTACACCATCGGCCAACGGCACGGCTTAAATATCGGTGGAGGACTGCCATACTACGTTACCGGCAAAAATATGAAGAAAAACGAAGTTTATGTAACAACCGACCTTCAAGACGAAAAGTTGTGGAGCGATAAAATCAAACTGACTGATATGCATTGGATAAATGGTGAACCATCAGCTAAATACAATCTGCAAGTTCGGACAAGACATAGAGCAAAGCTAATCACAGTGAAAAAGCTTGACCTGTTAAGTAATTCTAAAGCCACAGTCGAACTTGATGAAGAGGTGCGCGCTTTAACTCCCGGCCAATCTGCCGTCTTCTATTCCGGCCAAGAATGCCTGGGCGGAGGAATAGTCATCTAAACCATCAGAAGCAAACCAGCTACAGCAATAAAACTACCGATGATTTTGCGTTTTAAGTCTTCGCGTTCGTGCAGAAATATCGCGGCCGTAACGAATATCACTACAATCTTAAGAGTCGTGAAACAGCACGGTTGCTCCCCAGCTTAATCAAGTGCCTGTAGTAATACCATTTTCTTGAATTAAGGATCGCTCAGCGGTTAAAGCAAATGCCAGCGATACGCCGTTAAGCAGCATCAGCATAAAGTATTTATCAAAACGCTACCTACCCAAACGGTGTTTTCTACTAACCAGTACTACCGAGATTAAGAGTAATATAGTACCTACGATCTGGCGTGATTTAAGACTCTCATGCAACAAAATCGCGGAGAGGAGTAGGGTAATTGGTGTGTAAACATTGCCGATTAAAGTTGTCAGACCGGTCTTAACATGTCTTTGGGCGATATACTGCGCGGCTATTGGTATGCTTCCGGTTACACCACAGACAATCATCAATAGCACTATTGTGGTAAAACTCTGATTAAATTCAGGTTTTTTGAAAAAAATTAGAACGAAGCTTAATACAAAAGTAATTAATGTTACCCGAAATGCAAAATCAATCTGGCCTTTGTAGGTGTCACGCCGCAGTGCCAGATGTCGCCTCTGCAAAGATGAAGCAGTAGAAGGCACAAAATAAAAAAGGTAAGCCAGTAAAATAGCCACTTCACTCCATTGTATCCCTGTCTGCTTGCCCCGCACCAAAACCTGAGTAAAGAAGAGGGAGTCCGCCTATGGCGGATCGGAATGTCAAGTTTTTGGTGCGTGGGTTAAAATACTAAGCATGACGGCATAAAAATACCAAAAACGTATGCGCACGTTAGGCATCTAAACACGTTAGTTCAATACTCAAATCCAAAAAAATCGGGGTCTTTCTCTGACGAAGGATTTATGCCATAATCAGTCAAATGCCAAGAATAGCAGACGGAAAAATTACCAGCCCGTCTTTTTTTATTGGCCTTGATGGAAATGGAATCATTTCGTTTGGATCCGGGCAGCCAGATCTACCGCCCCCAAAAGAGATTTTTAAGCATTTGGAAAATCAACGTCTTTTTAAATACGGTCTAATCCAAGGGGACGAAAAACTTCGCCAAGCACTTGCCAACGAGTATCCAAATGCCCGGATCGAAAACTTTGTGATAACAAACGGTGCTTCAGAGGCGCTTGATTTGGTTTTTCGGGCCATCTATCAGATACACGGAAGGGTCAAAGTCCTTTTATGCCGGCCGTACTACTATTCGTACCCGTCAATCGTCCGGCTGGCGGGGTTAGAGCCAGTCTACGTAAATCTCGTAGAAGGAAGAATCGACCCTCGTGATTTCGAGAAGAAAGTTCATGACGTGAAAGCGGTGCTTATCAATTCGCCTTCCAATCCTACGGGGCGTGTCGAAATCCTCTCAACCTTACGCCTGATTGAAAAGATCACGGAAAAGCTCGGTATATATGTTATTTCGGACGAGGTCTATAAAGATCTTATTTATGAGCGTGAGAACTACCTTATCAAAGGCAAGCACGTACTGACTGTTAATTCGTTCTCAAAGACCTATTCCATGTGTGGACTTCGGGTGGGGTACTTGTACGCCCGCAACCCGAAGATTATTAGTGCAGCCACCGATATTAAGATGGATACATCAATGAACACTAATATTTTGGGCCAAGAAATGGCTCTTCGCGCCATGCAGGTACCAAAAAGTTTCACCACGCGCCAGACTGCTATTTGGAAAAAGCGCCGTGATTTTATTTACAACGAACTCAAGACAATGGGGTTTGATCTTTGGAAGCCGGAAGGGGCGTTTTATGTACTGCCTAAAATAAAACACTCACAACGAGTGGTTAACGAACTATTTTTTAAACATAAAGTTATTGCCTACGACGGTGCTTGGTTCGGCGCGCCCGGTCGGATTCGTCTGTCGTACGCTCTGGAGCTTGCACAAATGAAAGAAGGGCTGGCCAGAATCAGACAATATCTTCAAGGGAAAGATAGCTGGCTCTGAAATCTATGTTACAAATTTTGGATACTATGCCTATCCCAATCCAGGTCAAGAAGTAAGCCAAGCAAATTGAAAGTTGGCCACTAAACAGTTCGTATGACAGTTCGGTCAAATCATTACACGAAATCTACATATTGTCGGTTCTCTGTAAAAAGTCACACCTGTTTATTGAACTTGAGCGGCGCCTGGGCGGCGGCATTGTAGTTTAAGTTCTACCTCTGTTACAATAGCGTTGATGAACGCGCAGGAAATACGTAAAAAGTATCTTGATTTTTTTGTCGCAAGAAAACACCAGGTTATTCCACGGGCTTCCTTAGTACCGCAGGATGATCCGACCACATTGTTCACTGGTAGCGGTATGCAACCGTTGGTGCCGTATCTGCTTGGCGAAAAGCACCCAGCTGGTAAACGGCTGGTTGATAGCCAAACTTGTTTTAGGGCTGAAGATATGGACGAGGTGGGCGACAACCGTCATACGACGTTCTTTGAGATGCTGGGCAACTGGAGCCTGGGCGATTATTACAAGGAAGAACAACTAACTTGGTTCTGGGATTTTTTAACAAAAGCTGTCAAGTTGAACCCTGCTAAGCTCTATGTGACCTGTTTTAGTGGCGACCAACTAACTGGTGTGCCCAAAGATACTGAATCGGCTGCAATTTGGAAGAAGTTGTTTGCCAAAAAAGATATTCAAGCCAAAGAAGTTGAAATTGGCTCGAACACAACCGGCTATCAAAAAGGCCTGCAAAACGGCCGGATTTTTTACTATGACGCTTCTAAAAACTGGTGGAGCCGCGAGGGTCCGCCAAGCAACATGCGGCTGGGCGAACCCGGTGGGCCAGACAGTGAGGTCTTTTACGATTTCGGCACGCCGCATGACGAAAAGTTTGGCACCCACTGCCACCCCAATTGCGACTGCGGCCGTTTTTCGGAAATCGGTAATAGTGTATTCATGGCCTACAAAAAAACACCCAAGGGTTTTGAAAAATTACCCAAACCCAACGTCGACTTTGGCGGCGGTTTGGAGCGTATCGCCGCCGCATGTCAGGACAGTCCTGATGTCTTCCAGATCAGTTTAATAAAGCCAGTTATTGAGGGTTTGGAAACATTAAGCGGTAAAGACTATGAGCAGCATCAGGCCGCCATGAGAGTCGTTGCCGATCACCTGCGTGCCGCTACCTGGTTGGGCGTAGACGGGGTTGCGCCCAGCAATAAAGCCCAGGGTTACGTGCTGCGCCGTCTGTTACGCCGCGCTATCCGCTACGCTTTTGAATTGGGCATCGAACAGCATCTGTGCGAAAAAGTAACACCTATTATTGCCAGCCTGTATGAACCAGATTTTCCGCAGGTCAAGGAACGCAAAAATGATGTCGTCCACGCCTTTATTAAGGAAGAAACCATTTTCCGCCAGACACTCCGCTCCGGTGTCCGGGAACTCACAAAAATTGCTAAGCGAAATAAACACTTAACTGGCGTTGATGTTTTTAGACTTTACGATACCTACGGTTTCCCAGTTGAGCTGTCTTTGGAGGAGGCTTATTTACAAAAAGTCGGCGTTTCTGAGGATTGGCATCATGACTTTGACAGGCTGATGGAGGAACAAAAAAAGCGCAGTCAGACCGCCAGCGTCGGTATGTTTAAGGGCGGCTTGGCCGACCATTCCGAAGCGGTTGTCAGACTGCACACCACAACCCATTTGATGTACCAGGCGCTCAAAAACGTGTTGGGCGAACACGTGGTTCAGCGCGGCAGCAACATTACGGCCCAGCGGACTCGCTTTGATTTTTCTCATCCAGGAAAAGTCAGGCCAGAACAAATTAAACAAGTCCAGGATATTGTCAACGAAAAGATTAAAGAAGATTTGTCGGTGACATGGAAAGAAGAGGACACGAAAGAGGCGCTGACATCCGGCTCCTCCGGCGCCTTTGGCGATAAATATGGCGAAAAAGTAAAAGTTTATACGATTGGCGATCCTAAAAAACCCTTTAGCCGCGAAATCTGCGGCGGCCCGCACGTAGAACATACCAGTGTCATCGGTGAAGGCGGTAAAAAATTCCGCATCATTAAAGAAGAGGCCTCCAGCGCTGGAGTGAGAAGAATCAAAGCCGTTCTCGACTAAACTACTCTAAGTTTTTTAAAAATCTTAGGACAACTTGACCACGTTTTGTTAGCCGGTGTGGTACAGAACCGGAGTGGCGACCCTCGCTGATTAATCCTGCACTTACTAGGCGGCGAATATGCTCGGCCGTCGTTTTAAAATTCCATCGCAGTCGCCCGGCAGTTTCCAGAAGGGAAAGGCCTGGATTTTGTTGTAAAAGTAGCAGAATACTGATTCGACGATGGTTGGCCACGCCCTTCATATATCTTTCTAATTGCTTTGCGCTTAGCACACTACCATACTAGCATAATAATTCTTAGTTTCTTAAGAAATACAGAATTGTTGGTGGGGGGAGAACTAAGGGTTTAGATAGGTGTTGGTATGCTATAATTCAAGCTGAATTATGCCTATGCTTAACAAACTTCCTGGACTTTCTGGTACGCGGATAAAAGACCTCAAAAGTAAACTACCCAAAGCTATCGAATTGGCCAAAAAACACCGGCGGCCAGTGGAAAGCTATCTAGTTGGACTAGATATCGGTACGGAATTTATTAAGGCGTTGATTGGACGCGTTGTTGGCAATGAAGTGGAAATCATAGGTGTTGGCCGGGCTCACCAGGAGTTAGCCGATATGCAGGCCGGTGCCATTGCTGATATTGCCGCAGTGGTGGCTAACTGTGACCAAGCCCTATCCGCCGCCGAGCAACAAGCCGGGGTCAGCGCCCGGACAGCCATAATTGGTATTGCCGGTGAGCTTGTTAAGGGCACTACCAGCACGGTTCGCTTTACCCGAAAGAGCCCCAGCCAAGAGTTGAGCATTGAAGAAATGCAGCACATCATCGAGTTAGTGCAGCAGCGGGCCGAACAAAAAGCCCGCCAACAACTGGTTTGGGAACTAGGTGGCCAAGACGTCCAGGTACGTCTAGTTAACAGCGCGCTGGTACGTATAGACATTGATGGCTATAAAGTTACCAACCCAGTAGGCTTCCAGGGGCGTGATGTGGTGGTAGAAATATACACGGCATTTGCGCCGATGATCCATATTGGGGCCTTAGAGCGCACAGCTACTGAACTGGATTTAGAGCTACTGGCTGTGGCGGCCGAACCTTTCGCCGTCGCCCGCTCGGTTGTAGGTGATGATCCCAACGCCCAAATCAGTGCGATATTAATGGATGTGGGTGGCGGGACGACAGATATTGCTGTGGTTAACGAAGGTGGGGTCGAGGGCACAAAAATGTTTGGTATCGGCGGCCGGGCCTTTACACGGGCTATTGAACGCGAGCTGGATATTGACTTCGTCAAAGCCGAAGCTCTAAAAGTCGGCCTTTCCAGCGAACAGGTGGCCGCCACGCAGAAACCGGCAATAGAAAAAGCTCTACAAAAGACACTTAACGTCTGGACCAAAGGCGTAGAGCTAGCCCTGGCCGAATTTGAAAAACCGGATCACTTGCCTAATCGTTTGCTACTGTGTGGTGGTGGCTCGAGCCTGCAGATGTTAATGGAGCAACTCGAGGTAGGCGAGTGGTACAAAAACTTACCGTTTAGTAAAAAGCCGCAAGTCCAGCATATCCAACCAGACGAAGTTGTCGGCATTACAGACGCCACCGGCGACGTCTCTGACCATACCTTCATCACAGCCATGGGGCTTCTAAGGGTAGGTATGGATACGGTGAATTCAGGTGCTGCATCCACCAAAGTGACTATGAAAAACAAGCTCAACAAGGTGCTGCGAGTATGACTCGAGATGTTATTTACTTGGATCTTGATGACGAGATAACTTCAGTTATCGATAAGTTAGAAAATGCCAACAAAAAAGAGGTGGCTTTAGTATTGCCCAAACGAGCGGCGTTTTTGCAAAGCATTGTCAATATGCGACTGCTTCAGCGGGCAGCCGAGGACGCCGGCAAAAACGTTGTGCTGATCACCAATGAGTCAGCTATATTGCCGCTTGCCGGTGCTGCTGGCCTGCAGGTTGCCAAAAACCTACAAAGCCCGCCCTATACTCCTCCATCTCCAGTGCCTGTCAAAGAGCCAGACCGCGCCCTGTCCTCAGCCGATCAGGCGGCCGAAGAAGCCGATGAGACAGCCAATGATGATGCTTCCGCCAAGATCGATTACAGCCGCTCTATCGGCGAGCTGGCTGCTGGCCATGAAGTTGAGGAGCCAGAAGAACCCATAGCTGCTAAACCTACAGCGCCAAAGGATAAGAGGTTAAGAGTGCCAAATTTTGATAAATTCCGTCTCATGCTGGGGCTGAGCGTTTTGGCAGTCATGGCTCTAACAATCTTTATGCTTTTGGCAATTACTATACTTCCCAAGGCCAAGGTGACTATTAAAACCAGCAGCTTACCGCTGTCGGCTAATTTCGCTTTGACAACCGATGGGGCCGCTAAATCGTTAAACGAAGAAAAGGCTATAATCCCAGCAGTACTGCAAACCAAGGATCAGACAGCCACCCAAACCGTCAATGCCACTGGCCAACAAAATAACGGCGAAAAAGCTTCGGGTTCAGTGACTATGTCGGCAGGCGCTTGCGGTCCTTCCGTGCCAGCCGATATCCCAGCCGGAGCTGGCCTGTCTAGCAGTAGTCTAACTTATATAACCCAGACTAAAACGTCTTTTGCGCCGGTTGTGTCGGGAGGCAAGTGCACCTTCCAGTCTACCAGCTCAACACCCATAAAAGCCCAGATTGGCGGCAGCAAATATAACGTCAACTCGGCAACATTTAGCGTCGCTGGCTATCCTAGCGTCACTGCCAGCGGCAGCGCTAGCGGCGGCACGGATAATATTGCTACCATACTTAGTCAAGCTGATATTGACGGTGCCAAGCAAAAAATTACTAGCTCTGACACCGACAAATTTGCTGAGGAGTTTAAGAAATCCCTGACCGAAAAAGAAGATATATACCTAATCACCCCGACGCTTAAACTTAGCGAGCCAGAAGCGACTGCCACTCCGGCGGTTGGCCAACCAGCTACAACTGCTGCGGTGACAGTTAAAATTACTCATTCTGTTTTAACGGTTAAAAAGAACGATCTTAAGAAGGTGATAACCACGCAGCTAAATAAGCAAATCGACAGCCAAAAGCAAAAGCTTGTTGACGAAGACGTCGCTAGCGGTTTGAGCGTTAGTGTCCAGAGCCAAACCTCGTCTAACAATATGACCTTGCAAATATCTAAGGACACCAGCGCGGTACCGGTTATAGATGTTGAATCTCTTAAAAAGCAGATTACCGGTTTAAAAAGCGCCAAGATCCGCGAGACAATTAGCTCTATTCCTGGTGTGAAGGAAGTCGACGTCAAGATGAGTCCTTTTTGGGTGGCTAAGGCTCCCAAACCGTCTAAAATTACTGTAGTTCAGGAGCACGTTAAAGACAGTGGAAGTATTAGCCCTTGATATCGGTGCGGTTTGGGTGGGTATGGCGCGGGCGAACAGCCAAGCTCGGTTGGCCGAGCCGCTACAGACCGTCAAGACCAACGAAGCAATTGCGGCGGTCCAGAAACTCGTCGAAAAGCAGCCGGTGGAGGCCATTGTGGTGGGTCTGCCCCGTAACCTATCGGGTGAAGACACTGACCAGACACGCTGGGTCCGAGACTGGGTGGCTAAGGCTAAGACCCAAATTAACCGACCGTTTTATTGGCAAGATGAATCATTAACAAGCCTAGAAGCAAAGCTCAAAGTTCAAAGCTCAAAGTTCAAAGATCAAGGGATAGGTGAGCATGGCTTGGCAGCAGCGATTATTTTGCAGGACTTCCTAGACGCGCCAGTGGCGAAAAGAGTTGTGTGCTAATCTAATGAAGGTGATGAGAGGTATCAATAGGCCAAAGCTACCATTAATTATATTAGCGGTGGCTATTTTGCTAGTCGGCGGCGGAGTTGCCGGGCTCCGTAGTTGGTATGAGCGTAATTTAAAACCAGTTTCAGCTGTGTCCCAAAGCCAATATTTTACTGTGACTTCCGGTTCCAGTCTTCACCAAATAGGCGTTAAGCTCAAAAATGCTGGCTTAATACGTAACACTCGGGCTTTGGAGACCTATGTACGCAGCAACGAGCTGCATGACAAACTACAAGCCGGTACGTACGAATTAAGTCCGGCGATGGGTGTAGAGCAGATTATTATGAAAATGATAAATGGTGATGTAGCCAAAAACTTGCTGACGATATTGCCGCAAAAAAGACTAGATGAAATCAAGCAAGCCTTTGTGGCCGCTGGCTATAGCAAAACTGAGGTCGAAGTGGCTTTTGAGCCCGGCAATTACCGCGGGCACCCAGCGCTGGCCAGTTTACCGCCGGGGGCCTCGCTAGAAGGTTATTTGTATCCGGACTCCTTTCAAAAACAAGCCGATACCCCTGCAGCCACAATTGTTCGTGAATCTTTGGACGAAATGCAAAAGTACTTAAATTCCGATATTGTCAATGGTTTTGCCGCCCGTTCGCTAAATGTCTATCAAGGTATTACCCTAGCTTCGATTGTGGCCGAAGAAACTGACAACCCGGAGTATCAGCCACAAATAGCGCAGGTTTTTTATACACGCTTGGCCAAAAACATGCGTCTGGAGTCAGACCCCACGGCTTTTTATGCTTCAGCACTGGCGGGGACAGCGCCCAGTCTGCAGATTAACTCGGCCTATAACACCTATTTGAACAACGGCCTACCGCCTGGGCCGATTAGCAACATGACATATGACGCGCTTAAGGCTGTGGCCTACCCGGCCTCGACAGATTACCTGTTTTTTGTGGCTGGCGATGACGGCAAAGTGCACTTTAGCCGCACGCCGGCCGAACATGAAGAAGCGGCCAAGAGGTATTGCATTAAAAAGTGTCAGCTTTAGCAACAGGTGTCAATCAGACCTGGTATTTGGTATAATAGGACTAGAAACGAAGGGTTGTTTTTAACCTTTCGTTAATTTTGCCGCATGAGAATCAGCAAACCGCAACTGCCCAAACCGCAAGTCGTTCTAAATGACATTGTCAAAAGAGTCCCTAGTGCGGACTCTTGGGCAGCAATTCCCAAGCAAAAGTACGATAAGCTGAATAAAAAATCTAAGCGCCGACTTCTGCGTTGGGGATTGGTGTCTGGCAACATTGCCCTTTTGCTGGGCGTAGGGATTTTTGTGATTGGCCACCGCTCTGTCAGCCAGACCATCCGGACTAGCACAGTTAATAGCGCCACTACTACAACTAGTTCGCTGCAGCGCCCTTTGGACCAATTGTCTTCGGCCCAAATTGCCCTGACTGCTGCCCAGATGACGCGACTGCCGGAGATAAAAGCGGTCCGCGCTCAAGCCGACTCAGACAGTATTTTGTTGGCCATGACACCTAACGACACCACGGTCTTAGCCAAGCCGCAGATTGTACCAACCGTGCAGCGCTCCAAACAAGCTATTATCCGCTATGAAGCCAAAGCCGGTGACACCATTACTAGTATTGCTAATAAATATGGCGTGACGGCTGATAGTGTAAGCTGGTCTAACAGCTTGTCTGGTAGTAGTCTTACCGCCGGCACCAAGTTGGTTGTTCCACCTGTTAACGGGCTTGTTTATACCGTTAAAGACGGCGATACGCCGGCTAGCCTAGCCCGGCAGTTCCGGGCCGATGAAAGTCAAATTATAACTTATAATGATGCAGAGCTTAGTGGTCTGATACCAGGCGAGCAAATCATTATCCCTAACGGCAGCAAAAGCGCGCCCCTGACTTACGGAGTATTTGTTCCCAATTATGGCGGCAACGGCTATGATTTTGGCTACTGTACTTATTATGCAGCTGCCAGGGTCGCCGTGCCTAATAATTGGGGCAATGCTAATACTTGGGATAATTACGCCGCGGTTTCGGGCTGGACCGTCAGTAAAGTACCGCGAGCCGGAGCAATTGGTCAAACTAATGCCGGCTGGCTGGGACACGTCGGAGTTGTTGAAGAAGTTTCGGACGATGGCACAATGATTAAGTACTCAGACATGAATGGTCTGGCCGGTTGGGGACGGGTAGGTTATAGCGACTGGGCACCTGTGACCCGCTTCCAAAACTATCTCTACCAGTAACCTAAAGACTCTGGTCTATCTCTGGACTCTGGACTCTTGACTCGTTACTCTTTAGGTATGACTTTTGTGGATAGGGTGAACGTAACGCTAAAGGCCGGTAACGGTGGCAATGGCATAGTCAGTTTTCGGCGACGGTTTAGAACCCTAGGTGGTCCTAACGGTGGTGACGGTGGTGACGGTGGTGGCGTTATCCTACGCGCCAGTCACGACCAGAATACCCTAGCTTCTTTCCGCTACAAAAAACTTTTGGGCGCCGAAAACGGACAACCTGGTCTTAAAGAAAAACGCCACGGTAAAAGCGGCGCCGACTTAGAAATAGCAGTTCCGGTTGGTACAGTCGTTATGAACAGAGCTGGCGAAATCTTGGCGGATTTGACTGTTGATGGTCACAGACAACTAATTGCTCGTGGCGGCAAGGGTGGCTATGGCAACGCTCATTTTGTCAGCTCCACCCGTCAGGCGCCACAGGTGGCCGAAAAAGGCGATCCGGGCGAAACACTGCAGCTGACGCTTGAGCTAAAAATGATTGCCGATGTGGGTATTGTAGGCTTGCCGAATGCCGGCAAATCAACACTACTATCTGTTATTAGTAATGCCAAACCCGAGATCGCCGATTACCCGTTTACGACTTTGACTCCCAACCTCGGCGTTGTCGATATAGACGGCCAGACTAGTCTATTGTTTGCCGATATTCCTGGTTTGATTGAAGGCGCCAGCCGGGGCAAAGGGCTGGGTGATGAATTTCTGCGCCATATCGAGCGCACTAGCGTTTTGGTTCATTTAATCGATCTGTACAGCGAAGACATAGCGCAGGCTTATAAAACAATCATGAGGGAATTGGCCGATTATAAGATAGATCTAAGCATGCGGCCCCAAGTAGTGGCCCTAACCAAAGCCGATGGCCTTGATAAAAAAAACCTCCAAGTAGCGCTGGCCAAAATTAAAAAAATCGTACCGCGCGGGACACTTGTAATAGCAGTTTCCAGCGTTAGCGGTCAAGGCATTAAGGAACTGTTGCGGACTGTAGCAAAACTAGTTGCAAAAAAGAAAGTCCAGGCTGGAAAAAAGGCGGCTAAAGCGGAGCTGCCGGTAATCGGCTTAAAGGAAGGTGAAGCTATCTGGCATATTCAAAAAACAGCCGATGGTTTTTTAGTAAGCGGTAAAAAAATCGAGCGTTTTGCTACTCGGACGGACTTTAATAATTATTACGGACTGCAGCGGCTGCGCGACATAATGCGTAAAATGGGCATAACGGCTGAGCTAGAGCGCCAAGGAATTGAACCCGGTCAAAAAATTACCATTGGTCAACCGTCTATTGGTACGGTTGAATACTAATCATGACGTTTTACTTTTACGATTTGGAGACCAGCGGGACAGACGCCCGGCGAGACCGCATCATGCAATTTGCCGGCCAGCGGACTGACATGAATCTTAAGCCGATTGACCAGCCGGACAACGTCTTAGTCAAGCTGACAGACGATGTTTTGCCACAGCCAGACGCCATACTAACCCACGGTATTACGCCGCAAAAAAGCCGAGCCGAGGGAATTTCTGAGGCCGAGTTTTTAAAATTCTTTATGGCTAAAGTTTTCCAGGCTGACACTATCATGGTCGGTTTTAACAATATCCGCTTTGACGATGAGTTTATGCGCTTTAGTATGTGGCGTAATTTTTATGATGCCTATGAGTGGCAGTGGAAAGAGGGTTGCAGCCGCTGGGACCTGCTAGACCTAGTCAGGATAACGCGGGCGCTGCGGCCCGAGGGTATCAAATGGCCGTTTGCGCCGGACGGCCAAGCCAGCGTGCGCCTGGAGCTGCTGGCGGTAGTTAATAAGCTTGTACATGACAGCGCCCATGATGCGCTTAGCGACGTCCAGGCGTCAATTGCCGTGGCGCGAATGATCCAAAACAAACAGCCTAAGCTGTTTGATTACCTTCTTCGCCTGCGCGACAAAACAAGAGTAAAAGTACTGGTCGGCAAGGGAGAACCGTTGGTTTATACCAGCGGCCGCTACCCCGGCGACTATGACAAAACAACAATGGCTGTTGCCGTGGCGCCGCACCCGGACGGGCGGGGTATGTTGATGTATGATCTGCGCATCGATCCCAGCGACTATGTAAAATTAGATAGCTCTGAGCTGGCCGCCAGATGGATGGCTAGGGGCGAAGACGCCCCTTACTTTCCCGTAAAGTTGCTTAGCTATAATCACTGTCCGGCAGTGGCACCGACGTCGGTTTTAGACGACCAAAGCGCCAAAAGACTGAAGCTAGATAAAGATTTAGCGAACAAAAACCTTAAAAAACTTAAGGCGTCCAAGAATTTCAGCCAAAAACTGATCGCGGCTGCCGAAATTGTTTACCCCAAGCGCCAACCGCAACTGGTTATAGACGACCAAAAAGTTGACGAACAATTATATGACGGTTTTGTTAATAAGGTAGACCGAGCCAAAATGAGCGTTGTGCGGGCCGCCAAACCCGAAGAATTGTCATCGCTCAAACTCGATTTTACTGACGAGCGACTTAAACTGCTACTGCCGCTTTATAAGGCCAGAAACTATCCCCACAGCTTATCGTCTACCGAACAAGGCTGGTGGGAAGCTTTCAAAACCAAACGCCTGCTGGCCGGCGGCGAGGCCAGCCAGGCCGCCAAATACTTTAAACGTATTGCAGAGTTAAGCCAGCAGACAAGGCGCGCTCAAGAGCAAAAATACTTACTGGAGGAGCTGAACCTTTATGGCCGGTCAATTTTGCCGCTGGCGCAAAGCCCGAAAATGGTAAATATAAAAGGCAAATAGCTTGAACCAATAAGCGTACTTACGGCGCAGCGCAGGCCGCCGGTATAGACGTAGGCTGAGCCAGATGCCCAACATGCCAAAGACTATCTGCCAAAACGACAGTCGGATGTTTGTGCCGGGCACTTGGCCTAAAATCAGAAGAAAATCAAGCATTTTTACACCTCGCCCGCCTGAACTCGCCGCGGCGAGTTTGCGCGGGCCCAAGAACTACTAAAGTAAATTAGATTGTAAAACTTGGTTGTATTTATTGCAAGTATCTTATATCGCTTAAGTTTAGTTGTTTAACTTCTCTTAACTCCAGGAACACTAGAAAAAAATTGTAATTTTGTGTATAATCGTTCGCCTGCATGGCTGGATTTATATCTATTCGAGGCGCTAGGGAACATAACTTAAAAAATGTTAATCTGGAGATTCCACGCGAGAAGCTGGTGGTTATAACCGGACTTTCCGGTTCGGGAAAATCTTCCTTAGCCTTTGACACAATTTACGCCGAAGGCCAACGCCGCTACGTTGAGTCATTGAGCGCCTATGCCCGCCAGTTTCTAGGTATTATGGAAAAGCCGGATGTCGACCAGATAGATGGCCTTAGTCCGGCCATTAGCATTGATCAAAAATCCGCCAGCCGTAATCCGCGCAGCACGGTGGCGACCGTTACTGAAATTTATGATTATCTGCGCTTACTGTTTGCCCGGGTCGGCATCCCGCACTGCCCAGCCCGCCTGCCGGACGGGCGGGTCTGCAGCCAACCGGTAACCCGCCAGACTTCCAACGCTATTTTAGACCAGGTTGTTGAGGCCACCGAAAATTCTAAGATCATGGTTTTAGCGCCTGTGGTTATAGATAAAAAAGGCGCCTTTGAACATATTTCCGAGCAGTTCCAGCGAGCCGGTTTTGCCCGCACGAGGGTTGATGGTGTAATTTACGCCCTGGATGAATTTCCAGCCCTTGATAAAAACTTCAAACACAACATAGATATCGTGGTTGATCGGTTGGTTAATAATGAAGAAAGCCGCGCCCGGCTGGCCCAAAGCGTTGAACAGGCTCTGGATTTAGCCGATGGCTTGCTAACTATCGTATCCGTCGGCGATGTACAAGGTCAGACCTATCACAAGGAATACCATTATTCCTTGAAGTATGCCTGTGTTGACCACCCCGACATAGCCATTCCGGAACTAGAGCCGCGGACATTCAGCTTCAACTCACCGCACGGCGCCTGTCCGGTTTGCACTGGTCTAGGCAATCGGCTGGAAGTTGACCCTGAGCTAGTTATCCCGAATGGCCGGCTGACGATTGCCGAAGGCGCCATTCGGCCATTTAACCGTATTACCACTGATGCCTGGTGGATGAAAAAACTGCAGGCCGTGGCTGACAGGTATCGTTTTAGCTTGCACGTACCGACCGGAGAGTTAACTAAGAATCAGCTGGATAAAGTTCTTTATGGCACCGGTAACGAAACTTATCGGATTAGCCTTGGAATTGGCCGTTCATTTAACACTACTTATGAAGGTGTTATCCCAAACTTAGAGCGACGGCACAAAGAAACTGAAAGTGACTTTATCCGCCGCGACATCGAAAAATATATGCAGGAGCGGCCCTGCCACGCCTGTGACGGCCAGCGCCTAAAACCGGAAGTCTTAGCCGTTACAGTTGCCGGCCGCTCCATTATGGCTATATGTGAGCTAAGCATCGATAATGCTGTAGAACTTTTCGAAAATATTAAGCTGGATGTAACCAGCGCCCAAATCGCCAGACAGATTTTAAAGGAAATTAATGCCCGTCTAAAATTTCTTCAGGACGTCGGGCTTAACTATTTGACTTTAGCCAGAAGCGCTGTCAGTTTAGCTGGCGGCGAAGCCCAGCGCATCCGCCTGGCGACCCAAATAGGCTCTGGCCTACAAGGTGTGCTCTACGTTCTTGACGAACCTAGCATCGGTTTGCACCAACGCGACAATCAGCGTCTATTGGGCACACTGGAACGGCTGCGTGATCTAGGCAACACAGTTATTGTAGTTGAACATGATGAAGAAACTATACGCAGTGCTGATTTTGTGGTGGATATTGGGCCAGGTGCCGGCATCCATGGCGGCCAGATTGTGGTAACCGGTTCGCCAGCAGAAGTAGCCAAGGCCAAAAATAGTGTTACGGCCCAGTTTTTGCGTGGCGATAAAATTATCAAGACACCCAAGAAGCGTCGGGTTGGTAGTGGTAAAACACTAGTTATCAAGGGTGCACGCCACAACAATCTAAAGAACCTTAACGTAACCATTCCGTTGGGCTTGTTAGTTGTAGTCAGTGGTGTTAGCGGTTCAGGCAAGTCTAGTCTGATAAATGACATTTTGGCGCGTGAGCTTTCGGTCCGTTTGATGCATGCTCAAACTGTTGCTGGCCGGCACGATGACATCGAAGGCATTAAGCAACTTGATAAAGCCATTGTTATCGACCAATCGCCGATTGGCCGTACGCCACGCTCTAATCCCGCGACCTACACCGGCGTTTTTACTCCAATCCGTGAACTTTTTGCGCAGACACCGGAAGCTAAAATCCGCGGTTACTCTCCAGGACGATTTAGCTTTAATGTTAAAGGCGGGCGCTGCGAAAACTGTGCCGGTGATGGCGTGATCAAAATCGAAATGCACTTTTTACCGGACGTTTATGTGACTTGTGAAGTTTGCCATGGCCAGCGCTACAACCGCGAAGCGTTGGAAATCCACTATAAAGGAAAGACTATCAGCAACGTGCTGGAAATGACCTGTGAACAAGCCTTAGATTTTTTTGCCAACATTCCGGCCATTGCCCGCAGGCTGCAAACCTTGGTTAGCGTTGGTCTGGGCTATATCACCCTTGGCCAGCCGGCCACAACTCTGTCTGGTGGCGAAGCCCAGCGTGTTAAGTTGGCCACCGAACTCTCCCGCCGGCCTACCGGACGCACGTTATATATTTTGGACGAACCGACTACCGGCCTGCATATGGCCGACGTTGATAAACTGTTGCATGTCCTGCACGCCCTGGTTGACGCTGGCAATAGCATGATAGTTATCGAACACAACCTTGACGTTATCAAGTCAGCCGATCATATTATTGATATGGGTCCGGAAGGCGGAGATGCCGGCGGCCAGGTTATTGCCGAAGGTACACCGGAAAAAGTCATCAAAATCAAAACTAGCTACACCGGCCAATTTTTAAAACAAATTTTATAAAGATATGAAGGAACAAGTACCCCCAATCCAAACAAGTCGGGCTACGAAGGCTGACAGGGTAGCAGAAAATTTAGCAAGACTGCGCGAAGCCCAGTCTAACTTAGCCGACCAAGGCTTAATAGCTGAACGCATAGCAGAGCGCCAAGAGACACTACAAGCACAAATAGATCGGGCACAGCATGTAGTTGAACGGCTTAAAGCAGATTGGCATGATGAAACTGCCCACAGAAAACTTGTCGAAGGTGTTTTACGAGAAAAGTTGAGGCTGGCTCGATTACCTTTTGAAATACCAGTTTCTCAAGATAAGCAAATAGGGTCGTAGCCCAAAGATTAGTATCCAGTCTTTATTTTTTACGGGCGAAGAAGTGCTGCCAGTCTTCTTTGAGGGCTTTTTTGAGGCGTCGCCTCACATCCGGGCTTTTAAGAACCTGGTAGATCATAAGCAACAAGAAAACGTGCGCCGCAATAATTATGCCCCAGAAAAAATATTGATCTACGTCAGGGGCAGCATTGCCTATTAAATAACCAAGCATGGTTACCGTCACGCCCCAAAGCAGTCCGCCGATAACATTATAGGCTGCGAAGTACGGCCAGCTCATTTTGCCTACGCCGGCAACGATCGGTGCAAAAGTACGTACAGCCGGGAAGAAGCGGGCTAGAATTATGGTTTTCCCGCCATGTTTTTTGTAGAATTTATCGGCTTTCTCGATGTACTCATGCCTAAATAGCAGGCCGTCGTGGCGCTTAAATACAGATGGGCCAAAACGCCTGCCAGTTTGATAACCAACATTATCACCGATAATCGCTGCCAGCACTATGATAATAATTAAGGGTATGATCGGCAGGCTGCCCTGGGCAGCAAAAAATCCGGCTGTCAGCAGCAGTGTATCGCCGGGGAAGATAAAGCCGAATAACAACCCGCTTTCGGCAAAAACGATAAAGGCTATCGCCAGCAAACCGCCGGCTTGGATTATAGACTCGGCGTTTAAAAACATATGTCTATTGTACAGGCAGGCGACTGTATGACTCTAGGTTGGACGCGCCCTATCTGTTATACTGGTGCGGAACAATGATTTTGGAGATCATATTGAAATGACAGACTTAGATAAACCTATTGCTTTGCAAAAGCGTACGGTTGTGCGTAAAAGACTGGCTGGCCTGCGCCGCCAAGGTTTAGTGCCGGCTGTGATTCATAACCACGGCCAAGAGTCGATTTATGTTACGGCGCCGGAGCTAGAGCTCGGCAGAATCTACCATGAGGCTGGCAAGCACCACCCCCTGCAGCTCAGTGTCGGCGATCAAAACTTTCTGGTTTTGATTAAAGACGTACATTTTCATCCGGCCAAGCGAAGAATGGACCATGTTGTCTTTCAGGCCATCCGCCGCGACGAAAAAGTCGAAGCCGAAGTACCAATTCACTTGGAAGGCGAAATTCCGGCCGAGAAAATTGGCTTGATGATTCTGCACCAACTAGACCATGTTGAGGTCGAAGCCCTGCCGCGTAATTTACCGGACGAACTGAAAGTTGACGCCACTAAATTGGCCGAATTGGGAGATCAAATTATAGTCGCTGACCTTCAGGTACCGGCGGGTGTTGAGGTTATAACCGATGCCGAGCACCCGATTGCCAGAGTCGTGGAAACTAAAGCCATGGTCGCCGAAGAGGAAGAAGCCGCCGCTGAAGAAGCTGAAGTTGTGGAAGGTGAAGTCCCTGCCGAAGAAGGAGCGGCTGAAGGCCCAGCCCCCGAAACCAGAGGAGACGAAAGCTCTAGCCAAGAAACACCCCGAGGTTAGTTATACATTAAGAACAATCCTATCTTTATGGAAAGACTACCAGTAGCTCAAAATATTCCTCGAAAACTAGCCAGAGGCCAGGAGATCATCGTCCGCTTTCTTAGGGAGGATAGGATGTATCCTTTGACATAAAAATGCTAGTCGCAGAAGACAGAGGATACACACTAGAGGCAAATACAATAGTCGACGATGAACATGGTGAAGTTCTGTCTGGCGGTGGGACAATCTCGAGAGATCAAACCGTTAGCGTAAACGACCGCTGGAGTTTAGACCGAGCTGTTGATGCTTATTCAAAGAGTTTTATAAGTGGTGTTACAGACGAAAGTCTGCGGGAGGCTCTGCAGGAGCTTCGGCAGCGGTGGGAGAGCGCCATAGAAACCGAACAGACGTCTACTGAGTAACCTCAAACTTAAATACTTGACTAGTCAAGTATTTACTCTTCCAAAAAGCCGCCGGATTGGTGGGCCCACAGCTTGGCGTAAGTGCCTTCGGTCTCCAGTAGTTCTTTATGTGTACCTTGCTCGGCAATTTTTCCCTCATCTAAAACAATAATCCTGTCCATCCTTTGGATAGTGCTAAGCCGGTGGGCGATAACAATGGCTGTCCGTCCTTCCATCAGCTTCCAAAGCGCATCTTGAATCAGTTTTTCACTTTCTGAATCAAGGGCACTGGTTGCTTCATCTAAAACTAGTATTGGTGCATTCTTGAGCATGGCCCGGGCAATGGCTACTCGCTGACGTTGGCCGCCGGAGAGCTTAACACCGCGCTCACCAACGAGTGTGTCGTAGCCGCTGGGCAAGTCTTTTATGAATTCGTGGGCATGGGCTAATTTGGCCGCCCGCTCAACTTCAGGTTTTTTCGAACAGGGCTTGCCATAAGCGATGTTTTCGGCAATGCTGCGGTGAAACAACAATGGTTCCTGCGGGACATAAGCCACGTGTGAGCGCAGGTCTGTCTGGGCTACATCCCGGATATCGACACCGTCAATACTCAGTGAGCCGTCTTGAATATCTAGTAAACGTAGAATAAGTTTAGTGATAGTTGTTTTACCACCACCACTATGGCCAACCAGACCAACTCGCTGGCCACCTGGGATATCTAGTGAAAAATTAGATAAGATTGCACCATTTTTAGCGTTGTCATAGCCGAATCTAACCTGGTCGAATTTAATCGACCCATCCGTTATTTTAAGTTCTTTGGGCTGCTTGGGATCTTTAATCTCAGCTTCCAGCTGCAGAATTTCGGTCATGTCGGCAGCATCACCCAAAGCCTTGTTGATATTTCTAATGACCCTACCGAACTGCCATAGCCGGCCGGTAATGGCCTGCGTATAAGCAACAGCTAGCACCAAAACACCAACCGGTGCATTGAAGGTTGTAATAGCCAAAACACCAGAGACCACAGCCACAATATTAATTGTAGCCGTCATGCTGTGGCTCATGATTTCAGTCTTCATGCCGTAGCGCATCAGGTTGCGGCTAGCTTCGTACTTACGCTGCGAAGCTTGGGCGAAGCGCCTGAACTCGTATTTTTCGGCAGCAAAAGTTGAGATGGCATTGATGTTGGTTATGGCGTCAGCCAGGGCGGCTGTCTGCTCGCTTTGACGGGAAGCCTCTTTACGGTTATAGGGTATTTGGCCACGGGCCCGCCGATAGATAATTAGCAGGTACGTAGCCGTAATGAATAGGAGAATAAAAGCGTAGGCTTTGGATACGAATAACAGAAAAATAACCGAAGAAACTACGGCTGTAATACCAGTCACAATACTCCAGATAAAATCGTCCATTAAGTCCTCATAAGAATTGATGAAACGGTTGGTCTGAGTCACTAGCGCTCCACCAAAACGGTTGCTGTGGAACCGATAACCTTGGTGCTGCAGAAAATTAAAGACGCGGTTAGCAATATCACGCAAAACCTTGATCTCAAAAAGCCAAACACAGATAACTTGAACCCGCCACAAAACTACCCCAGCCAACATAAAGGCCACAAAGGCGACTATATAGCCCGAAAGATCTGAAAATGCCAAATGGTCACCACTGCTATAGGTATTTTGCAGAACATTAAAAACCTTAGCTACTATAAAAGGTGGAACAATGTCTTGGATAATTACAGCCAGGACCGCACCAATAGTGCCGGCCAAGAACAGCAGCTTATGAGCTTTGGTATGCTGCCAATAAAGTCGAATTGTCTGGCGGGTCGTGGACATAGCAGCAGCCTCCTGACTGCGCCGCTTATTTACTAATTATTTCTTCAGTTTTTATTAAAAGATTTTAGGGTCCGAAAGTAGCGACTCCATGATCTGACCCTTTGTAACTATTTTCATTTTTGGCCGCTCCTTTCTCCCTGTTAATCCGTAATGTTAAGCAGTTTAACACTTTAAGTTCACCTTAGCAAACTTTTTATGGCGGGGCTGCTCCTACAAAAATCAGCGATCGCTGATTTTTGTAGGACTTCTGGCCTGGAGCGTTGAAGGGTTAGAATAGGAATATGAGCGATAAGTTAAAAAAGAAGTTAGCTAAGCTACCGGTCGTGCCAGGAGTTTACTTTTTTAAGAATGCGGGCGGCGAAATCATTTATATTGGCAAAGCGGCGAATTTGCGTAACCGCGTGCGGCAATACTTCCACGCCAGGCCCTCCGCTTCGCGCAGGGTTGCTGACGCCAAAACAGCCGCCTTGGTCAAAGAAATTGCCGATATTGACTGGATTGAAGTTGAGACCGAGGTTGACGCCTTGTTTATCGAAGCCGAGATGGTCCGGCGCTATATGCCTTCTTACAACATTCTATTGCGCGATGATAAAAGCCTGCTTTATATACGCATTGACTACAAAAGCGATTACCCGACTGTAAGCTTTACTCGCCGGCCGCTGGATGACGGCGCCCAATATTTTGGCCCCTATGTTAGCAGCTGGGAAGTCAAAAAGGCTCTGCGCTATCTGCGCCGGGCCTTTCCGTACGCTACTGCCAGACCCCTCAGCCAAGCCGCCAACCGGCGGAGGGTTAGCTTGCATTATCACTTAGGCCTTGATCCTGGCTTGGAAGAAGGCCGCACCTCGCTTGCCGCTTATCGGGCCAACCTTAGGAGGCTGATGAAGTACCTGCGCGGTCAGCGTACGGCACTGACGTGCGAGATCGAACGTGATATGAAACACGCAGCCAAAACTAGAGACTTTGAACAAGCCGCCAAATTGCGCAATCAGTTGTTTACGTTGCAATCCCTGAACCGCCAGGTGATATTTTCGGATCGTGAAATGCTGGACGCCAGCAAGGATCAGGCGCTGATTGAAATCACCAAATTACTTGGGCTCGATAAGCCGCCTAAAAGGGTGGAAGGTTTCGATATTAGTCATATCCAAGGTACCCACAATGTCGCCAGCATGGTTGTTTTTATAAATGGCGTACCTTGTAAGACGGACTACCGCAAATTCAAGATGCGTCTAGCCGGCAATGACGATTTTGCCCATATGCAAGAGGTCGTTACTCGCCGCTTGCGTGATCCGAATCGTAAAAAGTGGGGGCTGCCGGATTTAATCTTAATCGATGGCGGCAAAGGCCAGTTAAGCGCCGCTATGACCGCTCGCGATCAGGCTGGCTTTCCACAAATACCGATGATCGGCTTGGCCAAAAGGGAAGAAGAAATCATCATCCGCCAGCCGGCGGACGAAATCGAAAGTCGAAAGTCGCCCATTCGACAAGCTCAGGGTAAAAAAGTCGAAAGGTTTGAGGTCATTAGTCTGCCAGAAAATTCGCATTTGGTTAAATTGTTGCAACGAATTCGCGATGAAGCCCATCGTTTTGCCGTTAGCTACCATACGACTTTGCGCCAAAAACGCCAAACCGCCAGCTTGTTGGAAAATATTCCAGGTGTTGGGCCAGCGACCCGCCAGAAACTTATCCGTCAATTTGGCTCCGCGCGGGCCGTAGTCAATGCTAGTGCAGATCAGCTGCAAAGAGTGTTAGGCGTCAAGACCGCTACAACAATCGCCAAGTTTTTGTCCCAACTAAAATGACAACCTGCCAACGGCCCGCAGGTTTGAGCTGATACCGAGGACTGTTGGAGGTGCCTGGAACGGCAGGACCCGCCAGATTTGGTACAATTACTATTAAATGCAGTATTTTCTAACTCATTTTGCTGTCCGCTGGTTGGTTTCGGCTTTAGGTCTTTGGGTCGCTGCTTCATTACTGGGACCTGATCGGTTGAGCGTTGGCGAGGGCTTGGGCACGGTAGTTGGCGCCGGCTTCTTTTTAGCGTTGGTTAATATGGCTCTTAAACCAATCTTGGTTATATTATCTTTTCCGGCCATTATCTTCAGCCTAGGCTTGTTTATGCTAGCTCTTAACGGCTTTTTGATACTAATTGCTAGCTGGCTATATAGCCCGCTTTATGTCAAGAATTTCGGTATGGCAGTAGTGCTGGTATCATCGTGGGGCTGGTTAACTTTTTGGTAACTAAAGTTTTGGAGGAAACCTAAAAATGCAAAGCATTTTTAAGCAACAAACAACAAGCAACAAACAACAAGCTTTGTCCCTTGTTACTAGTTACTTGTTACTGCGAGCGGAGTTTGCATGAACATTTGGAATTACATAACGATTGTTTCAGTTGTGCTACTGATTTTTCTGATTTTAATTCAGACGCGTGGAGCTAGCCTGGGCGCTGGGCTAGGCGGCAGCGGCGAAGTCAACACCATCCGCCGCGGTTCAGATAAAACAATTCATCAGTTGACGATTATTTTGGTTATTATTTTTGCGGCCAGTATTTTGATGACTGTCGTGGCCAGCTAGCTCCCCTGCAAGTATGAAACGACTGCCAATGGTGGATAACGCGACCAAAAGGCGCTGGCGTCGCGGTTTCCGGCGCGGCCGCCAGGGAGCCGCCGAACTTAGCCAGCAAGCCGACCAACAGATCGAAAAATTGCTCCTGCGCCGTTTTGACCGACTGTTGTCAGTCCGGCGCTTTGTATTCTTGTGGATGCTGCTTTTTGTGGCCTTAATGCTTATCACAATTTTTCAGTACCGGGCTCTGTCACCTTATTATCAAAGCTTGCAGCCGCTGCCCGGCGGAATTTATAGCGAAGGCACCGTCGGGACATTTACCAACGCCAATCCGCTTTATGCTTCCAGTGCGCCGGATAGAGCTCTTAGCCGTTTGGTCTTTTCAAGCCTGCTGAAGTACGATACAGGCAATAATTTGGTTGGCGATCTGGCGCAAAGTTATGCTTTGGGACCCGCGCCAACGCACTACACCGTAAATTTAAAAAAGAATCTTACCTGGCATGACGGCCAAACGTTTACCTCAGCCGACGTTATCTTCACTTATAAAACTATCCAGAATATCGAAGCCCAATCCTCACTCTATAACGCCTGGAAGGATATCACAGTGTCTGCGCCCGATGATTACACGGTCACATTTGACCTGCCCAATCCTTTGGCGTCATTTCCGCATTCTTTGACCGACGGTATCATACCGGCGCATCTGTTAAAGGCCATTGCGGCTCCAGCTTTACGAAGTGCTCAGTTTAATACAGCGCCTGTTGGCACTGGCCCGTTTGTTTGGAAATTTGTGGAAGTTTTAGGGTCGCCCACTACTGAGTGGCAACAGCGGATTAGCCTAGGGGCTTTTGACAAATATTCTGCTGGTAAACCAAAGCTGGACGGCTTTAATATTATTGCTTTTAACAGCGAAAAGCAGCTAATTAAGGCCTTCAAAAAAAAGCAGATTAATGCCATGAGCGGGCTTGAATCATTACCCGAAGAGCTGGCCGGTGATGGCGGTTTACAAATTTACGTTACGCCGCAGACCAGCCTAGTCGCAGCCTTTTTTAACAACTCCCGTCCGGCTCTTTCTGATGTCAATGTCAGGCGCGGCTTGACTGCCGGTGTTGACAGGAGTCAGTTAATTAACCTAACCGGCAACCCTGTAGAACTGGCAGACGGACCACTGCTGCGCGGACAGCTTGGCTATAATGCCGGTCTTGTCCAACCTGGCTACAACCTGGAAGAAGCTAATAAATCCTTGGACAAGGCTGGCTGGACAGTGGGCGAAAAGGGTCTGCGATATAAAAACGGCCAAGTTTTGGAGATTTCACTGCGCTCTCAAGATACCCAGCAATACTCGCTACTGTCTCAGTTTTTACAGCAACAGTGGACTAAACTGGGGGTTCAGGTTAATGTCACTTACTATACTAGTGACGATTTGCAAAGCCAGATTGTGTCAACTCACGATTACGATGTCTTAGTTTACGGCATTAGTATAGGCGCAGACCCCGACGTCTTTGCTTACTGGAACAGTTCACAGGCCAGCCTTACCTCTCAAGGCCGCTTAAACTTGAGCGAGTACAAATCCGGCACGGCCGATGAGGCTCTGGAAGCCGGACGTACTAGGACAGACACCAATCTACGGGTAGTTAAATATAAATCTTTCTTACAAGCGTGGATCAACGATGTTCCGGCGCTGGCGCTTTACCAGCCCAACTATATTTACATAATGCGCGGCCAGCTTTATGGCTATACTCGTAAAGCCAGCAACTCCGCCGCCGACCGTTTTTACAATGTCGATAATTGGATGATCCGCCAAAAACGCCAAACTAACTAAGAAACATACCCCTGTATTGATATAATTAATCTGTCCGCGTGGCGCGTTGGCCGAGAAGTTAGGCATGGGTCTGCAAAACCCAGAAGACGGGAGCATTACCCGTACGCGCCTCCACCCGGGCGGGTGGCGGAATTGGTATACGCGCAGCACTTAAAATGCTGTGCCCAAAAGGCTTGAGGGTTCAAGTCCCTCCCCGCCCACCAAACTATTGCGCGATTTTCAAATAAGCGTTATTGTAAAACTACAAAATAAACTGATGTGGTCCTTCGACCCATTCGACCAAGCTCAGGATCGTCCTGAGTACATCGAATGGACGACTTCGCTCAGGATCCTTCGACGGTTCACCCTGAGCAAGGTCGCCAAGGCGATCGCGTCGAAGGGTGGGTAGAGGGGAAACAAGATGGAGTGGACCTGGGATTCACCCATAGCGCTTGGTCTGTTCTTGTTGATGGTTGGCACAACACTAGTTTTAGTGGGTGTAGCCATCGCCGTCGTATCCGGTAAGGCGAAGGTTTCTGACCTACCAGCACTATTTTTGTGGCGCCGCTAATCTCTTCTCGAGAATAAAAAATCCTCCCTGGCTGACGGCGGGGATTTTTTATTGGTTTGGAAGTAACTATAGGCTTGATCTGTTAAGCGATCTGCCTGCAAGCATTAACGGTAGTATTATAAGACCTAACAGACCTCCCATTAGCGCTAAAGTCGCATAACTACTGCCAACAACGACAAAACCGCTTCCCATCCCCCCGGCCGCACCAGCTAAGGAAACAGTCATATCAACCGAGCCTTGAATACGGGCACGTTTATTAATAGGGGCGGCTTGGGTGACAGCCGCTGTTCCGGCAATTAGTCCAAAATTCCAGCCCAATCCGAGTAGTCCTAGCGCGACACCTAGTAGAGTGATAGAATTGACCGGCGCGGAGGCGGCCAATACTCCAGCAGCCAGCAAGGTTAGTCCGCCCGCAACCAGTACCCGGCGATAGCCTAAACGGTCAACTGCTAACCCAGTTAGCGGTGACGGCAGATACATGGCTGCAATATGGATTGAAATTACCAATCCGGCCGCCGCCAGGCTCTGCCCGTGAAGCACCATATGTATTGGCGTCATTGTCATTATCGCTATCATAATCATTTGTGTGACCAGCATGGCTGTAGCCGCTAACCAGATTGTGCGTCTTGGATCGTTGCCGGCCGCCTGTTTCTGATCGTCCGGCTGTTGGGAAGAACGCAAAGCCAGGGCGCGAGCTGTCAATAGCGGATCAGGCCGCATCGAGGTAAAAACCACAATAGCAGCCAACCCATATGCAAGCGTGGCTAACATAAAAGGTCCAGCCAAGCCTCTTACGCCTATTGACTGAGCAACCCTACCTGTTAACTCGACAAGGTTTGGGCCAAGCACTGCGCCTGCGGTAGTGGCAACTAGCACCGTACTGATTGCCCGTCCTCTTTTAGACGGCTCAGCCAGATCTGCTCCAGCATATCTGGCTTGAAGACTAGTCGCTGTGCCTGAGCCATATAGAAAAAGCGCAATAAAAAGAAGGGGTAGAGAATTAATAATTGCAGCTAAGACTATGCCTGCGGCACCGATGGCTCCAACCGAATATCCCATACTAAGTCCGGTTCGACGGCCGTATTTTTGGGATAGGTTGCCTACAAGCTTGGCTGCCACTGCCGAACCTAAAGTAAAAAGTGCCGCCGGTAGACCGGATATTCCGGTTGAGCCAGTCATGTCTTCGACAAGCAGGGCACCGACGGCTATTCCCGCCGCTAATCCGGCACCGGCCATCAGCTGAGAACCTAGTAGGACGCCGATCGTCCTTCGGTATACTGTTTCTCTATTCGTTCCTGTTGCTGACACGCGAAGATCAATATCCATCATTAAAGATAAAAGTAATACAGCCCTGCCTAAACTTCAACAAAAGTGTCGTAAACGGTCCCAATTTTTTGAAAGCATTACGAAAAACTTATATCTGCTAAGAGATAAAATCTCTCGCTGGAGAATTATACTAGAAGTCCCGTATCAGGAGTACATGCTAGCCCAGCGTGATTAAGTGGGTGGTGGGATTTACACTAAAGTCCTATTGATTTACTTTGGGTGCGTAGATGGCTCCCCCCACTCTACATCAGCTAGTAAGTCTTCTTTCCCTTCATATTCTGATGCACGATAAGTTAATGCACCAAGACCGAGTATGTGGCTAAGAGTCTGCCTAGCAAAATCTACATTGTGAGGCGTCATATCATAAAGACGAGCATTATCTGGCCTTATTCGGATATGGCTCCTATCCTCTCCATTTACGCCCCAGCAAGCACAACTACCGAGAGTAACTAAGTAGGCCCAGTCCCACCGAACTTTCCCATGCCGTTCAATTATAGAGTCTTCTGTTTCTTCTTGTGTATCAATGCCAAAACGGTCTGGGTATGAGGTAACTTCAAAAGCCCAACCTCTTCCACCACTCTCAAATGCTACGAAGTCTCTCGCGCTCTTTTTTAACATACTCTTGCCAAATGGTGTCGCCATTGCAAGGACGCTTTCTTTAGAAACTCCTTCGTCTAAGCCTTGAGTATTTAGCCAGCGTTGAAATTGGGGATAAATACTAGCAAATGCGCCAGCATACGTAATTGTATCTAGACTAGCGACCCTATCGGTAGCGCCTTCTGGGTGATAGGCGAGAGAGTCGGATAGATGCTTAAGAAACTCAAGGACTTTTTCATCGCCACTGTTATTAAAGTTCGGCCCCAATGCTCTTGATATGTCAATTGATACTTCTGTTTGTGCATCTGCATCTTCAATCTGAATACCATTGTATTGAGCAAGTTGTTCTATCCCTTGCCTTTGTGTTTTCTCAAGCCTAGGGTCGTCATAGGTTATATGAACTTTCAAAATTCCATCCGGAGAATAAGTAAATTGGGGCACTACCTCACTCATTACTTCAATTCTCCAAGAAATAGTCCAAAATGCAAGCGTAAGCAAAATAAAAAGCTCTTTTTACAGAGCTCATAGTGCTTATGCTTGGTGCGGGTGAGGGGACTCTAACCCCTGGCCTCTTCCTTGGCAAGGAAGCGCTCTAAACAACTGAGCTACACCCGCCTACGCCAAGGCTTCGGCGGACAGGCCCGCTTAGCTTCGGCAACAGAGGAAATTGTAGCAAAAACCCCTGTAAAAGCAAAGTACGCCGCTTTAGCGGCGTACAAAGCCTCATGTTTGTTGCAGGCCTAATATTATAGACTTTGGCAGTATTGCGAATAACTCGAGTTATTCGCACCAGTAGCCCCACCGCGTGCTGAACCGAGCTCGCCGTCGCCAAAGTATGGCGGCTGACCAGGTGTCCAATGCTGTGATGGATCGCTAAAAGCTGCAAACGCACCGTGTCCAGCATTACAGGCATCGGCCACAGCTGGTGGTGGGCTGTAGCCAGGACCGGCTGCTAATGCGGGTACAGCCATACCAGCTACCATACCAGCACTAGCTACTACCGCAATTACTATCTTTTTAAATTTGATTTGTTGGTGTTTGACTCCATTATAGATGTCATATTGCATGAGCACCTCCTTACTTAACAAAGTTAGATTAAATAGATTAGTCCCCTATTCTGCTGTAAGTATTCTTACAACGGTGGCGCCTCTCGGACAGCGTGCTTCGCACTTTTCCCTCGCTGCTCGGTAAAATCATATAAACACGATTTTCCCTGCGCGGCTGCGTGCACCGAACCTATACCGGTTCTCGTCCTCGAAACAACCTATCAATCCGCCATAGCTCGACCGCTAGGGTCGAGCGACGGTGGATGGTGGCGCCTCTCGGACTTGAACCGAGGACACAAGGCTCTTCAAGCCTCTGCTCTACCAACTGAGCTAAAGCGCCCCGTTTAATATTATCATTTCTTATCTGGTGGGCGCTGAGGGACTCGAACCCCCGACACCCGCGGTGTAAACGCGGTGCTCTAGCCAACTGAGCTAAGCGCCCTTTCTAGAAGATTATAACAGATAAGGTGTTATAATTTATACTGCAAAAACCGCTTTGGGCGAGTGCTGTAATCAGGTAGCCAGGCTGGCTTGAGGTGCCAGTGTCCGAAAGGACGTGGAGGTTCGATTCCTCTCTCGCCCACCAAAATCCGCCGGAGGCGGATTTTTAAGTTCGGGGTAGGTAGTCGTAGAAGTTTGATAGATTATATTCACTGCGCAAAAGGGTTTTTATGTCTTCAGCCGAAGCTGTTTTGACGCCTGGATTTAAAAAGCCGTGCGGGTCAAAGATCTTTTTAATTCTTATCATCAAGTCGCGTAGCTCCTGGCCGTACATTTTAGATAGATAAGGTGCCCGGATACGCCCGTCGCCAGAACCGGCATTTGTACTACCGCCCAGCTGGATGGCAGAATCATAAATAGAGTCAGCAATTTTAAATAGCTTTTGCCGGTCACCCAGCTGCGCTAAATCAAGCATTGGCTGCAAGCGCATCACGCCATCTCCAGCGTGACCCCACGCAGCGGCCGCCAACCCAGTCTCGTCAAAAGACTTGTATGCCTGGTGCAAAAACTCCACTAACCTATTTACGGGCACAGAGACAGCTTCCATAACCGGCACGGCTTTGGCCTGTCCGTGAGGGTTAACCAATAGAGTGTTAATGCTGCCTAAAATTTTCCAAAACCGGTCTTGGCCTTCGGTCTTATCGAATACTTCAGTCCAAGCCTCAACTTGGTCGGCAATTTTCTGCAGTTGTTTAACGGCCTTATGTCGGTCTTTTTCTTTACGGTTATCGAACTCCACAAAAAGATGAACAGCGGCTTTGGGCTGCGCCAGTACACCAGTCAGTTGGCTAGGGTTAATTTGTTGAATCTGTTCTACGGCTGCTTGGTTAAGCATATCTAGCAGGCTGGGCTGGAGTTCTAAAATGTTTGGTAGGACTACCAGCAAATCGTTAAGCTCGTTTAGGCTTATTATTGCTAGCGTGGTTTTAGAGTTATGCTTGACTACTTCCAGCGTGGCTTCGGTAATAATGCCTAACGTCCCTTGCGAGCCGATAAACAGAGGTGTTAGGTTAAATTCTCCCTTTTTTCTGACATCGAACAAGTTGTAGCCGGCGGAGTTGTGCCTGGCTTTGATTTGCTCGCGTCCAGTATTTATAAGGTCGGCGTTTTCCTCCAGCAACGCATCCAGCGTGCGGTATATTTCACCCTCAAAAGTCTGCAGCCCCAATTTGTGGTTAAGTTCCTTTTTGCCCAGCGGCCCTGTCTCGATAACCTCGCCGTTAGATAAAACAATCCGCAGGCTATCAACATAGTCCGCGGTGGCGCCGTATTTAACTGATTTTTCACCAATGGCGTTGTTGGCAATTCCGCCGCCGACGGTTGCACGCATCTGTGATAGGGGATAAGGTGGCAAGAATAGGCCATGGCTGCGCAGGACTTGTTCCAAAACTTCGTAAGTTATCCCGGGTTCAACGCTAATAAATCGCCTCTTAGGATTAAAAAACAAAATGTTGTTCATATGGGCTGCAAAAACTAGGATAATGCCGCCGCCGACAGCGGCGCCGGAGCTGTCAGTGCCGCCCCCACGGGCTGTAATTGGCAGAACTCGCCCCCGTTGGGCTAGCTGCCAAGCAAAACGAACGGTCTTTCGTATATCAGTTTCATTTCTGGGGTAGGCTACTGCGGTGGGTGTTAGGCGCAGAATGCTGCCGTCGTGCGAAAAATGCCGTCGAACCTCAGCCGCCGAGGAAACCTCGCCCAACAAATGTTCTTGCAAATAATGCGCTATTTTATTCAAACTTCCTCCCTTCTGATGGTGGGCGAAAGAGGACTTGAACCTCCACGTCCTTGCGGACACTAGCTCCTGAAGCTAGCGCGTCTACCAATTCCGCCATTCGCCCAAATTACCTCTGTTATTGTACAGAATTAGCGGAAGATGCGCCAGTGCCATGGTGGGCCGACTAAGTTATTTTTTAGAATAACTGAGACTCTAGCTGTCTTTTGGCCATTGGCGACTTTAATTGAACCAACGCTTGTATTTGCCCTCACAGGGTACGACCCGGTGAGATTGTTTAACTGTGCTGACGTCTGTAAACTGGCGCCGCGCCAGGCAAGCATTGCTGAATCGTCTTTGGCGACTACTTCGGACTTGGCGCCCCAAGGAGCTTCATAGGTAGCTACAGTTTGGCCTTGACTCACGGCTTTAACAGTTTCAAAACCACTGTCACTGGCCTGTATTAAGATACGAGCGTCCCTAATGGCTGTATTGCGATCGGGCGCCTGCATCAAGGCGCCGATTAAAGTCAGGCTTTGGCCACCGACGTTCCTTTGTGAAGCAAATAAAAAGCAGCCGCCGGCTTCATCGGTGTTGCCGGTTTTAATACCAACAACCCCGTCGCTGCCCAACAGCCAATTAACATTATTGACCTTTCCAGCAACCGGTAGTTCCGCGACTTCTTGCTTAACGAGACTGGCTATTAGTGGGTTTTGCATGGCGCTCAAGCCAAGCTTGACTAGGTCCTGTGCCGAACTGACTGACTCCGGCGAAAAACCGCTGGCATCAGCAACTTTAGTGTTTTGCAGGGACAGTCCCTGCAACATTTGGTTGGCAAAAGATATGTAACTATCCATTGAGCCAAACGCCCAGCGTGCCAAGGTGTCAGCCATGTTATTGGCCGAAGGTATTAAAAGAGCCTGCAGGGCTTGATATTGGCTAAGCTGTTCGCCGACCTCAACCTTGACCACGCTACCGCCCTGGTTGTAATACGAGTTATAAATTGCGACATCGTCGCTATTTATAGTGATAGTCGGACCTGTTTGGCCGAGCGCGAGTGGTTTTTGCTTCAATACCGCTAGGGCGGTTATGACTTTTGCTAGGCTGGCCATTGGTACAGCTTTTTGCTGGCCATGTGTTTCTAATACACCATAACCCAGCGCGCCAAGCGCGCCTTGGCCGTAAGCCGGCCATGGTAGGTTTATAGCCTGGCTGGTTTTTAGACTTATTACCTTAGCCGTAGCTTTAATTTCTGGCAAAGGACGGCTGTAGGCATAGCCTGACCAACCCAATAGAGCCGTCAGCATTAGCACTAGTAATACCTTGAAGCTCATGCTTGCTCACATCATACAATGACTTGGACGCTTGATGTATAATTAAACCTTAGAACGTACAAGGAGGAACCAAAAAAATGACAGTCGCTTTGATTATTATCGGTGTAATTTTAGTGGTGATTATATTGATTTATAACACTTTAGTACGAGCTAAAATACGAGTAGATGAAGCCTGGAGTGACATCACCGTCCAGCTAAAACGCCGCTATGACCTAATACCAAACCTGGTAGAAACAGTCAGAGGCTACGCCAAACACGAGCGCGAAGCTTTTAAAGAAGTCACCGAGGCTCGGGCCAAAGCGCTGGGCGCACAGACCGTTGGGGAAGTAAGCCAAGCCGAGAACCAATTCCAACACGCACTAAAGAGTATTTTTGCTGTAGCCGAAGCCTATCCGGCGCTGCGGGCGAGCGAAAACTTTCAAGAGCTACAGGCCGAAATTACCGACACTGAAGACAAAATCCAGGCTGCCCGACGTTTTTATAACGGTGCGGCGCGCGACTTAAATATTAAAATCCAAACTTTCCCGAATAATATTTTTGCTGCCTTGTTTAGGTTTAAGGAACGTGAGTTTTTTGAAGTTGATGAAGGCGAGGCCGCTGCGGTCAAAGAACCGGTCAAAGTCAACTTCTCCGACAAAAAAGCCTAAAGGCTATTGACTAACGACTATCGACTAAGGACTATCGAAGATTTATGTATGAACAAATAAGTTCCAACAAGCGCCGGACCGTAATTTTACTGCTGTCATTTATTATCTTGTTGTGGGCGTTGGCCTATCTGGTTAGCGAAGCCACCGGCCAGCGCGGCTTGCTATTTTTTATCGGTCTTTTTTCACTTAGCTACGCGCTGATTAGCTATTTTGCCGGAGCTAAAATGGCGCTGGCAGTCAATAAAGCTAAAGAGATCAGTAAAAAAGATAATCCGCGCCTTTGGCGCACAGTAGAAAACCTGGCAATTACCGAGGGCCTGCCAATGCCCAAGGTTTACATCATGGAAGACCCGGCGCTGAACGCTTTTGCTACCGGCCGTAATCCAGATCACGCAGCCGTTTGCGCCACAACCGGCCTGCTTCATGCTACCACCGATACCGAACTGGAAGGGGTAATGGCCCATGAACTAGCCCATATTAAAAACTACGACATGAGGGTTAACACTATAGCTTTTGCGCTAGTTGGGATAATTTCGATGATCGGGGACTTCTTTTGGCACATTTCTATTTTTGGCGGCAACGACAGACGCGAGGGTAACCAACTGGTGCAGGTGCTGGCGATCGTAGCAATTATTTTGGCCCCAATCGCGGCCACTCTGATCCAGCTAGCCATTAGCCGCCGGCGGGAATATTTGGCCGATGCCACCGGCGCGCTAACTACGCGTTATCCAGAGGGCCTGGCTTCCGCATTGGAAAAAATCGGCGCTCATGGCAGCGCCACCAAGATCCAAAATACAGCCACTGCTCATATGTTCTTTTCCAACCCCCTTTCAGGCAAGGCCGTTGCCGGTTTGTTTAGCACTCATCCGCCGGTCGAAGCCCGCATTGCCGCCCTGCGTCAAATGAATTTATAGAAAGAGCGAACAAATTACCTCTGTTCTGAGCTATAACCCAGTAGTGAGCTTTCGAGATCATTCGACACCCTTGGAACTTTTTTTGCTCGTCAGCATGTCTTTACAGAGACTGGAAGTCGTAGGCCGTTGAGTTAGCCATAATGTCGAATAAAATAGCTTATGTAACGACGAGATGACTCGAAAGTCTACTACTGGGTATAATTAAGCTATGGTCAAGCAGGGGAAGACCCCAAGTGCCGGTGTGCGTCTACGCCAAGCAACGCGCAGGCAAGGACGCCGCCAGGCTAAAAAAGAAGCTAGCCAGCTAGTCGTGCCAAGCAGTTTCAACCTAATCAAGCAGGTATTTGGTATTTTTCTTAGTCACTGGCAAGTCCTAGGCGGCATCATTTTGATTTATTTAATTTTAAGTATCGTTTTGGCTAGTGGATTAAGTAGCGTAGTCAATAATTTTGACGCTGTTAAAAACGATTTGGCAAGCAGTCGTAGTCTATCTGCGGCCTTAGGCGGTTTTAGCTCTTTGTTGGGCGGCAGCGCGGCTGGCAGTTCGCCAGCAGCATCAGTTATGCAAAATACCCTAATTGTTATAGGTAGCCTAGTTACTATTTGGGCGCTGCGGCAGCTGCTGATCGGCCAGCAGATAGGTATCAAGGAGGCATATTATAGGTCAATGACGCCTTTGATTCCTTTCGTGCTGGTACTTTTGGTAATCTTTATTCAGCTCTTGCCGGTCACTATAGGATCTGGACTCTTGGCGGCAGTAGCTTCCAGCTTTCCCGGTAGTGACTGGGCGATTTTAATTATGTCGCTAGTCCTTGCCTTACTAGCCGCCTGGTCGGCTTACATGCTGAGCAGCTCTATTTTTGCACTCTATATAGTTACCTTGCCAGATACGCAACCGCGCCAGGCCCTGCGTACGGCTAAAAACTTAGTAAATTTCCGGCGGCTAAAAATTATCCGGCGAGTGCTATTTTTGCCAGTTTTTATACTTTTGGCCATGGCAGTCATAATCGTCCCTCTTGTATTATTCGCGCAAGTTCTAGTGGTGCCGATTTATTATCTGCTCAGCATCCTTGTGCTTTTCGTAGCGCACACCTATTTGTACAGCTTGTACCGAGGACTTTTAGATGATCAATAAAAAGATAACTGAGCGGGCAGCCAAGCTGCGACAACTCATAAGTGATTACCGTTATAACTACCACGTCCTTAACAAATCAATCATGAGCGAAGCGGCAGCTGACAGCTTAAAACATGAACTAGTGCAAATTGAAGAAAAATACCCGGAGTTAATTACGCCTGACTCGCCGACTCAGCGGGTGGCTGGCCAGTCGCTACCTGGTTTCAAACAAGTCCGTCATAGCACGCGTATGCTTAGCCTAAGCGATGTTTTCAACAGGCAAGAGCTAGAAGCGTGGATTGCCCGAATCACCAGACTTTTACCCGAACGTCTAACATCGGACGTCGAACATCCCAAATTGGAGTTCTTTATGGATATCAAGATGGACGGCCTGGCTGCAGCGTTGGTTTATCAAGATGGTGTGCTAGCTCAGGCTATCACCCGCGGCGACGGCTTTGTCGGTGAAGATGTAACGGCCAATGTCCGCACTATTGAATCAGTTCCTCTCCGCCTCCGAAATGTGATAGGTCTAACCTATCACATTTATCACAACTATAACAAGTTTCTTAAGGGGAGGACAGAGATACGGGGTGAAATTGTCATGTATAAGAATGATTTTAAAAAGCTTAACGAAAAGAGGGCTCAGGCTGGCTTACCGACATTCGCTAACCCCCGTAACCTAGCAGCCGGCACTATCCGTCAGTTGGATCCAAAATTAGTTGCCGAGCGGCCGCTACATTTCCACGCCTACGATTTAATTCGCGATAATCGCAGCGAAGTACCAACCAATGAGTCTGCCTATAAAGGCTTACGCGAATTGGGTATCATTGCTAATTCAACAGCCAAAACAGTCGGTTCCGCTGACGAAATCATCAAGTATTACGAGTATTGGGAAAAAAAACGCCATGACCTACCGTTTAATACAGACGGCCTAGTCATAAAAGTTAACGATAGGCTTCTGCACGATCGTTTGGGGATTGTCGGTAAAGCGCCGCGGGCGTCGGTGGCGTTTAAATATCCGGCCGAGCAAGTTACCACCAAAGTTAGAGATATTTTTGTTAGCATTGGCCGCACTGGCGCAGCCACGCCGGTAGCCATGCTCGAGCCGGTGGTTGTCGCCGGCAGCACGGTGCAAATGGCCACGCTGCATAACGAAGGCGAAGTTAGGCGCAAAGACATTCGCATTGGTGATACAGTGATTGTCCAAAAGGCTGGAGATGTCATACCGGAAGTCGTGCGGTCGCTAACCGAACTACGTGATGGATCAGAAAAAGAGTTTGCGATGCCGTCGCATTGCCCAGACTGCGGCGCCAGACTGGTCAAAAGTAAAAAAGAGGAAGCGATATGGAGATGTTCGAACAGCGCCTGCCCTTCGCGATCCTGGAAACTCATCGGGCACTTCACCAGTAAAAGCACGTTGGATATCGAGGGGTTGGGCGAAAAGAATGTTATTGCTTTGATTCAAGCCGGCCTCATCAAAGACCAGGCTGATATTTTTACGCTCAAAAAAGACAACCTGCTGAAATTAGACCGTTTTGCCGAAATTTCGGCAAGCAAGCTCATTAAAGCCATTCAAGACAAAAAACACCCGCCGCTGGCGCGGTTTATTTATGGTTTGGGTATTCGCCATGTTGGTGAGCAAACAGCCATTGATCTTGCCAACCACTTCAAAACACTTAACAAGTTAAGTAATTCTACCATCGAAGAGTTGAGCGAAATTGATGGTGTGGGAGAAGTCGTGGCAGAAGCAATCGTGGAGTGGTTTAACCAGTCGCTAAACCAGGAGTTACTTAAAAAATTCTACAAATTCGGAGTTCGACCCTTGGAAGTTCAAAAAACTACTGGCTCGCTAAGTGGTTATAACTTTGTTATAACGGGCAGTCTGGAATTGATGAGTCGCGAAGAAGCAGCCGAAAAAATCCGGGCTTTGGGCGGTACCTTTCAAGACTCAGTCGGCAATGAGACGAACTATCTGGTGGTGGGTGCAAATGTTGGCAAGAGCAAGTTAGCCAAAGCTCGCCAACTCGGCACCAAACAGATTGACGAACGGAAGTTTTTAAAAATGCTGGAGAAAAAATAATGCGGGCAACATTTGTTACAGGTAATGCTAAGAAGGCTAAATATTTTTCTGAGTTAATCGGAATTGAGGTACCTCACCGGGCAGTTGCAGTCCATGAAATTCAGAGTCTAGATTTGAGAGAAATTGCCGAGTATAAAGTTAAACTGGCCTATGAACAACTTAGCAAGCCCGTCATAGTCGAGGATGTTTCGCTTGTAATTAAGGCCATGGGTAAACTTCCCGGACCATTTATTAAATGGTTTATAGATGAAATTGGGCTAGAAGGTGTTTGTCGTCTGGCTGATGTGGACCAAGAACGCGAGGCAGTCGCAAGTAGTATTTATGCTTACTATGACGGTCAAATTTTAAAGTATTTTGCAGGCAGTCTAGAAGGTACAATTGCTGATCGCCCCAGGGGAGGGGATGGTTTTGGTTGGAATCCGGTCTTTATTCCTCACTATTCAAAACAAACTTTGGCTGAGATGGACGACCAAACATTCGAAGAGGCATACCTTCAGGTAAAGGCCATCAATCAGCTTAAGAATTTTCTTGACAAGTTGATTGACAAACAATAAGCACAAGCGTGTAATAGGGATAGCTTCGCGCACCGGCTAAGGAAACAAAAATACAAATGTTTCAGGCCACGCCCCGCCCTAAAACTTGAAGCTACACAATCCAACAGTCGACTGTTGCGCTCAGGTTTTAGGGCGGGGCAAGGGTGGGCTGCGCGAAGAACATCAAAAGACCGCCTCTAAAAAAGAGGCAGTTTTTTGCTTTGTTTAGTCAATAGTGATATAATAGTCACGATGCCAAATGAATCACTTGAGCCAAGGCCAGACCGGGGTGTATATGGTCGAAGGGCCAGTTTGATTAGTGCTCTATCCGCGGCTGCTCTTATTGAAGCACCTTTTCTACGCAGCGGAATTGTTGCGAATGAACAATATTATGTTGGTCCAACGGCCGTCGTTGCAGCTGTTGTCACATATCTTATTTTTCGAAGGAGCGCACCACGCAACTGACACCATGGATTTGCGGTATTAAAATAAGTATGTTACAATATATTCGATGCTAAAACACTCTCTTGAAGGACTTGACCCACTCAGAGTTCTCAAATTGGTACGCGACGGCCAAATCACATTCCAGCAATACATTGGTAATGTTATGCTGTCTACCCTCGGTGGGTATACGGCGGCTGAAGTTGCCCAAGGCTATTTAGATAATCAGGTTGTTTCTGCGGCACTTGGTGTTCTGGCGATGGGCGCTTGTGTAAGAAGATTAGAAAATCTTAGCGCTCCTAGATATAACCCAGCCGCATCTGAATCGATGCCCGATTATTCGTCTGGAAGCGACTCATACCGATAGCTGGTACTAGGAAGCGAAAAATTGTACGTCTTTATCCCGCAAGCATTTTTTTAAAAACGTCGTTAAACGATATAATAGGTCATTCGCACCCACTCGCTATAGTCCGGGCCGATAGCTCAGGGGTAGAGCACTGCATTCGCATTGCAGGGGTCGCGGGTTCAAATCCCACTCGGTCCACCACTCGACACGCTCATGGTAAACCAAACATTGCTATGGGGCGCATGAATCTCCGTATATCCATCCAAGGGTTTGGCTATAATAATTCAGGCAAATTACGGGGATGTAGCTCATCTGGTTAGAGCGGTCGCCAAGGCGACCATTTGAGCTTGTTTACCAAGAAAGTTATAATACTCGAGCCGAAGCCTATCAAAGGGAACTATATCTTAAGACAGGCAATGGAAGAAAAGAAATTAAGGAATTAATTTGAATCGAGCTGAAGGGGCATTGGCGAAGTTGGCTATCGCGCCTCGATGGCATCGAGGAGGTCACCGGTTCGAGCCCGGTATGCTCCACCAGCTCGGTTCAAGAGCGGTCGGTCGCACAAGGACGACCGGTCTCCAGAGGCGACAGCTTAAAACCCTTTAGATTGATATACTTAAGCTTATGAATGTCGTTGTTAACGACCTAATGACTAATTATCAGAAAGTTGGTAATGGTAAGACTATTGTCTGCCTGCCTGGGTGGGGTGATTCGTTGGACTCTTTTTCGGAATTAATCAAAAGCTTGCAAGCTAAATACACTGTTTTGGCTCTAGATTTACCGGGCTTTGGCGGTAGCCAGGCACCACCAAAAGCCTGGGACATGGCAGATTATACAAAATTTGTGGCTGACTGGATGAAGAAAGTTGGCATTGTGCGTACCTATGGCTTAATTGGCCATTCGTACGGCGGGTCTATAGCCATCAAAGGACTAGCAAGCGATGATTTTAAGACAGAAAAGCTGGTTCTCCTAGCCTCTGCAGGAGTAAGGAAAAAGCATTCTTTACGGAAAAAAATAATTAAAGCCGTTGCCAAAACTGGTAAATTACCGGCCTATCTTCTACCCCCAAAGACCAGACAAAAACTGCGCCGGAAGTTCTATAAGACGGCTGGATCTGAAGCACTATTACTGCCGCATATGGAAGCAACGTTTAAGCAAATTATTAGTGAAGATATCCAATCAGCCGCTAAGACAATTTCTGTACCGACATTGTTAATTTATGGCTCTAAAGATCAGACGACGCCGGCTGAAGATGGACAAGCCCTACACCAGGCCATTTCAGGCTCCAAACTGGAGATTATTGAGAACGCTGGGCATTTTTTGCACCAGGAGCAACCGGAAGCCGTGGCGCAGCTAATAGAGGATTTTTTAAATGTTTAGATCTATTGCGGCCATGTATCGCTTACGCTTCGCCACAACCATCGTTTATATGCTGCAAGCAACAGAGTACCAAGTAATTCCTTACCTAAAGTGGCTGTGGCGAGTCCAAGACTTTAGTAAAGTCACCTATCGTAAATCGTTAGTCAGAACCAGTCGTTCCAAGACGCTGTTATTAGCCCTAAAAGTTGGCATGCTGGCTCAACTTGCCGGAGCGCTGGTTTGGGGGGTATGGGCGCTTAAGAACAAGGGCCCGACGGTCATATTTGCCGTTGACCTACTGCTTAGTATCCCACTGGTGTGGGCCCATCTGGTGGTCGTACCGCTTCTGCTTGGCAGATGGTTGGTAGTTAAGCCTCTGTCATGGATACAGATCAGTAGATCAAGCAGAATCTTTGCTGATCACCCGGGCAAAAAAATCGCTGTGGCCGGCAGCTATGGCAAGACGACCATGAAGGAAATACTGGCTACAGTGCTAGCTGAGGGCAAAAAAGTTGCCGCCACGCCGGCCAATAAGAATGTGGCCATTAGCCATGCGATATTTGCCGCCAAACTAAAGGGTGATGAAGATATCTTAATTATCGAATACGGCGAGGGAGCACCTGGCGACGTAGCTGGCTTTATTAAAAATACTCATCCTGATATTGGTATTATCACAGGCTTAGCACCGGCCCACCTGGACAAGTACAAAACACTTTCTGCCGCTGGAAAAGACCTTTTTTTATTGGCGGATTATCTAAAAGATAATGTCTATGTTAATGAAGAATCAGAAGCCGTAAAGCCGTTTATTAAAAAATCCTATAAACTTTTTAGTTCTAAAGAGGTTGCTGGCTGGAAAATTAGTGATGTGAAATCAAGTATTCAAGGCGTCAGATTCTTAATGAAGCAAGGGACTAAAACTCTCAGCCTGCAAAGCTCGCTTTTGGGCAGGCACCAGATCGGCCCCTTAGCCCTAGCTGTAGCTTTGGCTGAAAAGTTTGGCCTCAGCGATGAGCAAATAAAAAGGGGTGTTTCTAAAATAGAACCCTTCGAGCATCGTATGCAACCACGTGAGGCTGGTGGTGCCTGGATCATCGATGACACTTATAACGGTAATATTGAAGGCATGTTAGCTGGTCTTGAATTACTGAAAGAGTTACCAGCTAGGCGCAAAGTTTATGTTACACCCGGTTTAGTAGATCAAGGTCAAGATAGTGCCGCTATCCACGACCGACTTGGTAAGGCCATCGCCCGGGCAAAGCCCGATCTTGTCGTTCTAATGAATCACTCTGTTACGAACGCCATTACCCAGGGCATACGGGATGAAAAATTTACCGGTCAGTTAGTTATTGAAGAAGACCCGCTTAACTTTTACACTAACTTGGATCAATTCGTAGCGGCTGGAGATTTGCTGCTGCTGCAAAATGACTGGCCTGACAATTACAATTAATCAGCATAAATTGTATACTTAAGTTCTGATGCAAACAGTTGCAGTCATCTTTGGCGGTCAATCAACCGAGCACGACGTTTCTATTATTACTGCTCTGGCTGCTGTTATTAAACCCCTTGAATTGACAAAACAATATAAGGTCGAAGCAGTTTATATCGCCAAAGACGGTGCCTGGTACTGGGATGAAAGACTCAAAGACATCAAGCTTTACCAAAGCGGCGAAATTGAAAACTTCATGCGCAAAGCACCAAAAGTTCATCTGCTATTTGATGATGGATTGACTCTTGTAAAGTCCAGTCAATTCGCCGGCCGTAAAATGTACAAAAAAATAGATATTGTCTTTCCGGCCATGCATGGCACACACGGTGAAGACGGCGAACTGATGGGGTTGCTAGAAATGGCTAACGTAGCTTATGTCGGTTGTGATTTTAGAGCCAGCACAGTTGCCATGGATAAAGTCTTAGCCAAGCAAGTAACCGAAGCTTCAGGTATAAAAAACCCGCGCTGGTTGTGGTTTCCCGCCGACCAGCTGGCTAAGCCAAAGGAAATACTAAAGCAAATTAGGAGTCTAAAGTATCCATTGTTTGTAAAACCGGCTCATCTTGGTTCGAGTATAGGTGTCTCAAAAGTTGAGCAAGAATCAGAGCTTATTAACGCTTTAGAAGTAGCCGCCCACTACGATGACAAAATTATTGTTGAGGAAGCCGTGCCCAATCTTATTGAAGTTACGTTGCCCATTATGGGCAATGATGAGTTATCGCCGGCGAAGCTAGAGCGACCTTTAACCAAACCTGAAGATTTTTTTGATTTCGACACAAAATACATGCAAGGAGGCAAAAAGAGTAAAGGCGCTGGTAAAGCTGGCGCGCAAGGATATAGTGAGATTCCGGCCAAACTGCCAAAGGATCTTTATGATAAGGCCGAACAGATCGGATTAGCTGTTTATCGAGCCTTGGGCTGCAGCGGCATTGCCCGAATCGATTTGCTGATAGATTCAAAAACCAGCCAAGTTTATTTCAATGAAGTGAATCCTCTTCCCGGTGGATTGTATGCGCATAATTGGCGTAAAGCTGGTGTTTCTAATGTGGAACTGGTGACGAAACTTATTAACTTTGCCCAGGAGCGTTGGCAAGCTAAACAAAAATTAACCACCAGTTTCAGCACTAGCTATCTCAAGCAATTCTAGACAACTTCTCTGTTAGAATAGAAACAAGCAATGAAAAGGTACAATCCGAAGGTTATTGAGCCGAAGTGGCAAAAAGTTTGGGAAGAAACTAAAATTTACCAAGTCACAGAGGACAAAAGTAAGCCCAAACGCTATGTTTTGGAGTACTTTCCATATCCCAGCGGCGCGGCCATGCATGTCGGCCATGTGCGCAATTACACCATTGGTGACGCGGTAGCCCGTTATAGCCGGATGAGCGGCATGAACGTGCTGCACCCGATGGGTTGGGATGCCTTTGGCCTGCCGGCCGAAAACTACGCCATAAAAACCGGCATTAGCCCGCAGGAAGCAGTGGCTAAAAATGTTAAAAACTTCAAACAGCAGCTTATGCAAATGGGCTTTTCTTATGATTGGTCGCGCGAGATTAACAGCACCGATCCCAAGTATTACAAATGGACGCAGTGGCTGTTTTTACTGTTGTTTAAAAGAGGCCTGGCCTATCAGCAGGAAAGCTTACAGTGGTGGTGTCCGGTTGATAAAACTGTTCTGGCTAATGAGCAGGTAGAAGATGGCAAGTGTTGGCGCTGCGGCAACGAAGTTGAGAAAAAAGCGCTCAAGCAATGGTTCTTGAAAATTACGGACTATGCCGACCGGTTGGCTAACGATCTAGATAATGTTAATTGGTCCGAAGCCATCAAAGCCATGCAGCGTAACTGGATAGGCAGGAGCCAGGGGGCGGAAATAGACTTTAGTGTCGGAGGTACAAAAAAGACGATAGGAGTCTTTACCACTCGTCCAGACACTATCTTCGGTGCGACATTTTTGGTTTTGGCGCCCGAACATAAAATATTCGCCTCAGGCGAATTAAGTATTTCTAAAGAAGTCAAAGATTACATAGAACAGGCTGAGCGGAAATCTGAAATTGATCGAATGGAAACTGAACGCGAAAAAACCGGTGTCTTTACGGGTGCTTATGCCATTAACCCAGCCAGTAAAGAAAAAATTCCCATTTGGGTAGCTGACTATGTTCTACTTGGCTACGGCACTGGCGCCATCATGGCCGTCCCGGCCCACGATGAGCGCGACTGGCAG
>JACPKG010000005.1 GCA_016187175.1 Candidatus Saccharimonadota bacterium
ACAGGACGAAAAGAGTCAGATAAGTAACAAAATAAAGGCTATGAACGTGCTGCGCTCGCGGCTACTTCAAGCCAAGATTGAAGAAGAACAAACTAAACTAGGTGATGCCCGTCGGGCACTGATTGGTTCTGGCGACCGTAGTGAAAAAATCCGTACTTACAACTTCCCTCAAGATAGAATTACCGACCACCGCATTTGTTATTCCCGCAGCAACCTATCAGGCGCTCTGAATGGCGAGATTGACGACCTAATCGAAAAACTCCAAGCTGCCGAAAGGCAGTTAATAAGCCATGAACAATAAACCTACTACTTTTTTGAACGATCGTTCAAAAAAGTAGTAGTATTAGCATGACTGTCGGTAAATTCGTTAGAGAATATACCAGAACCCTAAAAGAGGCTGGGGTTGGGTCAGCAAGACTGGATTGTTTAGTGTTGCTGGAAGACGAACTGGGGTGTGACCGGGCTTGGATTTTGGCCCACCCGGAAGCAGAAATAAAAACCGAGCAGCTTAAAGAATTGAACAAAAAGTTAGCTCGGCGTGCTAGCCATGAGCCATTAGCTTATATCCGCGGTTTTTCTGAGTTCTATGGCCGCCGGTTTAAGGTCAATAAACGGGTTTTAGAACCCCGCCCCGAATCCGAAACCATGGTTAATTTACTTTGTAAATTAGTCGTTAGTCACCAGTCGCTAGTTTCTAGTCATTTAAAAATTATAGATATTGGTACAGGCTCTGGTGTTCTAGCCATAACAGCTAAATTGGAAATTCCAGGCGCACAAATTACAGCTACCGACATAGACCCCAAATGCTTGAAGGTTGCCCGCCAAAACGCCCGAGCTTTAGGAGCTAAAGTTGAGTTTATAGAAGGTGATCTCCTCCAACCTTTCCTATCCACTAACTACCATCTACCGACTACCATCTTAGCCAACCTGCCCTACGTGCCCAACCACTGGAAAATTAATGAGGCCGCGGCTATGGAACCACGGATCGCTATATTCGGTGGTAAAGATGGCCTGAACATGTATAGGAGACTATTCGAGCAATTGAAAGATTTTAAGGGTACGACCCTTAGGCCTAAGGGTCGTACCCTTAACGGAGTTGGATTTGTGCTTACGGAGTCTTTACCGCCGCAGCACGAAAAACTGGCTAAAATTGCCGAGCATTCCGGCTACAAATTACAAAAGGTGCAAGACTTTATCCAGCTGTTCAAAAACTAATAAGACCCTTCTAATATTCTAATATTCTTAAGAATATTAGAATGGATGTTCTTGCCTCTTAGCTTTTACCATTTGATTATTACTTATTGCTCGCTCGGAGCGGCTTCGAGTGTGGCGCGAACGGTGATAGTTTTATCGTCACGGACAATGGTTAGGGTAACGTTCTCGCCAACCTGGAAGCGTGATAGGGCGGCGGTGAGGCTGGTTTTTTCGTCAATTGTGATGTTATTAACCTTGGTGATGATGTCTTTTTCTTTCAAACCGGCTTTCTCGGCCGGGCTGCCGGCTACAACCGAAGAACTATCGCGGGATGGAACAATATAAGCGCCTCTTTTAACATCCAGGTTGTACTGATACGCCAAATCATCAGTCAAAGAAACATAGCGCACACCCAGGTAGGCTTGTTGTAGCTTGCCGCTACGAAGAACACCATCAATCAGACCTTTGACATCGTTAATTGGAATAGCAAAACCAATATTTTCCGCACCCCCAGCGATAGCTGTATTTATAGCTATAACCTCACCACTAATATTAACCAACGGTCCGCCAGAGTTACCTTGATTAATGGCTGCGTCAGTCTGGAATAAATCTGTTAGCGTTTCGGCGCCAGCGCCAGATTGGTCTGCGGCCACCACACTGCGGCCATGTCCAGAAATGATTCCTTCAGTAACCGTATTTTGGAACTGGCCAAGAGCATTACCGATTGCAATAACCCGATCGCCGACTTCCATTTTAGAAGAGTCTCCAATTGTCACGGGAGTCAAGCTCTTGCCCTTTAAATCGCTGATTTTAAGAAAGGCCACGTCCAGTGGATTGTTCTCGCTTGTGCGACCCAGTACCTGGACGTTGGCGTATTGAGTACCATCAGCCATGGTTATGCTGACCTTTGTGGCACCAGCTGGTACGACGTGACGGTTGGTAACAATTACGCCCTCAGCACTGATAATGAAGCCGGTGCCAGCACTAGCTTGCCGCTGAGGCACAACGAAGCCAAAAAAATCTGTGGCGCTGGTTTCGCTTTCCACTTCTACGGACACAACACTTTGGCCGACTTTTTTGGCTATCTCGGAAATTAGTTCACTCTCACTACTAATTACCTGCTGTTTCTGCTCTATGGTCTTGGCTGTTTGGCCGCCGTTGCCGCTAATCTGAGCACCTAACAAACCACCACCAAAACCTATAAGTCCACAAAGAACCACAAAAGAGAATCTTTTAATACGATTTTGAAGGTTGGTGAAGCTAAGACCAGGTAACTTTGGTTTGTTAAACTGAACTATCGACATATCCACTCCCTTTTAAACCATAAACCTTAAAGTAAGCTTAAAACCCCAATGCCAGTCTAACATGCACCCGGCCCGGCCCCAGGGCCCTCACAAAAAATGAACGCTAGTGGTTTTTGTGGGATATGGGGGTAAGGAACCGCCGAAGGGTGCCTTATAAGCGATAGCGCCTAGACGGTGCTACCGGCCCAGTCAGATAGCACAATAACCATTACTAAAATAACGAACATAATACTAAGCATCTGCCGCTGCAACGATGGAGTTAGACGTTCAGTGGCATCAAGATAATAAAGGGCAGCCAGGCAATAACCAATAACCGTCAGAAAAACAATTATCTGTGCGATGGTGCCATAAAACAGCAGCCAGTGGCCCAAAATGAAGGCCAGCGAGGCTGAAAAATAAGCCCAAACATGAGCTAAAAGAGTGGTATGAGGCTCTTCAAAACTGGTTAAAAAGTGTCTGGCAGCCAAGTAGGCTACCAACCATGTACCGAACACCAAGCCCGCCAGCGAGGCGTCGCCGAACTTCAAATATAAGACAGCCAGTCCCATCAGCTGGCCTATCATCGCCTGAGCTGACACGCTTAAAACATCGCTACGTGGTTTTAACCAAGTCAGCCAGCCAATGAAAAGCGTCATCCAAAACAACTGCCACCAGGTTACCGAGGTATTACTCATAAAAATGACCAGGGAAAGACCAACAATAATGTCGACACTATTAGCTACAAGATTAGCTATCCAATAACGCGGACGGACAGCCAACATCCGCCATTTACTGATTAAAACAAGCAGTATGGCTATTGAAACAAAATCAATGCGGACTAGTATGTAAGCCAGTATGGGTAGCAGCGCCAGAAGCAGGACGTGAATAGAGTGGGAAAAGCCCTTAACTGGTTTGAGTCTGCCCCTAGTTATCGATAGCATCTTTGCCCAAAATTATAACAAACTTGGTCTCAGCCGGGGGTGTAATACCGTATTCCGGAGGTATCTTACCCATCGCCTTGACACTAAGCCTCTGCTCCAAATAGTGCCGGGTATATTTCGCCTCAGAGGAACTTAAATCTACTAACGTTGTCTGAAAGGGGTCAGTGGTCTTAGGTGCCGTCTCCACAACCGTAACTTTATAGCCATAAGATTTGAGCAGATCGGCCTTCTTGGTAGCCATCCCTGTAGTGCTGGTGGCATTATATATAGCTACTGCGGCATCCTCTTTGATCAGGAAGCTATCGCGCAGGGCATTACGGACATAGCTTTGCAAAGGCCCGTAATCATACAGCCCCGCCTTAGGCCGGACGATGGAGAAGCCGTTAAGGCTAGAGGTGGTTAGTAGATCGTGCGGCGGTGTTACTAAATCAAGCGAGGCGATATTGCTTGATGGGATTTTCGCAACAACTTCATATAATTGCCTGATGTCATTAAGTGTAAAGTCGGTATAAATGTTGTCCCCCAAACTATCCATCAGCTGCGAAATTCTTATCGGATTGGCAAAAGTGCCGGCAGATAGAATTTTATCTTTTAAGGCTACTACAATCAGACGCTGGCGCTCAGACCGGGCAAAATCAGTACTTGTCTGACGAGACTTAACGTAAAGCAGCGCCTTAGCACCGTTAAATTCAGTAGTGCCTTTTTGGGCAATGACTGGATTACCGTTATTTTCCCAAGCAATTGACGGGTCATATAAGGTCTCGGGCACATTTATAGTCACACCACCAAGTGCGTCAACGGTCTGTTGAAAGGCGACAAAATCGACTACGGCATGGTAGTGAATCGGTATGCCGATGACAGGCTCCAGCGTTTTATCCAAAAGTGCCAGAGCGTCTTTTTCTTGTTCGGTTTTGGATTTATTTTTGGAATTCTGTTTGCCGTAGGCAAAGGCGGCATTGATCTTTTGGGAACCATTATTTGGGATCTTTACCCAGAGGTCACGTGGTAGGCTAAGCAGTGAAACTTGTTTGTTAATTGGATCAACGCTGGCCAGCATCACAGTATCGGTCAGATCGGCCCCTTCATGGCCTGGGCCGCCTATGCCTAAAATGAGAATATTGACCCGTCCGTCACCTTCACCACGCAACTTATTGACATCTACGTTAGCCTCAAGCGCTGGAGCTCCACCTCCGCCCCTGAATAAATTGCGCTCCAATATATAGAACTTTACTCCCATAAAAATGCCGCCGACTGCTACCGCTGCCAAGATAATAAACACCATTCGTTTTAATGACCATTTTAGGTGCCATCCAGAAGCACGGAATTTAAGTCTTGTCTTACCTTGGTCCAGGCTTTCATTATCTAAGATTATTGGCTCATTCATAGAGAAATCAGTTTCCGAGGACAGAGCGGCAGTTCCCAAATTACCCGAACCGGGGCGCATAGGATGAAAACCTTCAGCCTGCCGCAGTGTGCTACCTAAAGTGGCTTCACGGCCGGCTTTATGGGAGTGAAATGGAACAGCTGTCGGCATGCCCAAACGACGGTTATCCGACACAATTCCGTCTATTGAGGTGCCCCGGCGCGACCCTTTGGATTTCGGCTTTCGATGCATAACGTCAATTCTCAGTATAACATTAGAGTTTACGAGCTGGAGCCGCCGCGCGCTATAATGGAGGCCTATGGAGCCTAACAAGAAAACGCTTTGGCCTGGATCCTTCTTAAAAAGATTCAATAACGAATGGTTCTCCTTCCTCATCATCATATTAGCGGCTGCAGGCGTTTATTTTTTCGTCCAAGCGTTCTTGTTTCGTTCTTATGTGGTCGAAGGTCAAAGCATGGAGACAACACTGTCGCATAACGACCGTTTAATCATCAACAAGCTGCCAAGAACCTTATCTCGCATAACCAAGAATGCTTATATTCCGCAGCGGGGCGACATTGTCATCTTTAACCAGGCTGGGCCGCTAAGCACAGAAAAACAACTCATTAAAAGGGTTATCGGGCTGCCTGGCGAGCGGGTTGTAGTCAAAAAAGGAGCTCTAATTGTGTTTAACTCTTCACATCCAAACGGCTATGATCCCGATAAAGCCGGCCTTTACTTTATTGCGGTGGCTGACACTCCAGGCAGCGTTGACATTACGCTAAAAGCTAACCAGATATTCGTTCTGGGTGATAACCGAGAAAATTCAGAGGATTCCCGTTATTTCGGAGCCGTAGCGGTCAATAAAGTTGTCGGTAAACTGGCGTTTCGATTAATGCCGCTCAATGAAGCCCAACGATTCTAAAATAGGGTTGCAGGTTTGGCGGGATGTAGTTATGAATAAAAAGTTTATTCTTAGCCTTGATATAACTCTGCTAGCCTAAAACCCCACTAGCCTATCTGCCTGGCTAGTTTTTCTAAGTCTTTCTCGTTGTTAAAATGAATCATCAACTGCCCGCCCTTGGCAGTATGTTTAACTCTAACTTGACGACCCAATTTCTGGCTGAGTCTTTTAGTCAACGTTGTTTCACTTGCTGTCCGGATTAATGCTTGCTGAGTAGTGGCACCCTTTTTGGCGGCCACGACAAACTGTTCGGCTTGGCGTACCGTCCAACCATTGTTTAAAACACAACTCAGTAATCCCTGTTGTTTGGTTGGGCTACCTTTCAGTGCCAGGATAGCCCGGGCATGACCTTCACTTATCTTGCCCTCCTGTAAAGCTTCTCGGGCATCGTCTGGTAACTGTAGTAATCTAGCCATATTGCTGATGGTCGAGGGCGCTTTGCCAAGTTTTTCGGCGATGGCCTCCAGCGTTAGACTAAATTGCTGTTGTAATTTATACACGGCCATGGCCTGCTCAAGAGGCGATAGATCAACGCGTTGTATGTTCTCTATTATGGCTAGCTCAATCTGCTCCAGCTCTTGCAGTGATCTAACGATAGCCGGAATAGATTTTAGTCCGGCGTCACGGGCTGCCCGCCAGCGACGTTCGCCAGCCACTATGCGATATAGCTTGCCGTGACGAACCACGATTATTGGTTGTAGGACGCCATGCCTTTTTATGGACGCGGCCAGGCCGGCAAGTTCGTTTTTATCAAAATCACGTCGGGGTTGCTCGCCTCTAGGCAGAATGTCTGTGATGAGTAATTTTTGTACGCGACTGGTATCTTCTTGTAAAATTGAAGTGTCAAAATCAGTTGGAATTAACGTATCAAAACCACGTCCTAACGACTGTTTAGCGCTCATAGTCTCCTTTCTAGTTCTTTCGCCAGAGCCTTGTAGGATCGGGCACCTTTACTCCATCTATCATGCTCTATTATAGTACGGCCAAAACTTGGTGCTTCAGCCAAACGTATATTGCGTGGTATTACAGTTTTAAACAGCTTTTCGCCAAAATGTCGCTGCAGTTCTGTCTTAACCTGATCTGACAAAGATGTCCGCTTGTCATACAGTGTGATTAAAACGCCCAAAAGATTAAGCTCCGGATTTAGGGCTTGGCGAACTTGACCGATAGTGGTCAAAAGTTGTCCTAATCCTTCCATGGCATAGTATTCGGCTTGAACCGGTATAAGCGCGTCAGTCGCGGCACAAAGAGCGTTGACGGTCAAAAGGCCCAGTGACGGCGGACAGTCAATTAGGATGTAGTCAAAATCTAGCCTGTCCAACACTTTCTTAAGCTGCAACTCGCGGTTAGAAATGTTTACAAGCTCTACTTCCGCACCGGCTAAATTAGCATTGGCTGGCAGTAATGACAATTTAGCAGAATCAATACTCTTAATGGTGTTGCTAACCTCGGCATATGAAAACAATACGTCGTACAACGTTGAATCCAAACTATTTTTGTTAACACCAAGCCCACTAGTGGTATTGCCTTGCGGATCGGCATCGCAAATGAGCACCGATCGGCCACTTCTAGCTAAATAAGCAGCCAAATTAATTGCAGTCGTCGTTTTACCGACTCCGCCTTTTTGGTTCAGTATTGCTATGACGTGCGCCACTTTTTTATCTTGTTTATCTTGCCTTTGCACTTCTAGCCTACCACCATTAGCTTAAGCAGTAAATGCTCTGCTTAAGGACAGGTTGCGGGTTAACTTATCTGGGTTATACGAACGCGAGTTAGTTTTTGGCGATGTCCTTTGCGTTTATTAACCCGTTTTTTGGCTTTGTAGCGAATCGCCATAACTTTGTCTGATTTAACTTCAGCCTCCAAAACATCGGCACTAACTTTCACTCCATCGACGACGGGCGTGCCGACGCTGATTTTTTCACCGTCAATAACCAGTAGAGCATCAAATTCAGCCCTTTTATCGCTAGCTAACTTCTCTACTTCCAGCTCTTCGCCTTCAGATATAAGGTATTGGTGGCCACCTGTAGAAATTACTGCTTTTTTTATCCCGGGATTCATAGTCAAACTAGAGCTTAACAGATAAAGACACTTGGGACAAGTATCTGGTCGCTAGTCAACAGTCGTTTTGCCAATCGGAGCAGCAGAAAGTCGTATCGTACTAGACTTTGGAAAGATTGATTTTAACTTCTTGACCTTCCACTTTAACACTTTCGGTATGGACACCATCTCCCTCTAGCTCGCCTTTAGCGAGAGTTTCTGAGAAAATCGTGTCTTTAAACTGTCTGACAGCTTCCTTAACATCTTTAAAGTCGCTTTCAATACGTAGTTTTATGCGGTCATCAACATTCAGACCAGCATTTTTGCGGGCATTTTGGACATGGCGCACTACCTCCCGCATGACTCCTTCCTTCTTTAGGTCCTTCGTCAATTTGGTATCTACTTTGACGACGGCACCCTTTGTCAGCCAGTTTATTGCCTTAACATTCAACTCTTCGGTAATAATTGACTCAAACTCTTCCCTGTTAGCCAGCTCGGTGTTAATAGACACACTAGCTAACGGTTGACGGACTTTTATCCCAGCAGCTGCCCGCTGCGATAGACCCTCATTGATAATCAAATTCCTGGCTTTTTGCATATTTTCTAGCAGTTTAAGACTAGCATTATCCTGCTTATTACTCCGCTGGCCAGCGGATGGCCAGTCACTCAAATGCACTGACTGCACAACCGCCGTGCCTTTTGTCAACTCTCGCCACAATTGATCACTTACAAAAGGCGCCCAGGGAGCCATCAGTTGGCAGACACGAACCAAAACATAATGCAGAGTCGCATATGCCTCTTTCTTGTCTTTATCGTTCTCGCTTTTCCAAAAACGCCGGCGAGAGCGACGGATGTACCAGTTGCTAAGATCATCTATTAGCTCAAAAATAGGTAGTAGCGTGTGAGCTATTTTATAGCCGTCAGCGCTCTTAGTTGCGGCCGATATTGTCTCTTCCAACCGGGCTAGGATCCACCTATCTAAGATGTTATCAGCCTTCGGCTCCTGGAGCGGGTTGTAAGGTTGTTTACCAGCATAGCCGAGGGGCCATTTATCTAGTTCTGAGTAGGTTTTAAAGAATCTAAAGCTGTTTGTCAGAGTATCTAGGACGTTACGATGTATATCTGTCATGGCGCTGCGGTCAAAGCGCATATAATCGGCCATTTCTGTGGCTTGTGTGCGCGACAGCAGATATAGTCGCAGCGAATCGGCGCCCTCGCTAGCAAAAACATCTTCTACCGGTGGATAGTTGCGCAGCCGCTTAGATAGTTTTTGACCGTCGGCGGCCATCATGAAACCGGTAACAATTACTTGCTTGTAGGCTGGGCGGTTAAATAAAATTGTCGCAATTACATGCTGAACGTAAAACCATAACCGAGTCTGGTCAATTGCCTCGGTAATAAAATCGGCCGGAAAGGTTTGGCGAAATTTATTCTTATTCTCGAATGGATAATGCCACTGGGCAATCGGCATCGAGCCTGATTCAAACCAACAATCCAGCACTTCATCAATCCGCTTGTAAGTTTTACCGTCTTTTTTAATGACGATGTCATCAATGCAAGGTCGGTGCAGATCGAAATCGTCCCTGCCTGCGACTTTGGGTAGTTTTCGCATAGCTTCTTTGCCGGCCAATTCCTCCAACTCGGCTAGGCTGCCGACAACAATGTAGTCATTATCGTCGTCAATATTTTGCCAAATCGGCATTGGCGCACCCCAGTAGCGATGGCGCGAAATCGCCCAATCACGAGCGCCCTCCAGCCATTTACCAAAACGGCCGGACTTAATGTGAGCCGGTACCCAATTAATGTCTTCGGCGGCCTTGAGCAGGTCGTTTTTAACCTTGGTGACTTCAATAAACCAGGTGTTTGTAGCAAAATACATTAAAGGTGTGTCGCAACGCCAACAGAATGGATAAGTGTGCTTAAAACCGCTTTCGGCGGCAAATATCCGACCCTTATGGGTCAGGTCAGCAATGATAGGCTCATCGGCCTCTTTAAAGAACTTACCCATAGCTTGTTGAGGGCCAAAGATTAGTTCGCCAGCTGAGTTGACGCTTTCTATCCGCGGCAGGTTTTTCTTTAAGATTAGGTCAAGATCGACCTCACCGTAAGAAGTCCCGGTATGTACTATGCCAGTGCCTTCTTTGACGTTAGTATAGTCGGTGGCAAAGACCTGCCAGCCATTAGCTAATTGCTCCTTGGTATATTTTGATTCATCAGGTTTATAGATCGGCTCATAGTGTAGCCCAACTAATTCTTTACCCTTAACCGTTTTTAAGACCTTATATTCGCTTTTACCTAAATCAAGTACAACTAGCCGTTGCTTGGCCAAAATCAGTTGAGAATTATCCTCTTTTAGTCTCACGTAGACATAATCGGCTTGAGGATCAACAGCCAGAGCGGTATTGGCTGGTAGTGTCCAGGGTGTAGTCGTCCAGGCCAGCAGCGACACGGACGGGCCGTCCTGCCTGTCTGCCGAGCCGCCAGTCCGCCGGCCCTCTTGGTGTATAGCGACGTCAGCTGCGTCTATCGCTTGCTTACCGTATTCAATACGACTCGCTCGCTCTTCCTGGCTTCCTGGCTCTACATCCAAGCCGAGCCGCTGCTGTAGTTTATCGCGTGACTCTGGCGTTAAGGGAAAGAGTGCGAAGACGCTGGGATCGGGCACATCGTCTCTATAGCCTTCGTTAAGTTCAAAATTAGATAGTGGTGTAGCGCAGCGCGGGCAATATGGTAGCGACTTAAAGCCACGGTACAGCAATCCCTTTTTATAAATTTCCTTCAAGATCCACCAGATACTCTCGGTGTAGTTAGTGTCAACCGTAGCGTAGTAGTGTTTGTAATTGCTCCAACGACCAATACGGCTTAAAAAATCCTCCCAGTCAGCTTTATATTTGAAAATCGAGGCTCGGCAGGCGGCGTTGAACTTTTCCAGGCCGAGCTCCAGAATCTGTTTTTTGCCGCTGACACCAAACTGTTTTTCGACAGAATATTCGACTGGCAGGCCATGACAGTCCCAGCCGTTACGGCGCGGCACATAGAAGCCGCGCATGGTCTTATAGCGCAGCATTGAGTCTTTGACGGCGGTGACTAAAGAGTGACCAAAGTGTGGCAGACCGTTGGCAAACGGCGGGCCGTCATTGAAATTGAAATGCTTAGCACCTTTGCGATTAGCCAGACTTTTTTCGAAGGTTTTTTCTTTGACCCAAACCCTTAGTATCTCTTCTTCGGCCAATGCAGTGGCAGACTTTTTAATTGCACTCATCACTTTTGATTTTAGACTATTTCGGCGCTAAATAACAGCGGTCATTACCCTGATAGCAGAGACTAGATAGCTAAAGGTTGGAGAATGCGTAGATGGTGATTAATGGCAGCGTTAGTATAATCGTGTGGATCTTGATCTTGAGTGTAGTAAGCCAACTCGTCCATCAACGGCATCGGCAGGCCTTGCCACATTCGCTGCAGGGTACCGTTATTGGCGATCGCTAAAAAGGCTGGGTATCGGGTTATATCATATAGTCGCGCCATATCAGCCCCCTCGATCTTTTCTAGGCTCATTAGCTCTAGTTTTTTGTTTTTAAATCGCTCGTAGTCACGGACAAAATCAGCCACTGCACTTTCTTGTTCGGAGTTGGGGCGGTAAAGCACTATTACCTTCATAAGAATAGCGTACAGCGTCTAGCGTTTAGCGTAAAGTTCTAGGAGCAACCTGTAGTCGATCCGCAGGAGGTGCAGACATAACAATTCCCTGCCTTTTGGGTTTGGTTACCACAGTTGTAGCATAGCGGTGCGGCATCATCTGGCTTGACAGCAGCTTTCGAACTCAAGTTTACACCTTGCCTACTAGCCAGCAAGCTATCGGTTTTGGATTTTAAACTAGCCACGTCAGCTGTGCTGGCAGCAACGGTAGTAACAGCTTCGGTAATGGCTGCTTCAGCCTCAGCCATTGCTTCCAGGGCCTGCTCGACAACCAATTCTTGTTGCTCGACTGTCTCGCTTAGCAAGCTGGTCTGGCCTTCCGGTTGGTCGTCCAGCGAAGCCAACCCTACTTCCAGACGGTCGTCAAAACTCATATAGTTTTTGCCTAGACGGCGAAAAATATAGTCGATCAAAGAACTAGCGGTACGAATTTCCGGATCATCAGTGATGCCAGCGGGCGTAAAGCTGGTGTTGGTAAAGGTCCGCACAAATTTTTTTAGTGGCACGCCGTACTGCAGGCCATAGCTAACACTTGTGGCAAAGGCATCCATGACGCCGCGCAAAGTCGAGCCCTGCTTGGCAATGCTGACAAACAGCTCGCCTGGAGTACCATCGTCGTACTCGCCCACCGTAAAGTAACCACGAATACCGGCAACAGTAAACTTAAAGGTCTTGGAGTTGCGGACGCGGCGGAGTTCATGGCGAACGGCATTCTTTGGTGGGTGACCCGCCTTGACCGAGGCTTCCACTTTCGCTGAAGCTTCGGCGAACAAGTTAGCCGGTAAGTCTGGTCTGGAGGCCTCGATAACTGATTGGACTGCTGCTTCGGTCACCGCCTGGGCGGGCTCTTGTAGCTCAACCATAACAAGCGGCGGCGCTTTTTTAGCCATTGAAAGCGGCTGGGCGACCTTACAGTTATCGCGGTAAATAGCCACAGCCTTTAAGCCCATCTTCCAGGCGTCCAGGTGCAACTGTTCAACATCTTCAACTGTTACATCCTCTGGCATGTTAACGGTTTTAGAAATAGCACCCGAAAGAAATGGCTGGACGGCGGCCATCATTTTGACGTGGCCCAAGTACTGGATGGCGTTGTTGCCCATCGAACAAGCAAATACTGGCTCATGTTCTTTTTTTAGATGTGGGGCGCCCTGGATAGTCTTTTCTCCATCGATGTAATCAACGATGTCTTGAACTTCAGCCGGCTTGTAGCCTAAGGCTTGGAGGGCCCTTGGCACCGTTTGGTTAACGATGTTCATAGTGCCCCCGCCAACTAGTTTTTTAACTTTCACTAGCCCTAAATCAGGCTCAATACCGGTGGTGTCGCAGTCCATCATTAGCCCAATCGTACCAGTCGGCGCCAGCAGTGTGGCCTGGGAATTGCGCACCCCATAAAGTCCAGCCAGCTCCACAGCCTCGTCCCAGGCGCTGGCCGCCGCCGATAGTAGTTCTTCACTAACCATTGAAGGATCTATTTTCTTCACTTCATCGCGATGCATTTTGAGTACCCTATTCATACTTTCGACGTCTTGGTCGTAGCCCGAAAAAGTACCGACGCGCTTGGCAATTTTCGCGCTGCTAGCATAAGCGTGTCCGGTCATCAAAGCCGTAATAGCGGCAGCCTGAGCCCGACCCTCTTCAGAGTCATAGGGTAAGCCCTGGGCCATCAGCAGCGCGCCTAAGTTGGCGTAACCCAGACCCAGTTCGCGGTAAGCTCGGGCGTTTTTGGTAATATTTTTGGTCGGATACTCGGAATAGCCTACCAAGATCTCTTGAGCCGTAAATATTACCTCGACCGTGTGTTTGAAGGCTTCAATGTCAAAGCTAGAGTCATCATTTAGATACTTAAGTAGGTTGATGCTGGCAAGGTTACAAGCCGAATTATCCAGATGCATGTACTCACTACAGGGGTTGGAGGCGTTAATCCGTCCAGCCTTAGGCACGGTATGCCAACGGTTTATGGTGGTATCAAACTGCATACCCGGATCGGCGCACTCCCACGCCGCCTCGGCAATTTGGCGGAAAATATGGCGGGCTCGTACCGTTCGCAGAGTTTTACCGGTCGTAACAGCTTTTAGATCCCAGTTGTCATCATTTTCTACCGCGCGCATAAAATCATCGGTGACTCGGATTGAATTATTAGCATTTTGATATTGGACCGAGAAGGAATCTTTACCGTCAAGGGTCATGTCAAAACCAGCCTGTTCCAGCACTCGAGCCTTGCGTTCCTCGATGGCCTTACACCAAATAAATTCCTCAACGTCCGGGTGAGAGACGTTTAGAATGACCATTTTGGCAGCCCGTCTGGTTTTACCGCCGCTTTTTATCGCCCCGGCGCTGGCATCAGCACCGCGCATAAAGGAAAGCGGACCAGAGGCCGTACCAGCGCTCTTGCCCAGTGGTTCCAAAGAGGATCTTAAGCTACTGACATTAATACCAGACCCAGAACCACCCTTAAAGATCATACCTTCCTCAAAATACCAGTTGAGAATAGCCGGCATGGTATCTTCCACGGCTAAGATAAAACAGGCGCTGGCCTGTTGGGGTCGGCCGCGGGCCCCAATGTTAAACCACACCGGAGAGTTAAAGGCTGCTCGTTGGGTAGCCAGAATATATTTAAGCTCCTCACGGAAGTCTTCGACTTCGGCTTCAGAGTCAAAATAACCACCCCTAGCCCCTTCTCGAGTAATAGTGTCAGCAACGCGATTCACTAATTGTCTAAGAGAGTTTTCTCGGCCCGGGGTGCCAGGCGTGCCGGTAAAGTATTTTTGGGCAACGATATTAATAGCGTTAAGCGACCAGTCGTCCGGAAATTCGACGTTTTTTTGTTCAAACACCGCCTGGCTGGTGGCTGGATTAGCAATTATACTGTCACGTTTGATCCATTTAAGTTGGTCGTAAGCTTTGGTTTTTGACTTTGTGAAGAGCCGACGGACTGTCAGCGAGGCTGCTTGTGCCATAGTTTTTCCTCCTTTGGCCACCTAAACTTCTATGAAATTTCGGCGGCTTTCTTAGTCTGTTTTTTTAATGTTTTTTGTTTACTACCCAGCCCTCGCCGCGGCGAGCGCTGGATTCCCGTAAGTACTTTTATGATACACCCACACAAGTGGCTAAGGCAACACCCTTTCTAGCTTGCCCAGCCAGGGGCTTACTTTTGCGTTTTGCTCTGGCGGATCCGAGATACTTCTTTTTCAAAAGAAGAAATATCGCGAAATTTACGATATACGCTGGCAAAGCGCACGTAGGCTACTTCGTTGAGCTTAGACAAACCTTGCATCACCAGTTCACCGATATCAGTGCTGGATACTTCCGGCTCGCCACGACCGTATAGCTCACGCTCAATGCCGGCCACAAAATTTTCGACCTGCACAGAAGAAAGTGAGGTTTTCTCTGTAGCGTGTTGTAGACCACTCATCAATTTATCGCGGGAAAATAGCTCGCGGGTGCCGTCTCGTTTGATAACAACCAGGCTGGGCCGCTCAATTCTTTCGTAGGTAGTAAAACGGTAAGCGCATTTTAAACACTGGCGGCGGCGCCTTATGGCTTCACCGTCGGCGGCGTCACGGGACTCAATTACTTTGTTGTCCGTACTATTACACTGCGCGCACTTCACTTTACGACCTCTTTCCCTACCCCGTGAGACTTCGTAGAATTATTCCGTCGGGGAAGTTGTAAATCTTCAAGGTGCTATCACTACATTTAGTGCTCGTAAAAGTTATAGTAGCCCCAGCCATAGTGCCCGCGCAAGTTTTTTTTGATGTGCTTTTCACAAACATGGATTATTATTCAGTCATCTAACTTATTTTTTCGGCTCAGTATTCTGAGTACCTTTTTTAGGCTTTTTTTCATTCTTATTAGGAATTGGTTCATCCTCTGTTATCTCGCCGTATTCGTTAGACGACTTGCCTCTGCCGGCAGTCGGCTCTTTTTTGTCGGGCTGGCTATCTTCCGCTGCTTTATCTTCTGTCTGAACAGGCTCATCTGTATGGTCATTTGGCGGCGCGGGTTTTTTACCAAAACCCAAGCGGCGTAGGAATGATGGTTTATCGATCTCCTTATCCTTGAATTCATCTTCCGAAGCAGTTTCAGAGCCAGCCTGATCATCCGAGAGAGTCCAAATATTAGGTGCTTCATCGCTATGGAAATCATGGACATCTGCAGTACCTACTTCTTTAAGGTCCGTGTTAATGTCGGCTATGGCAGCCTCATCCATCCGGGCAGCCGTCGCGGCAGCGGGCTGGTCAGCCCGCCTGGTTGGCTTGGCGGCTTTGGCGCCGCGACGGGTATAATAAGTATCGTCAAAGCCGGTAGCTACTACTGCTACAATTAATTCACCCGTAAGCTCTGGGTTAATTGTCGCACCAAAAATAATATTGGCTTCCTCATCCGCCGCCGCCGTGATAGTCTCGGCCACGCTGTTAATCTCGTGCATCGACATGTCTGTACCACCGATGACGTTGAATAATATGCCCCGAGCGCCATCGATGGATACTTCTAACAGCGGCGAGGAAATAGCCTGCCCCGCGGCTTCAATAGCTCGGTTCTCACCGCTAGCGCGGCCGATACCCATGAGGGCCGTACCGGCACTTTGCATGACTGTCTTAACGTCAGCAAAGTCGAGGTTAACCAGTCCATGAACAGTAATCAGGTCAGAAATACCCTGGACGCCCTGGCGCAAGACATCATCGGCTACTTTAAAGGCCTCTAGTAAGGGTGTACGCCGGTCGATAGTTTGAAGTAATTTATCGTTAGGAATAACAATTAGCGTATCAACATGATGGCTAAGTTTGTCTATAGCTGTTTCGGCGATACGACGGCGGCGTTCGCCCTCAAAGGCAAACGGCTTGGTGGCAAAACCAACCACTAAAGCGCCTTCTTCCTGCGCTGCTTTAGCCACTAGAAAGCCAGCGCCGCTACCTGTACCGCCGCCGGCGCCAATGGTTACAAACACCATGTCAGAGCCACGCATAGCTTCTGTAATTTCTTCTATTGATTCCAAAGCTGCCTTTTCGCCGAGTTCAGGATCGGCGCCGACCCCTAAGCCTTTGGTTGTTTCTTGACCAATATGGACTTTTTGACGGGCTTTATTGTGATGAAGCGCCTGAGCATCGGTATTAATGGCCACAAAATCAACTCCTGTTACGCCGGCATCTACCATCCGGTTAATAGCCGCGCCTCCGGCACCACCAACACCAACCACCTTGATGCGGGCGAAGGTCTCAATTGCCGGCTCAACTTGGGGCATCAGACGCTCCTTTCAGTCGCTACAGCCTTTAGCTGATAGTTCATAGCTGATAGCAGCTCATATTTAAAAGCTAACGGCCAACGGCTAAATGCTAACTGCTGGGCTTTTGCAAAGCTCATTCTAAATAATTATATGCAAAAGCCGTGTGTGAATGCAATTGATACTCAAGCTAAGATTGTCTTAAATAGCCTGAACAAAAAAATACCGCGTAGTTTATTGTCGGCGTTTGAAACGGGCCAAAAAACTATTCAGGGGCGACTTAACAGATTGGAACAGACCGCTTTGGATTTCATCAAACATACCGGAAGCCGGCGGTCCAAGATACATATCAAGCAACATCAGACCAACGGCTGGCGCAAAAGTCGGACCATCCAGACCATCGACAATTTTAGGAACTTGTTTCCAGCTGCCAACCCGAGCTGGCAGCTCCAAAGTTTCTTTGGCCAAGTCTGATAAACCAGGTAGATTGGCGCTGCCACCCACCAAAACTACACCTCCGGGAAGTTTTTTAGAACGGTGGATTTTTTTAAACTCCCTGTCAACGTACTCTAATATTTCTTCCACACGAGCGCCGGCTATGATACGCATCATATCACGGTCAAAACGCACCTCTTCGCCACCCTTAACAAAACTACCTTCGCCGCTAACCCGTTTGCTCAGCGAGGCATGCTTAACTTTTATAAGCTCAGCCACGTCCAGATCAGTTCTAAGGCCGATAGCCAGATCATTAGTGATGTGGTTACCGCCCATCGGTATAACAGCGATGTGTTCCACTTCCCCATCCTCTATCACTACCACATTGGTAGTCGCTGCGCCAATATCTATCACCGCTACGCCGGACTCTTTTTGTTTACGGTCCAAAACTGCTTCAGCGGCGGCCAAGCTGCTGACAGTCCGATGCGCAGCCCGTAACTCGGCCCGGGATAAGACTTGCTCCAGCATTTTCAGAGCCGGCGCAGCTGCTAGCAGTATATGCGTATCAACTTCTAAGCGCACACCACGCATGCCCACTGGATCTTTGACGTTTTCTTGTCCATCAAGGTGATAATTTTTGGCAAAGACCTGAATAATGTCCTTATTGGGCGGCAATTGGATGATGGTGGCCGCCTCTTCGGCGCGTAGCCGATCATCGACAGATATTTCACGATCTGGCGAACTGATGGCAATTACACCCTTACTGTTAATCCCCTGTACATGGGCGCCGTTAACATTGGTGGTGGCCGCTTTAATTTCTTTTCCGGATACTCGTTCCGCCTCTGTTACAGCTTTAACTACGGCCTCAACGACTTCATCAACATGGGCAACGTTGCCCCTGCGCATGCCGCTGTTTGGCACCTCAGAAAAGGCGATAATGCTAGGCAGGGGTGCATCAGGTGTCAGTTCACCAACCACACATCTGACAGCGGTAGTTCCGATATCTAGGCCGACAAAATAGCTGAACTTTTCTTCACTCATGCCAGTTGTTTTTTGTCCATTGCTTTTTGCTTTTTGCTTGCTTGTAATTTCAGTATACCGCTACTGCTTGTCTTCGGCAAGCATAGGTTGCAGGTTGTAGGTTACAGGTTACAGACAAAAATACCGCCGATTGAGCGGGGGCTTTTGGCGAAAATGGCAAAGCTTGTTACAGAGCCGTAAGTATCTCAGCCCCTTTCTCTGTAACCAGCACGGTATGCTCAAAGTGGGCACCGATTGAGCCGTCCCGCATAACGACTGTCCAACCGTCTTTGGCTGTATCAATATGCCAGTCTCCCAGTGAGGCCATCGGCTCAATTGCCAAGGTCACGCCGGCCGGTAGCACCGGCCCGGTGCCAGTAACGCCATAATTAGGAATATTAGGCTCTTCGTGGATTTTGTCACCAATAGCATGGCCAACAAGATCGCGGATAATACCCAATTTATATCTATCGAGTACGTCCTGGGTGGCCGCTGATATGTCCCCAACTCGTGTCCCGTTACCCCTTATGGCGTTAATGCCAGCCTCTAGGGCCTTTCTGGTGCCCTCCAACAGCCGTTTAACGTCGGCGGGCGGGGTTAGGCCTGCATAGACACTGACAGCAGAATCAAGGATGAGATTTTTATAACCCACTGTAAGATCGAGATTGACAATGTCGCCTTCTTTGATAGGCCTTTTGCCCGGCATACCATGAACAATACCTTCATTGACCGAAATACACATAACATTGTCGAAGCCTTCGTATCCTTGAAGCACTGGCTGCAAACCAGCTTTTTTAATCTCGGCGGCAGCCATATCGGCTATCTCTTTCGGGGAGACACCAGGTTGGGTTTGAGCGGCTAAATCTTGCAGAATTTGGGCCAGCTTCTTGCCACCCTGTCTCATAGCCTCAATTTCAGCCGAAGTTTTAGCCCGCATCAACGCTTCCCAAGGTCGGCTCAATTTTCATTTTCTTTTCTAATACTTTGCGGATGCTAGTTTCTACTTCTTCTGGCGAGCCCTCTCCATCCACTTCGTCAACTTTGCAACCCTTCTTTTCAAAATAGCGTATGGCCGGTATCACGGACTGCTCATAAAACTTAAAGCGGCCCGCTATGGCTGATCTTTTATCATCATGGCGGCTACGTAGCTGCAATCTCTTAAGTGCAGACTGCCGCGAAAGTTTGATGTGAATAATGGCGGTTAGCTTAAGCTGTCCGGTCTTTATCTTTTGAACTAACCAGCGGGACTGGTTAACATTGCGCGGCGTACCGTCTAAGATAAATTCGTTCTGGCTAGCGCCAATTTTATTGAACTCGGCCTCTAGCAACGGAAAAAGCTCTTCATCGCTGACTAGCTGCCCAGCATCCAGCCTGGCTTTAATGCCCGGGTCACTCATGTTACGACGCAGGACTTCGCCGCTGGAAAGAGCTGGCCAACCGGTGCGTTTGGCCAGCAGGGCCGCCTGGGTACCTTTGCCCGAACCGGCTATCCCCAAAAAAATGATCACTTTTTTAACTTTCTAATTCTTGTTTCACTAGCTGTGCGATGACTGCGCCGTCGGCTGACGCACCAGCTTTGGCTTTCACGGCACCGATAATCTGACCGACGTTTGGCATGGTCGAGTTGTCTATTTTAGCAATTTCTTCTTTAACAAGGTTTACAATGGCCGCTTCATCCATTGGCTCGGGCAGATACTCTTCGATTATCCTTTTTTCGGCCAGTTCGGCCTGCGCCCGCTCGGCAGAGCCACCCTTTTGATAAATATCGGCCGCTTCTTGGCGCTTCTTGGCTTCGCGGGCTAGCACTTTTTGAATTTGCTGGTCACTTAATTTCCGGTCAGCAGTCTTTAACGCTACAGCCTCGTACTGCAAAGCGTTCTTTAATCCTCGAAGGACTTCGGTTCGAACTTTGTCACCTGCCAACATGGCAGACTTTAGATCTTTGTTTAGTCGATCTTCCATGGCTCACCTATCTACCGAGTTTTAGCTTCTTTATTTTGGCGGCTTTGCGTTGATTGCGCAAAATAGCCCTGATTCGTCGGTCGCGTTTGCTCACCGGTTTTTCAAAATACTGAGCCGCTTTAGCTTCGGCTAACACACCGGCCTGCTGTACCTTACGCGAAAACCGGCGTAGCAGATTTTCTACCGATTCTTTACCATCTTTACGTGTAACTTGTATCATTACCCCGACATTGTACGTAATGCGTCAGTGTAAGTAAAGTGAGCAACAGATAGCAATCGGCGATGAGCCGTTAGCTAACAGCTATAAGCTACTGGCTACTAGCTATTGGCTAGTTAGAGTTGTTGTCTCTTACTCTGGGCCGCCCGCTGTGACTTCAAAACAATGCTTTGCAGTTCTTTGAATATTGGGAAGTGTTTGTTAGTGTAGTAAATCTTGGTGTTGCTTTGGCGCTCACTGATTAAAAAGCCGATCTTCTCCATTCGTTTCAGTTCACGCTGGATGTTGCCGGCGTCCTCCTTAATAAGTTTGGCCAGACCTCTGACGTGTGTCTTAAAATCGGGATATTTAGCATAGACTACTATTATCTTTCTGCGCACTCTGGACGTGATGAATGTATCTAACACCAACTGCACCTTTTCGTTAACTGATTCGACGTAAAGTATACATCATTCGCCCCATGCGGGGCAAGCAGATAGTCATCTTCCTTGTAGAATTAAAGGATGAGATTCTATCAGGTTCTTTTGGCTGATAGCCATTATCACAGCAGCAACCCGCTGACTTACAGCTCTAAAAGCAAGCTCCAGCTTCTAAGCGTGGTAACGGTGCCATTGCAAAAACACTTGGCCAGTGGTTTTGTGATACGCGGAGTCAATAAGCCAGATTTTAAAACCAAGCGCATTAAAGCGCTAATGAGCAGCCAGCCGTTGCCGACCCATTGTCTTAAACTGGCCCATTGGCTGGCGGATTACTATTGCACTACACTCAGTGACGCCATGCGCCAGTTCGCGCCCAGCCGTCCAACTGTCCGGCGCTCGAGGACCGAGCCTGATCAATTCATCACTACGCCAGCCGTTCAGATTGAGTTTGACCTATCCCTAACCGCCGACCAAAAGCGGGCAATCAAACGAATCACTAATTTAAAAACAACAACCGCGCTGCTGCACGGTGATACAGGCACGGGCAAAACTAGGGTTTATCTGGAACTGTCCCGTGAGGTACTTGATAGCGGTCGCTCCATTATATTATTGACTCCAGAAATCGCTCTGACTACCCAACTGGCGGCAGCCGTAGAACAGCTACTGCCCCACCCCACCTACGTCCTGCATTCCCAACTAAGCGCCGCTAAACGCAAACAGCTGTGGTTTCAAATTTTAGAAGCTAGCGAACCGGTGGTGATTATCGGGCCACGCTCAGCTTTGTTTGCACCGGTTAAAGATCTAGGTTTAATCATAGCCGACGAAGCCCACGAACCAGCCTACAAACAGGAACAGTCGCCACGCTATCATGCTATGCGCGTCGCCAGCCAGTTAGGTGTTATAACTGATGCCAAGGTAATTTTAGGCAGTGCTACGCCGTCTGTTGTGGACTATTATCTGGCCGAACAGCACAGATCAGTGGTCCGAATGAAATCGTTGGCCGTCAAACACTTCCATGGCCAGCCGCTGGTCGAGGTCATTGACATCAAAGACAGAGGCAACTTTAGCCGTAATCCCTACCTATCCAATCAGTTGATCGAGACCATGAATCAGGAGCTGGCGGCCAAAAAACAAGTTATGATTTACCTAAACCGCCGTGGCTCAGCACGTCTTATTCTTTGCAGCCACTGCGCTTGGCAGCTAATCTGCCCGCACTGTGATATTCCGCTGGTGTATCACGGCGACCAGCACCTTGTCCGCTGTCACATCTGTGGCTATAAGCAGATGCCGCCACTGGAGTGCCCTACGTGTCACAATCCGGATATTATCTACCGCGGCATTGGTACTAAAGCGTTGATTGAAAATATCGCTAAACTGTTCCCGCAGTATCGCCTGCAGCGTTTTGACAGCGATAATGTCGCCGGCGAGCGTGTCAATGAGGTTTACTCTAAGCTGCGCGGCGGCGAAGTTGATATCTTGGTAGGCACCCAGTTGTTGGCCAAAGGTTTTGATTTGCCCAAACTAAGCCTGGTGGGTATTATTGCAGCCGAAACTTCCCTGGCTCTGCCCGATTACACCTCCGAGGAAAGAGCCTTTCAACTGCTTTATCAGGTCATTGGCCGTGTTGGGCGCGGTCACGGCCGGGGACACGTAGTTATCCAAAGTCTGGACCCTAAAAATATCGTCGTCCAAAGCGCACTCAAGCGTGACTGGCTAAAATTTTACAAACACGCCTTGGCCGAGCGCCAAGCTTTTCGCTTTCCGCCTTTTAGCTACCTGATGCAGTTAACTTGTAGAAGACTGACCCTAGACGGCGCCCAAACAGCTGCCGAAAACTTAAAAAAGAAACTGGCTCGGCAAAAGTTGCCGGTTGAAATTATCGGGCCAACTCCAAATTTCTACGCCCGCCGTGGGCAATATTACTACTACCAGCTTGTTTGTAAAAGCAAGGATCGCGACCATCTGGTTGCTCTAGCCAAAGAAGTTCCAGCCGATTGGACTGTTGACTTAGACCCCATAAATTTGCTGTGAGCAAATTAGTAAACAGTAATCAACTATTAGTAATTAGCTACCTTCTATTTACTAGTTTCTAGTTTTTCCTTGCTTGTTTATACTATTTAGGGTGTCAAGCAAGGACTTAATTATTACTCTACCTCATCCGCATCTGTACCAAAAATCGCGTAAAGTCGGCTTAATTACTGATGAGCTACGTCGAGTCATAGACAATATGAAAGCGGCGACACTAGATTGGGAAGCTAGCCGGCCGCACGAAGTCGGCGTGGCCCTGGCCGCTATCCAGATCGACCAACCCTACAAAGTTATCATCATCCGTAACAATTTCGACAATAAGCGGGATCGCAGCTTTAGTGTTTTTATCAACCCGCAGATTGTTAAAACTGAGGGCGAAATCAGCGAAGATTACGAAGGCTGCCTAAGCGTTAAGGATATTTACGGCAAGGTTCCCCGCCGTAGTAAAGTCCGGCTGCGGGCGATGGATGAGCACGGCCGGATTGTACGAGTCAAGGCGGAGGGGTTTTTGGCCCGAGTCATTCAACACGAAATTGATCACTTAAGTGGCCAGGTCTTTGTAGATCACATCAAGGTTAAAACTGGCGCTTTTTATAAATTAGCGCCAGATGGAAAATTAAGTCCTATAGATTATGAACAAATCCAAAAATCTCACATTTTCCGCACTTAGGCTAGTTTTGGTACGACGCTGCGAAGCGCAAGCGAGGCGTATATGACATACGCTGAGTGCGCATCGCCAAGCGGCAAGCCGAAAATAGCCAAGAAGACAGCGGTGCGGCCAGCTGCGCTGGACGGCAGGCTGGCTGGTGCGGGGGATGTGAGGCTGGTCTTTTTCGGTAGCGGGCCAGTCGCCGCGGCCAGCTTGCGGCTTTTGGCGGCTGATTTTGATTTTGAAGCCGTAATTACTAAACCAAAGCCGGCGCATCACCATGGCGGCTCGCCGGTTGTGGAGCTGGCCAAGCAGCTGAAACTGCCGATTTATACTGCCAGCAATAAAACGGAGCTCGATGCAATATTCACTAGCCAGAGATTTCTCAGCCGGCTGGGGGTTTTAATTGACTTTGGCATCATTATTTCACCAAAAGTCATAGACTATTTCCCATTAGGGATTATCAATAGCCATTTTTCGGTCCTGCCGCAGTGGCGCGGTGCTGATCCGATTACCTTCGCTGTCCTTTCCGGCCAAAAAACCACTGGAGTCAGCTTGATGCTGCTAGTCGAAAAAATGGACGAAGGCCCTTTGCTGGCTTACGCGCAGTACGAGATGTCGCAAGATGTAACGACGCCCAAATTAACACAGGAACTTATAAAAATCAGTCATGGCCTGCTTCAGGAAACCCTGCCCAAATATCTGGCTGGCGAACTTCAGCCAGTACCACAATCGGCTACCGGATATGAAACGTCATATTCGCGGAGACTGGTAAAGCAAGACGGTGTCGTGGATTGGAATAAATCAGCTGACCAATTAGAGCGAGAGGTCAGAGCATATGCCGGCTGGCCTAAAAGCCAAGCCAAAATTTTCGGACATGATGTAATTATTACAAAAGCCCGGGTTGCAAATAGTCAGAAAGATGGAGATTTGGTTATGTTTTGTGGCCCTGGCCCCAACGCCGAAGGGTCGGGGTTCCGACTAGAACGTCGGAGGTGGTTAGAAATACAACAATTAATTGCACCTTCAGGTCGAAAAATAACGGGTGCTGACTTTCTCCGTGGATATTCGTCCGGAAGATAGCCCCGAGTGTCGGATTCATTCCGCACCCGGCGGCGATAAGGAACCGCGAAAGGGTTCCTTATGTTTATATCAGGCGCCGACTTTTTAAGAGGTTACCAAAAATAGATGCTAGATGTTAGACGTTAGAAACTAGAACAATCTCTAACCTCGAACGTCAAATGTCAAACCTCTATTTAGGCGGCTTGCGCCAGGTCGTCGCTATTATCTAATTGTTGACTAGGTTGCGCGGCTGGCTGATCAAATGGTTGGGATCCGGTCGCTGGCGGCGGCGAAGGCGCACCACTCAGCTCTTTCATGGTCGCCTCTAAGATCGCAGGGGCTTGTTCTTTGATTTCGGCTTTCAGTTTTTCTAATTCATCGGCCACGACCTGTTTATAATTCGGGAAGTTGGTCTCCAGCCACTTTAGAGCGCCGGCTTCGTCGTTTCTATCAATAAAGGCTTCAAACTCGTCCAGTTGGGCGTCGCTCATCTGTTCGGCCAGCTTCATACCGACACGCAGCTCTAGCGTTTCATAAATGTGAGCCAGCATTTTGTTCTTTTCGGCCGGCGGTAGGCTGCCCAGGCCTAGTTGCTGCAACAAATTATCATCAAGCTGAAACATATATAGCTCTTGTTACTAGCTACAATTTTAACACGTTTGTAAGATTATTGAGATGAGTCTGTGTCCTGGGCAGTCACGGCCGAAATACCCTGGCTTTTAACCTCGTTTTTGATTTTTTCTAAAACATCGTCAACGATATTTTTATAATTTGGCACGGTCTTTTGCAACCATTCAGCTGTATCTTCTGCGGAACCGTTCATCATCTTTTTCTCTAATTCTTCGACCTGATCATCAGTTAGGGAATCGATAGCCCTATCGCCGACTCGTTCGTCCAGCGCATGTTTGATAGACTCTATGGTGTCATTCTTTTGATCAATAGTTAAGTTGGTTAAGCCCAGTTCTTCTAAAAGGTCTGTGTCTATTTTGATCATTTTCCCATCCTTATCTCTATCCTCGAGCGATAGCCCGTGTAACAGCCTCACTTATTCTAAATTGGAAACCGACAGGCAAGTGTCGTGCACCTTCCCATGTACTCCTCCAGTGACCTTGTGAGTTCAGTATATTTTCTTTATTTCCTTTCAGTTCCATTGTCTGCCGAGCCCACTCCCATATTTGCCAATCCTTAGGAGTTTTCCCGCCCATAGCTTGCGTTAAGGTAGCCTTACCGTGCGCCCAAATTGTATCCCCGTAGTATCTCAGCTCTTCAGTTCTAAACTTACCGGCACCCTCAGCTGCTTTTCTGGCACCTTCTCCGGGCTGGCCGCTACCACCCTGGCCTGGAACTATATCATAGCCAAAGTGTCTGCCCAAAAAGAAGGCGCCTACCAAACCGCCAGCTACCAGCAAAGCTCCAATTGCCCGGCGGCCATGTCTTCTTAGTCGACTGCGTCTTTCTTGCGTAACGCCAGCGCTTTCTGGGCTCACCGGACCACCAGCTTCGGCCGCCGGAGGAGTTCCTCCGCCAGCTCTACTAGCCTGGCCGCCCCAAATTTCCATGGCCCTCCTAAGGTGGCCTCTGGCTTCGTCATAACTTGAGCGGCCGGATTCCATAGCTGCCCAGGCAGCACCAAGCGCCTCATCCATGGCTTCAGCATCTACCTCTTCTACTTCTTCGCTGGGTTGTTCTGCTGCTGGTTGACTTCTTGCTTCTTCACTTCTGGGGAGTTTGGTTGGCCCACTGGCGGCCGGTCGTTCTGGAGTAATAACGGATGCCGAAACAATGCCGAGATCCCCGAGCATGTCATCAGCTGTTGCTGGGAACCACTCGCTAGCCTGATCACCATTTCTAGAGACTTCCCATTGACCGTCCGCCCTGCGTCTATAAATAAATGGCTGGCCTTCTTGGTTTTGGCCTCTAACTTCTGCCTGGCCCGGATCACCTATTCGATTACCCAGTTCCCTTTGGCCATCGCCATTTTCAGCTGTCGTTGAAGCCATCACTCGAGTTGCGGCTTCAGACGGTTCAGCCGATGGGTAAGCTCGTGTTTCGCCGCGCTGAGCGGCAAGCTCGGTTTCCATTTCTTGCAGACGCCTACTTAGTTCTTCAAACCTCCGGTTAAGTCGTTCTTCTAATTGATCAAATTTCTCGCTAATGGTCTGCTCAACATGTTCTCGGGCTGGTAAGATTTCATCAAGCCGCATGCTTAGAGCATCCACTTGGGCAGCCATTTCTTGATCAACTTCGCGGGCACTGGCAGCACCTTCAGCCACGGCTGGGAGTGCAGCCTCTGAGAGTCCGGTGGGAGCTTCAACAACTGGTATATTTACTGAAGGGGCATCTCCAGATGTCGCTGGCGTAGCTTGTCGAGTATATTCAGCGGTTGCAGGTTCATAACCCATGCCGGCTAAAAACTCATCACTTTCTATATGTCTTCTTTTACCAGTTTCAGGATCTGCTTGATATAAGTGATGAGCACCGTCTGCGTATTTAACAGCCTCAACATCGCCATAGTTTGCTGCCGTTTCACTCATTGCTAGTCTTGAATTATTCTTTCTCTTTTTGTATTTATACTTCTAATGCTAAAAGTAGCACACGGTAGTAAAAAATACAAAAATATTAAGAGTATTTATCCACAATAATTATAAACTCTTATGATCACCCAGTCAAGTAGGATTGTTCAATGTTCAAAGTCTGCGTTGCAAGGTGTGGCGGGTGAACAGCTCCAGGCGGTCATCGGCCTGAACGTCTAGTTTCTCGTCGGTTTTCAGGCTCAGGCCGCACATCTCGCCTTCTTGGACTTCCAAAACATCAGTTGGCCCGCGTTTTAGGCCGGTTACCTCAAGTTCGTCGGAGATCAGTTCCTTACCGCGGTACAGGCGAGCCAAGGCCGGCACGCTCAGTTTGCCCTTTGTAACTTCGCCACCGATAATAGCCTGAGTCTTGATGATTTTAAATACGCCTTTGACCATTAATCTGCCTAAGCCTTCTTCGACTACTTCCGGAGCCAACAAGGTTTCCAGTTCAGCTTTAACGTCGTTGATCAGCTCGTAAATTACGCTAAACAGCCTGACCGAAACTTTGTCCCTTTGGACAATTTGTTTAACAGCTGGCGGCAAACTGACTTGGAAGCCATAGATAATCGCTCCCGACGTGGCGGCCGTGTGCACGTCGCTTTCGGTAATTACGCCAACACCCGAACCGACAACTCTAACCGCTACTTCTTCTGTGTCAAGCGATCTAAGACTGTTAACAACAGAGGTCAGCGAACCCTGGACGTCGGTCTTAACAATAATTTTTAATTCGTTTAATTTTTTTGTCCGGCTGATAATCCGCAACAACTCGTTGCCACTAGTGGCTGAGGTTTGAGCACTGGCGCCACGGGCTTGGGCGGTTTGGGCCGCCAGGTCGCGAGCTTGTTTTTCACTACCAACGGCCTGAAATTCCTCGCCGAAATCTGGCAAGTCTTTCAGACCAGTGACAACTACCGGCATTGATGGTCCGGCTAATGTCAGCGGCTGGCCTGTCGTTGTCTCTAAGTTTCTTACCTTGGCATAGGTGCCGCCAGCCACAATAAAATCGCCTGGTTTTAGTGTACCCTGCTCGACTAAGGCGATAGCCACCCGGCCGCGGCCTTTTTCCATGTGCGATTCGATAACTATACCCTCGGCCGGGCCGCTGGCATCAGCCTTTAACTCTTCAATATCAGCTACTAAAACTACCATGTCCAGCAACTGCGGCAGTCCTGCGTGAGTTTTAGCCGAAACTGGTACTACAACTGTTTCGCCACCCCAGTCTTCGGGCATCAGTCCGTTCTCGGACAACTGTTGTTTTAGACGGTTGATGTCAACGCCTGGCACGTCCATTTTGTTGGCGGCTACAATCACTTTTACGCCAGCCTGACGGGTAAAACGGATAGCTTCGACGGTTTGCGGTTTGACACCTTCGTCGGCGGCCACAACTAATACCGCCAAGTCGGTCAGGCGGGCGCCGTGTTCTCGCAAGGCCGCAAAGGCTTCATGGCCTGGAGTATCAATAAAAGTCAACAACCGGCCGTTGTGCTTTACCTGGTAGGCGCTGAGGTGTTGAGTGATCCCGCCGGCTTCGCCCTTGACTGTTTCGGCTTCGCGGATAGCGTCTAGCAGGCTGGTTTTACCATGGTCCACATGCCCCATAACCGCTATAACTGGCGGCCGGGCCTGGGCCTTATCGCCAACTGCGCGTTTTGGCCGAGCCGGAGGCAGTTCGTGTTCTCTTTGGGCCAGCTCTACATCCAAACCCATTTCGCCGACGATGATCTGAGCCGTATCAAAATCAATTTTTTCATTAACGGTCGCCATAACACCGTTTTTAAACAGCTCGCCTATTAACTTGCTTACCGGAACGTCAAGGAGACCGGCCAATGCGCCGACGGTGACTTGCTGGTCGATTGCGATCGTCTTGGTAGTTTTTTCTGGCATGGCTTTAACTCCTGCGAGCTCATAACGCTTTTTTACTTTGAACCGCTTGGCTTTTTGGCTTTTATGGCTTTCAGACTCAGGGCTATCTTGCGATTTTCGGTGTCAATTTCCAAAATCTTGAACTTCTTTTTCTCGTTCAGTTTAAAGAGCTTTTCCGGATCAATACCTTCGTCATCGCTCATCTCTGAGACATGCACCAGCGCTTCAACGCTGGGCGAAAGTTGGACAAAAGCGCCAAACGGCGTAATGCGGGTGATTTTGCCTTCGACCGCATTGCCCTTTTTGAACTGTTTAGCTTCAGACAGCCAGGGGTCTTCCTTCATCTGCTTGATGCTAAGGCTCAGGCGGTCTTTGTCAATGGCAATAATTTTGGCCTCGATTTGATCCCCCACTTTTACGTACTGTCGCGGGTCCTCTACCCTCTCCCATGAAATTTCACTAATGTGGACCAAGCCTTCAATACCGTTAACATTCACAAAGGCGCCAAAATCTATCACGCCGGTCACAATGCCTTTCACAACATCGCCAATCTTAAGATTGGCCAGCCGTGACTGCATGTCATCGCGCACGGCTTCTTTTTCGGAAAAGATCAATTTATTATCCTTGCGGCTGACATCCAAAATGCGGACGCGCAGTGTTTGTCCAACAAGACTACTGAGCTTGGTCAATATTTCATCCTTGTCGGCATCAGAAACTCTTGGATAATGCTCGGCGCTAAGTTGGCTAACCGGCATAAAGCCCCGGATACCTTCCAGTTCAATCAGCAAGCCGCCGCGGTTAGCGCTGTAGGGCGACACTTCGACGATTTCTTGGGCTTCAAATATTCTTTGTAGCTCACTCCAACCACGGTCTTTGCTGGCCCGTTTCATGCTTAGCAGCGCGTAGCCTTCATCCAGTTCCGGATCAACTACGCTAGCCGTAATTTTTTCACCCTCTTTTAAGGGAATACCGCCGACTTCACGACGAAAAATTACGCCAACACCGTTAGGGCCCAGGTCTACCCAAACCTCGTGTTTTTTGACCGAGCTGACAATTCCCTCTACAGCGTCACCAGCTTTTATCTGGGCAATATCAGAGCTGGCCAGTAGTTCATCCATAGTCAAGCTTCGCGCCGCACTGGCCTGCCTACTGGCCGAGCCAGTAGCTCCGCCAGTGCTTTTAGCAGATCGCTGTGTCAGCGACTCCGATACTCCTTCATCGTATTTCTTATACGCCTCAGTCCGTTGCTCGTCGCTTCCTTGCGCTCCATCCAAACGCGCAGCTTGACTTGTTTTCTTAGTAGCAGTTTTGGGCATTAAAAAGATAGGAGTTTGGCCTCCTTTGTAAACCCCTGCTTCTAGCTTTAAGCTTTTAGCTTTATACTTAATACTATGTTTCTGGCGATTGACGTTGGCGGGACTAAAACATTACTGGCTGTGTTTGACAACCACGGCAAAATTATGCAGCAGTCCAAGCTGGCGACGGCCCAAGAGTATCCTAAATTCATTAACGAGCTTAAAAATACTGTATCGTTGTTTAAAGAACACCAGATTGTGGCGTGCTGTTGTGCCTTGCCTGGCCGCTTGGATCGAGAAAGGGGAGTCGGTTTAAGCTTCGGTAATTTAGCCTGGGAAAATGTGCCAATTAAAAGGGACATATCTAAATTATTAGATGGCGCTGACGTTATGATTGAAAATGACGCTAAATTGGCCGCACTGTCCGAAGCATTAAATCATAAAGAATATAAAAAAATAGTTTATATAACAATTGGGACAGGTATTGGTTTTGGCATTATCATAAATGGTAAGATTGAGCCTGAGTTTGCCGATAGTGAGATTGGCCATATGGTGCTAAATCATAACGGCAAATTGCAAAAATGGGAGTCATTCGCCTCCGGCAAAGCCCTAAAGGAGCGTTATGGTAAGCAGGCCAGCGAAATTGATGATCCAGCCATATGGAAGGAATACGTAGACGATTTGGTTATTGGATTCGACATTGTTTTGGCGGCCTTCCAACCAGAGTTAGTTATTGTCGGTGGTGGCGTGGGGGCTCACTTTAACAAATTTGGCAGCTTGCTTATCCAAAAACTCCAGACACTCGACAACAAGCTGGTACCTATTCCGCCGATTATTCAAGCTCAAAGGCCGGAGGATGCTGTAATCTACGGTTGCTATGACTTTATTCGTCAAAAGATAGACGCACCTGTATGAAAGCTTTCATCAAGGATAAGATACCGGCCAGAAAATTAAGCGATGCCACCAAGGATTTTATTGTCTGCATCAGTGCCGACTATCCCGACTTTAGCTTTAACAAGGGCCAGCGCGAACACTGGTCGCCAAAATCAAATACTATAACCTTCAACCCCAGCCAAACACCCGAACACATCCGTTTTGGCGTGCTGCATGAACTATCTCACGCCCTGCTTGGACACACTACCTACCACAGCGACTTCGAACTTTTGAAAAAGGAAAGCGAAGCTTGGCATCTGGCATCTGAAATCGGCTTGAAATACGGTGTCACTATTAGCGAAGACCATATCCAAAACTGTTTAGACACTTACCGCGATTGGCTGCATCAGCGCAGCCAATGCCCGGCCTGCGGCATGCATGCTCTGCAACGGGATTCACGGACCTATAAATGTTTTAACTGCGCCGCCCGCTGGCGGGTTAGCAGCGGACGCTTCGTGCGACCCTACCGAAAAACAATCAACAAATAACAATCAACAATAAGCAGTTTTCTGCTTTTTGTTTTTTGCTTATTGCTTTTTGGCTTTGCCGCGGCGTGAAATACGTCCGCCCTTAGCGCCAGCTTTGCGAGCTAGGTCGCGGTTGGCATAAAAGCCACCGGTGTGGCCCATTTTGCCACCCATGGCGCCGATGCGGGCATAAAAATCTTTGCCGTACTTGCGAATGTTTGTAGCGGCTGCTAATCTGCCGCCGTCCTTCGTACCAGCCATACTATTTTTCCTCTCCTTTGCCCCGCTATAATTCCTGAAGCGAGAAGAGGGAGAATATCCCTATTTCGAGCATCAAGACATTACGGCGTGGGTTATTAATACTATTTCTCGATACAAAAAGAGGGCCAAATCCGCCAGTTGGCGGAACCCTCTTTAATTATCGAAACTATGCTTATGGTATCACCGAGTGCCGCTTATGTCAAGCACCCGTGGCTGTTCTTGGCCTCGTTGATAATTTCAATATGTAAAATATACAATTTATTACAAAAAGTGCGCGAACGCGCACTTTTTGTAATAATGCAGGTGAATCTTGTGAACATACATTAAACTAGACTGATGTTCGATGCAGACTCTGCTTTCTAACCATCAATGCTTGTACTATGCCATCGCTAATGACATCGAGATTATAGATCTATACAACGTATGTAGCACCTAGTCAAGACCTATGCAGCACCTAGGCAATATCAGATAACAAAGTTGCCACTTTAATGACCCTCCCAATTTTACTTTTTGATGATAAAATTAAGTAGTGTTTTATGTTTACCTTTTGCAAAGCCTACCCAAACCCCGGCAACTTCATGTTGGCTACACACCATTTCTAGAGGATTGTATACGTCAACACAACGAAACAAATAAAGGTTACGCTTCTAGATTTCAACCATGGAAATTAATTTACTATGAAGCATACGAAAAAAGAGTCTGGGCGATTGAGCGCGAAAAACAATTCAGACGCCATGCCAATGTAATGATTCGGTTAAAATCGAGGCTTAACTTACTATAGAAATTGGAAGGGGTTGGGCGGGTGGGTCGGTTGCTGGCCAGCCACTGCCCTGGTGAGTAGTGGTTAATTACGCTCAGCGGGGGCACCAATATTGATGGGGGCGATTTCCAGAAGCTTATTGGTGGAAGGACGGTATAGATAAGCCTTTTTGGCTTGTGTGTAAATTAAGGCTTGGTCGCCTTTTTGGGTGTTGGCAAAAAATGGTTGGTCTTTGAGCTTGTCCGGATCGGCAACAGTTGCCAAGGTTGGAGTTTCATCTTTTGGTAGCTCGGTCAGAGCGCCAACTTTGGCAACTACGTCTTTGAGTTGGGCTTTTGCAGCCTCCTGAGGATCAGCGGTCAGCCGCTTCACCTCATTTTGAGAATCCTGATACTTGTTGTAATAGTTGCCGCCTATTAAGCCTATGGCGATTATTGCCGCCAGGGTCAATATTCCAATAGTTAAATCTTTAGGGTCGCGAGCTTTCTTGGCGGCCGCTAATTTTAGATTAGATATATTTACCTTAGCCAATGTCTTTTCCTCTTTTTAACTCTTATGTTTTAGTCTAGCAATAGTTTGATGCTCACGCAAGACTCTTGTACGCCTTCCCGGTTTATTGAATGTCGGCAATTATTATCCTGGCCCACTCAATGAGAGTGTTGGCTTCCACTTTATCAAAGTCTTTTTTGTCCCTCAGTTGCTCAACTTTTTTGATGAATTTTTCCAATTGCTTAATGGCTTTTTTTGATTTGTCCTTTTCGGCTTTTTTATCTTTAGCCAGTTCTTTTTGAGCTTTTTTTAGCTTATTGACAAGCTGTTTTTTGTCGCCCTTTTTAAGATCCTCTAAGCTTTCTACTCTATTTATTAAAGCTTCAATGGTTACTTCAGGTTGGGGCGGTGGAGGGGTTGGAGTTACGGTTGTGGCCGTAAAAACTGTGCCACTTAACTCGGTTATCTTAATTGAGCTAGTGTCATCAAGCGTGAATCTAAACTTACCCCCGTTGATTGTACCATCCAGGTTATCGGTGGTAGTTTTAACTGGATCAGCCCTGCCGCTGCCTTTTAGCAGCTGCCAGCTAACGCTGTCAAAATAGCGTAGGCCCAGCGCAGTTTCGGTGGCGCCCTTAACCGTGTCAGGATAATACAAATCAACGACTGCTCTGTCCTTGGGATCAGCATCCTCGATTTTTAAGTCAACAAAACCACCGCCAATATCTATGACATCGCTGGTTCCCGGATTGGTAGAAAAACGTGCCACCCTAACAGTTAATGAATTGAAGGTCTCTACGTTACTAACCGTAGTCGAGATTCCGGCTTTGTCGCCTGTCGGCAAGATAGAAACGGTATTAGTTGAACCCTCCGGGACAATCGTTGATACAGACTGGTCAATTATATCCGATCCTATCGCCGATAGATTAAGGTTGGTTATTTTTGGAGAACTGGTATTATCAAGCGTGAAGCTAAACTTGCCGCCGCTTAGCGTGCCATCCAGGTTATCGGTGGTATCTTTGATTGGATCGGCAGCACCGCTATTTCTAAGAGGCTGCCAAGCTTCTATGTCTATACCATCATAGTACTGCAGGCTTAAAACCTCTTCGGCCGCACCTACTACGGTGTTCGGATAATAAAGGCTCACCGTCAGCCTGTCATTACTGTCCGCTCTCTCGGCCTTGATATCAAAATAATTACCGCCCATGTCTATTAAGCTGATAGTGTGGGTTATTCTTAAAAGCCGGGATACCGTAACCGCCATGGACCGATCAACACCATCGTCTTCATTGGTCACCAAAGCCGAAATGCCGGGATTGCCAGCTGACGGCAAAACGGCCACGGTAGCTGAAACACCCTTTGCCAAGGTAGCTGACTCAGCTTGAGCGATTAAGGCCGGGTCTATTTTGGCAATAAAGAAAGAACCGCTTTCGGCTATCGGGGTAACGGTTGGGAAGTCAGTCGAATCAGTGGTGCCGATTGTATACAAGCTGCCGGCGGCATCAGCAAATATCCCCAGCGGCTTTTCATTACCGCTGCCGCCCAGATATGTGGAGTAAAAGAAGGCCGAACCAGTGGCATTAATTTTGCAAATAAAAGCATCAAAAAAATCACTGGCTAAACCCGATTGGAGCGGTTCGACAACTGGAAAATCGGTGGAATTGGTTAAGCCAGTCACGTAAGTATTGCCAGCTATGTCAGTAGCAATCGCCAGCCCCGATTCGCGGGCGCTGCCGCCAAGATAGGTTGAATAAATAAGAGTCGAACCGGTTGCGGCAAGTTTGCTGACAAACGCGTCTGCCACGCCGCTACGTTGACTATCAAGGGCGTTTTTTAGTGGGAAATTAGTCGATTCGCTCGAGCCGGTAACATAGGCATTGCCTTCAGTGTCTACCGTGAGACTTTCTGCCCGCTCAAAACCGCTACCGCCCAGATAATTTTGGTGACAAAAGCATCCTCAGACCCCGAGAGCGTTGACTGGAAAGCAGCTATACTAGTTGGGAAATTAGGTGAGTTAGTTGAGCCGGTGACATATATGTTGCCTAAAGTGTCAACATATATATCAGCCCCAGATTCGGTGCTACTACCGCCTAGGTAGGTAGAGTAAACTAATGTGGAGGAGGAAGGGTCAAGCTTACTCACAAAGATGTCAGAATCCCCAGCGGATAAGTTTTGATAGGCGTCTCTGGTAGTTGGGAAATCTGAAGAGTAAGTGGTGCCAACTATATAAACCATACCTGCTGAGTCGACGGCAATACTTTTGCCGGTATCGCCACCGTTACCGCCCAAATAGGTCGAAAATAGCAGGTCTTGGCCACTTGGATCAAGCTTGACTATAAAGGCAGCTTCCTCGCCTAGTAATTCACTTTGATAAGGATTGACTGTTGGAAAATCAGGCGAACCGGTTACGCCGCCTATATAGGCATTGCCAGTCAAGTCAATACCTATACCAAAGCCTCGATCGGAGTTGACGCCGCCGAATGTGGTTGAGTACTCAATCCTACCAGCCGAGTTGATTTTTACAACATTCACGTCGCCCGAGCTGCCGACAAGATAGACATTGCCCAAGGCATCAACATGCATGCTGCTGGTCTGCCCACTGATAATACCGGGCAAGTAGCCGGAATAGACTAAAACTGGATCAATAACAAGTGGCTTGGTGGTGTCATAGTGGCCGACAGCCAACTTAACTTTTAAATCTTTAGCGATAATATAATCGGCGGGCACGGTTCTTTTTTGACCGTCAATAGTTTGATAAGCCGTCGGTTTACTTAAGCTTAGGCGGTCTGTGTTAGTTTCAAAAACCAGATCGCTGGCAATGTTAGAATAAAGTCTCTTAACGTTACTAAAGCCTAGAGTAATGTCCTGGGGGTTGCCGCCAGGCGCGATCACAAAATCATGTTCAATCTGCCTGGAATTATTGTAATAAAGCAGGTCAATGTTGGGATAGATATTACGTTGGATAACTTTTTCATAAAGCGGTACGTCCCTGACCCAGTTTTGGGGATTGTTAGTCCGCAGATAATTAGCTTTGCCGGGCAAGACACTAGCTCCTTCTAAAGAACCTGGACTATTGGCATTTACATACATCAAATTAATTGGCTCGTTGTAATCGCCAGGTTGATGCTTGTTGGGCAAGACTATTTTTAACCCACTGGGCCCTATCTGGACTTGGTAGTCAGCGCCCTTGGCAATATATTTGGTGGCGGGATCTTTTTCCTGCCCCTTGTTCTGCTCAAAATAAATCGGTACTTTGTTATTGGCCGTAGCTAGACTGTTTTTAGTGCCACCAGCCGGATAAAAAACGGCTAACAGCAGTGCGCCGCCGGCTGCTAATCCAATCAACAGCTTTTTAGTCACTTGATTCATGGTCCCACCCTCCCAGATTATCTGCGCCCAACAACCTTAAGCGCAATTATAGTCCACTTGCTTTGATAACGCCAATTTTTTTATTGTGAGGACTGCTCCGATAAATTAAGCGGCGCCATTTCAACGATTTTATTAAGGCTGGGACGGTACAAAATGGCTTTTTTAGCTTTGTTATAGACTAACACCTTGTCGCCTTTAGCGGCGCTTGCAAAAAATGGCTGGCCTTGCAGTTTAGACAAGTCAGAAACTGTCGCCAATGTCGGCTGCTCATCCGTAGGTAAAAGCACTAGTCGGCCAACCTGCTCTACTACGACACTGACATTGTCTGAATTTTGGGCTTTTTGCTGCAGCTCGTTAAGCTTTTTTTCGGTATTTTTATTTTGGCTATAAAAATAAAGTGTTGGCACGACCGCTAAAATTAAAAGAGCTAACGCATAATTGGTTTTTTTGTTATAGCCGAGTCTAATTTTTTGACTAATTTTACTTGACGATTGAACAATGTCTGTACTCGCCTGTAGCCCCTGTCCTGGAATCGGATTTTTGCGCGGACGCCCCCGCCCACGCTTAACAACAGGCTTATCATCGGGCTTCAAATTATTTTCTAGATTAAATAAAGCCATTTTGCAATTGATCGTCTCCAGATAGTTTGACCATTAGCATTATTTTAACAACTGGGTTGATTTACAGCAATCTGCAACTGATATAGTGGCTAAGGTTGGAACGGCACTCCGGTTTTTTGGGATATAGCCGCCGCAAAATCCTCCAAATTACGCAGCCGTAGATCAAGCTGCCTATCTGATTTACGAAGTTCTGAAACATCTTTCTGAATTTTTGTCAGCATTCCGTAAAGTTCTTTGATATCCTGCTCAATGGCTGTTAGTTTATCTTCTACCCGGTCAAATCTAAGATTGGTTTCGGTTTGAAAAGTCAACAGTCGGCCATCGAGTTGACCTATGCGGCCGTCAAGTTTGTCCATGCGGCCGTTCAAGCGCTGTTCTGAGGCTTGTATTTCACCGATTACAAGCGTGCCCGGATTCTTAATGGATTCAGCTAGATCTTCGATGCTGGTATCTTTTATAATCATATAGATATTATACTGGCTGGAGTATTAATCTGTGTTATAGAAATGTAGGTTCACTGATTTTCGGCTGCGGAGGAGCTAACTTTGGCATCTTTTATAGCTGTTGCCAGCCATTGGAAGTTGATGTCTTCGGTGGCGGGTTTATTGAGGTAAATACTGAAGCTATCTGCTTTGGCATTGCCAACCGTGTAGTTGATACCGCCGTCCAAAAGCCGCTGATACTTGTTCAGGGCCGTGTCGGTTGTATTTTCGGCCGTAAGCGTGTCTTCAAATTTATAGTTGGCCGAAATAATTGGCGCATCTGTGTATGGCAGACCGAATTTGATAGTTACTTTAGAGTCACCTTGTTTTATGATAGCTGAGCCGCCAGCGTCCTGGCCAAAGATGACGTGGGTACCGAAGGTCACTTCATCACCAAAGCTGACTTTGCCATAAAACTTGGCAATAGTTTGGAAAGCCACTTCACCATTAAACCGGGCTGGACCGTCAACGCTTAGACCACCACTTACCACCAGCGCTCCGCCGACTGTTAAATCAAGGCTGATTTTGGCGGTTTTGATGAATACTGAATCCCAATCGAGATTAGTCTCATCCGTCTCACGGGTCGAGCCCGTTAGGTTGGTGGAAGATGAAGCTAGGGAGGTGGATTCGAGGGATTCGAGGCTGGAGATTCTACCAGCCAGGATTTCCAGACCTTCTATTTGGTTGGCCTTAATTTTATCGGCCGTCAGCGTGCCTTTGAAAGTAGCGTTACCAAGGCTATCAAACACCGCCGCATCGCTGCCCAAGACATCTTTAATGCTAAACTGGCTCTCCCCTTTAAGAACTAGGTCAAGATCGGACTCGCTAACTATTTTACCGTTATTAATTGTTAGACCAACTGTTTTAAACTGATTGGCGTCTTGGGATTGGACAGCTATATCACCGTTCCAGCCAAGATTCACGAAAACCAAGATCTTGGCGACACCTGCCCCGTCATAATCTTCCAGCGCCATGCCAATAATTGGGCCGGCTTGGCTAGCTTTCATGGCCACACCAGGCTTTGAAGATGAAGTCAGGTGGTCGCCGATTTTAATTGGCCCATTTTCGCTGGAAACTTTAGTTGGTACCCGACCGGCCAGGGCAATTGGTTTGGGATTGACTAAATCAGTTGCCCCGTCAGCTTCGGCTACATCACTCATCAGAAATCCCGGGTCGGTGGAAACAATGCCCATCAGGAAACTGCTATAAGCAGAGCCAGATTTTTTAGTGGCTTTGGGCGCCAGTTTTCGCTCATCAAACACTACCACATCGCCTGGCTCTAGATTATTATCGGCATCGGAATAATTCTCGGCTAGGTCGGTACTAGTGGCGTTCCAGATTAGGCCAAAAGCCTCCAAGCCGCTGCTATCAGCACAGAAGTGGCCAATTTGGGTGCCAGCATCATTCTTAAAGATCAGTCCTTCAACATTGCCACTAACGCAAGTTCCCGCGTCTGTTCCGGACCTGGCAAACTGAATATTACCAGAAAGGGCATTGGTGGAAGTATAGTTGCCAAAGTTAAGCACACTGTTGGCATCGCTGCTGCCTTTTAGGGTTAAGAGGCTGTTTGGCGAGGTTGCGCCCGAGCCAATGCCAACGCTGCCAGTCTTTAAAGTCAACAATGTGGTATCGGTTGAACTGGTTGTGATATTAAAGCTCATTGAACTTTCGGCCGAAGACGCACGAGCTGACTTAATTTTTGTTGGTTGAGCGGTGCCATTACCGGTTCCATAGTCAAACTGAATCAGTGAAGTGCCAGTTGTACCCTCGTTATGGATACGTAGCCCCATAAAATTAGCCTGTGCTAAAGATACGACATTCAAGGCACCGGCAGAACCTAAAGAAGTTACAGTACCATTACCGCCCACATATACAACTCCGTTTCCAAACAAAGCCGTACCCGAAGATGGCAGATATGTAGCGTAAGCCGTAGTGACAGCAGGTGGCGCGCCAGCGCTGGGACTAGCCGCGGTATCGGTATAAGTTGTCCCAGCGTTGAACGTTTTTATGAGGGCCGGAGTCGTATACGTCCCAGATACAGTAGTCCGATAAATATGGTAAGAGGCAGCACCAGACACTGCCGTCCACGACAAAGCTACTGAACCGCTCGAACCAGAATCGATAGTAATGGCCGCGCTTTCTGTCCCCTTGACCGTTTGACCGGTATTTTGGTCATTGGCTACAATAACGTAGTAATAAGTCCCGGCCGCCATCGAACCGCCAGTAATAGACGGTGTGCCTGTTGGAGCACCAGGCACCGCCAGGTCAACCCCTATATTTCCCCCTTGAGCAACGTCAATAGCTTGTTGGGGGTCTGACCTACCAACTCCGACTTTGCCAGAGGCGTCAATTACAAAAGGCGTAGAATCAGTCAAAGTGCCGTCGTCGTTGACTCTCATGGCCAATCCCGTACCGGCGGTAGTAACATTCAAAGCTGCGCCAGAATTGGAGGCGTATTTTTGGTTAACAGTTAAAACATCTGCCGAGTCAGTGCAGCTACCGGCGGTAACTGTGCAGTTGGAGGCAATGGCGGCTACGGCTCCGGTAGTAGTTAAGGCTCCTCCAGTGTTAGTAGTTAGGTCTCGGTTAAGGTTCAATAAGTTGCCAGGGTTGGCGACGGTTGTGGTATAGGTAGCGGTATGGTCAATGTTCAGCAGTTTACCGGATGACTGGGTAGTCGAGGTCGAGGCTATAGAGCCCAGGATTCCAGTAGTTAGTGAAGAAGAGTTAAGGTACAAACCGGTACCGGAAGTTAGAGCATTGGCAGTAAAGACAAAGGCTGAGGAGGTGGTGGCAGTGGTAGCTACCGAGGAAGCAAAAGTCTGGGAGCCAGTGCCAGAAGTTAGATTGAGAGCAGTAGCTAAAGTGTTGTTGCCTATGGTAATAGTTTTGGCATTGGCGTTGTTGCCAATATTAACCGCCCCTGTGGTCGTGGAATCCAAGGTTATGGCATTAGCCCCTGTGGAGTTAAGAACTAGGGTGGTAGTACCACTAATGGTGCCAGCTCCGGCAAAGGTTAAGGCTGTAGCTGAAGTAGAGATAGTATCTATAGAAGCCACCCCAGTTAAGGCCCCAGCGGTGGAGACGTTTAGGCCGGACGAATTAAGACTGAAAGTGTCGTCAGTAGCGTTACCAATGGTAATAGTCTTGGCGGCCACGCCGGTACCAATCAGAACGGAACCAGTAGTAGTGGAGTCTAAGGTTATGGCATTAGCCCCGGTGGAATTGAGGGTCAAAGTGGTGGTGCCGGCCACTGTCAGGGCGCCTGAATCTGTAATATTGTTGGTAGTAAAGGTCTGGGAGCCAATGACCGTGCCGGTAATGAAGGTGCCAACTCCGGCATTGTCTATCCTGGTAGCCCCGTTGAGGGTTAAGGCTCCGGCGGTAATGGCCACGTTACCGGTAGCTGTGGTAATGCCGGTCGCCCCAGTAATGGCTCCACCAGAGATATCTATGTTGGTAGTGTCCAGGGCGAAGGTGCCCGAGCCACCACCTATAGAGACTAGGGCGTTAGAGGTACCAGTACCGATGCTAGTAGCCGAGTTGGTGGAAGCGTTAATGCTAGTCGTCCCCGTAATTGTCAGGCCGCCAGTACCCTGCAGCAGGCCGGAGCCGGAGTTGACACCGACAAAAGTGGCGGCCCCAGCTTTGCTGACCTGCCAGGTAGATGAAGTGCCTAGAACATCAGCTCCAGTCCCCGAATTAGAAATAGCCAGCACCGCCCCGGAAGCCGAGGCGTAGGATTGGGTAAGAGATAGGACGTTAGCGGTATGAGTTAAGGTTCCAGCGCTTTGAGTGCCGCTGTCGGAAAAAGTAACCAAGGCGCCGGAAATAGTATGGTCTACGGATGCGTCAGTCGTGGTGATTGCTCTGGAAACATCCAAAACATTGCCAGTCGAGTCTTTAGTACCGCCCGCGTTAAAAGTCTGGGAGTAAGTAATGTTGGCTATATCGCCAATGAAGGCCGTCGAACCAGACGCTCCAGTTTTATCTATAGCGAACACTTTCCCGGCTCCTAAAGTAGTGGACGTACTGGGGATGTAAAGTCCTATACCTGAAGAAAGCACATTGAGGTTTAAATTCAGACCTTTTCCAGTAGTAACAGCATTAGCCCTAAAATCATAAGCAATAGCACTTACCGTAGTGGTTACTACTGTCATCGCCCCGCTGCTAGCAACGCTGAAAATGGTCGTCCCGGTCGGGTAGTCTATGATAAGAGGAGTATAAGAAGTGACTCCTGTTGAAATGGTATTAGTGGCATCAATATAAAGCCCTCTTGAGACGGTCGTGGTATTTGATGCCCCGGTACTGAAAGTTGTTCTAACTGCGGCTGTGTTGAAAGTTCTTGAGTTAGTGTCATTCTTGGTAATAGTAGCCAGCAAAGTCCCTGCCCCTACCGCATTGGTAGCTTGCGTATTCAGGGTTCCGGAAACGTCCAGGGCTGTTGCCGGCGTTGTTGTCCCAATCCCCACGTTGCCAGCATTGACAATCAGTCCATAGTTAGCGGTGGTGGCACCGGAGGCATTGAGGTAGAGAGCTACATTGGTACCAGAGGTGGCATTAGTATGAGTGTTAGAGATTTGGGCGCCATAAGTGGTAATGCCGTCGGTGGCATTGGCTCCAGTAGTCAAGATGTTTAGTGCTGTCTGAGAAGCGGCTGCCGCAGTACCGGATACTTGCAGATCAACCAGTAAACCGGAGGTCAAAGTTGAGGAAGCGGTATAAAGTCCAGTGCCGATGGTCAGAGAGTTGGCTGACAAACTAAAAGCGCTGCTTGTAGTTACACCGGTCGCATTTGCCGAAACGATGGATAGCCCAGTAGAACTTAGTGTCGTAAACGCTCCAGTAGAAGTAGTTGTCGCACCTATAGCCGTCGAATTAATACCCGTAGCCGTGGTGTTGAAGTTGGATGAGGTAATGGTTAGAGCATTGGCGCCGCTGTTAATGGAAGAAGCACCTAAGCCTGAAAGTGTTAAGGCTCCAGAAGTAGCCGTTAAGTTCAAGGCCCCGGTAGTTAGAGTTAGGCCGTTCAGCATTGGCGTTGGTGGTGCCTAGGTTTAGGGCAGCGGCCCCGCCACTGTCAATGGTTAAGGTGTTAGCTCCCCCGGAGCTAATGGTGCCAGCTCCGGCAAAAGTAATGGCCGTAGCCGAAGTTGTGATGGTGTCTATGGAGGCTACACCGGTTAAAGCACCAGTAGTAGTAACATTTAAGCCACCGTTAGAAGTTAAGGCAAAGGTGCCAGTGGCATTGCCAATGGTGACATTGCCGGTGCCGGTAGTGGCTATGGTGACGGCACTGGCGCCAGCATTAGCCAGATCAGTCGCGCCACTGGAAGTTAAGGTGGTGAAGACACCGCTGCCGGCCGTAGTCGCCCCAATAGAGGTAAAGTTACCAGCTGCGGCTGTAGTTACACCTATAGCCGTCGAATTAATACCCGTAGCCGTGGTGTTGAAGTTGGATGAGGTAATGGTTAGAGCATTGGCGCCGCTGT
>JACPKG010000004.1 GCA_016187175.1 Candidatus Saccharimonadota bacterium
CATCCAAAACAGAGATAAGCTGCCTATTTTAGCAGGAGGCACAGGCCTTTATGTTGATAGCGTGCTGTTTGATTTTGGCTTCCTTCCAGGATATGACCCCGTAAAGAGGCAAAGGTTAGAAAATTTATCGACTGAAGACTTGCAAGGGATTATTAACAAACAAGGCTACAGAATGCCGCAAAACAAGCAAAATAAGCGCCATTTAATCCGGGCGGTAGAAACTCAAGGCAGGTTGCCTTCAAAAAAACTGGAATTGCCCAAGTCAGTGGTTTTAGTCGGGCTAATGCCAGACGACAGGGTGCTAAAACAGAGAATCGCCAAAAGGGCGGAGAAAATTTTTGCAAGAGGTGTGCTTGTCGAAACTAAAGACTTGCTCGATAAATACGGCGAAGAAGCTATAGAAAGAACAGGCGGTATTGTCTATAAAATATGCTTGGGACTTTTACGTGGAAGTATCAGTTATCCAAAGGCTATTGAAGGGTTTAAGAAAAAAGACTGGCAATACGCCAGACGGCAGAAAACTTGGTTCAAAAGAAACAAATTTATTAAATGGTTTGAGTCATCGGAACAAGCCTACGAATTCTTGAGGTCCGACCTTGAAAAAAAGATTTCAAGGTCGGACCTCTCGATGCAATGTATTGAACACTTGAATTACCACTGTTGACTCAACTCTGATACAATATCTGTAGAGGAGCTGGGATGTTTGAGCAATTATTTGGGTCGAAGACCAGGGTAAAGCTGCTGCAGCTGTTTTATGAAAACCCAAACCGTTCATTTTATGTGCGCGAGATTACCCGAAAAATCGACGAGCAGATTAACTCTGTCCGACGCGAGCTGTCTAACCTTTTGAGTATTGGCATCATTACTTCAGAGGCCAATAATAACCGACTTTACTATGAAGTTAATCAGCAGTACGAGCATTATCCCGCTTTAGTTTCAATCTTTGCCGGCAAGGTGTTAGAGCTAGTACCGTCTCAAGAAGACGCCAAGACTGCTAAAAAAGTAGCATCCAAGCCAAAGGTTGATGTTCCGGCAGAGCACCCCCTGGCCAAGGCTGTACGAGCTACTGGACATATCGAATTAGCCCTGCTAACGGGCCAATTTACCAGAGACGAACTAAGCGGTATCGATATATTGATAGTAGGTGACGTTAACCAAGCCAAAGTAGCCCGTTTTATGTCAGAGTTAGAGAAAGCGGAGGGTAAAGAATTGCGCTACGTAGTTTTGCCAAGGGATAATTATAGCTATCGTCTACAAATAAATGACCGTTTTATAAACGACGTGCTGGGCGCTAAGAAACAGGTTATAATTAACACCTTGGAACAAGAATTTTAAGGTGGAATACTCAATTCATTGGTCATTACCTCCGAGGGGAGTGTCTAGGTGGAGTTAACTTATTACGGAGCTAATTGTCTGCGTATAGCCACCAAAAAGGCCCAGATCGTTGTTGATGATAACCTGGCATCATTAGGCTTAAGGCCTGTTACCAAACCAACCGATATCAGTCTTAGGACCTCTGAAGCTATACCTGTACATCAAAGCCGTTTTGAAGTTCGCCTGGCTGGTGAATACGAAATATCCGGTATGGTTATTCACGGTGTCGCAGCACAGCCGTATATGGAAGAAAAAAAGAGACGTAGCGCTACTGTCTATACCATTGCGGCTGACGATATGAAAGTCGCTATCATGGGACATATTCATCCTCAGCTTGATGAAGAACAGCTGGAACAGATCGGTATGGTTGATATTGTGGTTGTGCCGGTGGGTAACGGCGGCTATACGCTCGATGGAATTGGCGCCCTAAAAATTATCAAACAAATAGAACCCAAAGCAATTATTCCGACCCACTATGCAGATAAGGCTATTAGGTATGCAGTTTCACAAGTGGAATTAGCCGAGGCACTAAAAAGTTTAGCCATGGAGCCAGCCGAAACACTCGATAGGTACAAACCCAAACCAGCCGACTGGACAGATACGGCACGCCTCATTGTGCTAAAAAGACAGTAAAGCTTTTTGTTCTTTACTCCTTGCTAAATAAGGCCCTTCTTCTTCAAAGAGCGTAGAGCAGAAGTGCTGATCTTTACTCTCACTTTTTTACCATCAACTACTAGAGTTTTAGTCTGCAAATTGGGCTTCCATACCTTTTTGGTATGGCGCATAGAAAAGCTGACATTATGGCCGTGCTGTTTGCCTTTTTTATCAAAATCTAATCTCTGCATAATTCAGTTGACTATCTTAACAGGGGTGGCGTCTAAAGTCAACTGAATTAGCCACCAGCCTTTGGCTGTTTGTACTTAGTATTTTTAAGCTACGGGCCATGTGCTATCGGCTATTGGCTCACTCAGTTATACTAAGTGGTGATGGAAGGTTCAGTGCTGAATATTGTCATTTTGCTGGCCGTGCTGCTTTTTAGTATGTCCATCCACGAAATGATGCATGCTCTTACTAGCGATTGGCTGGGAGATGATACAGCCCGGCTGCAGGGCAGAATAACCTTAAACCCGATACGGCACATAGACCCTTTTTTTACTGTGCTGCTGCCTTTATTGCTATTGGTATCTGGCAGCCCCATTCTCTTTGGTGCCGCCAAACCGGTGCAGGTTAATTTTAATCGTCTGCGTCATGGCGCATGGGGTGGGGCGCTAGTCGGCATGATCGGCCCGATAACTAACCTGGCAATTGCCTCGATTGCCGCTATGCTATTTAGCAGCTTCAACCCAGAAATTGGCTCAACGCTATATCAAGTCTTTCTGCTTACCATCGTCCTAAACGTTGGCCTGGCCATATTTAATTCCATTCCTTGGCCACCGCTGGACGGTTCAAGGCTGCTTTACGCTTTTGCCCCGCAAGGTCTAAAGGATTACATGGAGAGTATCGAGCGGGCCGGTCTGGCCGGTCTGGCCATATTTATCTTCTTGTTCTATTACTTTGGTAGTTCCATACAGGACTTGATGATTAAGCTTATCCACATCCTTGCCCCAAACCTCGTCTTTTAGCTAATGCTATAATTGGTGTAGGTCGGTGAGAGACTGGCACAATAAATTTTCTGAACAGTAGTTCAATATAGGGAGCCTCACATGCCTTGCGGCCCGTGGGCTGCAGGTGCGGGCACCCACTTTGCAATCGCAGAGTAAATTGAGTGCCCCTGACCGACCAACAAAAAACTCCTCAGCTGAGGAGTTTTTTGTTGGTCAGGGTGGCCGGATTTGAACCGGCGATCTCACGGCCCCCAGCCGTACGCTTTAGCCAAACTAAGCTACACCCTGTTGCGTTAATTATATCTGATAAGATAGATGCATGTGGCAAGAGAAGGACAAGCAGCTTTACAGGAAATTTGAATTTAAGGATTTCGAGGAAGCCTTTGGTTTTATGACGCAAGTCGCGGTTTTGGCTGAGCAGCAAAACCATCACCCGCGTTGGCAAAACGAATGGAATAAGGTCGAAATCTGGCTTAGCAACCATTCTAAAGGTCAAATAACAGGCAAGGACCAAAAACTCGCTCAGGCTATAGACCAGCTTTTTGACAATAAAAAAGTGCCTAGAACAGCTGTTGGAATAGATGAAGCTAAGCTCTACACGGATGGTGGCTCGCGGGGAAACCCAGGTGTTTCCGCTGGAGCGTTTGTAATCTGTAAAATGGATGACAACGTTGTAGAAAAGTCTGGATTTTATTTGGGCATTATGACTAACAACCAAGCCGAATATCAAGCACTGCTTCGAGGATTACAAAGATCCGTGGAACTTAAAATCCGGAGACTAAAAGTGTTCATGGATAGTGAATTGATAATTAAGCAACTTAACGGGCTTTATAAAGTCAAGAATAAGAAGCTTGAGCTGCTATACCGGCAGGTCAAGGAGTTGGCAGATGGTTTTGAGGCAATTTTGTTTACTTATGTCCCAAGAGCGCACAATAAAGAGGCTGACACAGAGGTTAACCGGATATTAGATAAGAAGGCCAGCAAAAAATCCGCCTAAGGCGGATTTTTGGCAGCCAGACTTTCCGTAAGCCGGGTTCTGTTTTAGCTGATTATCTATCTAGCCCCGACGTTGCCATCGGGATCGAGCGGTTCTTATGACAAGCCGCGAGTGGACACTCTATGTGCGACATATCTCCTTGCAGCAGGCAGGGTTTACCTCCTCCGACAATCACTCGTCGGAGCTGTGGGCTCTTACCCCACTCGTTTCACCATTTCCCCGACGGTTAAAGTCGGGGTTGTATCGTTTCTGTGGCACTTTCCCTGGGGTTACCCCCGGTTGCTGTTAGCAACTGCCATTGTCCATGTGCTGCCCGGACTTTCCTCCCCGCACATAACATTACTCTGCCAAAACTAGACGTTCTTTGAGCCTCCGCCAGCTTTGTCCATATTGCTTCAACTTACGCTCTCTATCCTGAGCTGTAGTTTTGGCAAGGTACGCTTCATAGTAGATTAACCTCCATGGAGCTCTAGCTTTAGCGGACAAGCTGTACTTGCTGTTATGTTGGTAAAATCGTTTTTCTAGATCTGCAGTGAAACCGATGTAGAGCTTGCCTTTGCTCTCGCTTTGTAGGATGTAAACGTAGTACATCTAACGATTTTATCAAAGTAATGTTATGTGCGGGGCAATCAGCCGAAAATCTGGCTAAGCGCTATTATAGCAAAAATTACCCCAGTTTGCAACGGGCTTAAGCTTGCCCTTGGGGAGTATTTGGCCAACAATTGAGTTAAATGCCTAAGCACAACACACTAATACTGGAAACTGGGGCTAGGGGACACGTTATAGCTGAGTTAGTTAGACGCTCTCCAGATACAGGTCTTCTCTATCACTACCCCAGCAAGGTTTTAGCTGAAGAAGAGGGCATAACGGTACCGACAGGGTTACGTAGTCTAACAGAACTTGGTGGATGGGATGGTGCAAAAAATGCATTAGCCGATTTTGCTGTCGCTAAGAATGTTAAGAGAGTTCTAGTAACCGCTGATGATCCGATCGCGGCCGGGGTAGGGGATGTCTTTAGAGAGCGCGGCATCCAGACATTCTCGCCAACAGCCGAGGCGGCTACTATTGAATCATCCAAGAAAAAAATGAAACATATCGCTAGAGAACGTGGTGTGCCAACTGCCGACTTTGAGGATTTTGACGTTACCGACGCTGATGAAACAATGGCGGCAGTCATTGAGCATGCAGCCGAGCGGAATAAGTGGCCAGTTGTTGTTAAAGCCGACGGACTAGCGGCTGGCAAAGGTGTCAAAATTTGCGCCAGCCATGAAGAACTGCACCTAAAACTAGAGGAGTTAAGGGCTGAGAAGCACCTAGAGCCGGGTAAATCAATAGTTGTCGAGGAGTATTTAGAGGGACCGGAGATTTCGCTTCATGCGTGGGTCGGGGGCGATAGTCACCTCATGTTCCCATTTGCTATGCAGGACCATAAGACGATTAGGGATAATAACGAAGGCCCGATGACCGGTGGTATGGGGGTGGTACTTCCAATGCCTCACCTCACAGCCCAGGATATGGATAATCTAGGGAAGATATTTATTAACCCCTTTGTTCAGGCACTTAAGGACGAAGGTACTCCGTTTTATGGGGTTATGTACCCAAGCATTAAACTTACAGCGAATGGGCCAAAATTACTGGAAGTTAACTGTCGGCCCGGTGATCCTGAAGCGCCGGCTGCTTTCCCAATGCTTGAAAGTGATTTTATGACAATTGCCATGGCTTGTGCCGAAGGTAAGCTTAATGAGTTGCCGACACCAAGATGGCGAAAGGGAGCGGCTGTTTGTATTGCTCTAGCAGCACCTGGCTACCCCGGTAAAGCTCAAACGGGTGGCATAATTACTGGTATAGAGCAGGTGAGAAGTCATAAAGGGGTACGCTTGTATGATTACGCGCTTAAGAGAGAAAAAACAGCAAAGGGCTCCGTCTTTAAAACAAATGGTGGACGCGTCCTAGGGGTTCATGCGGCCGCTGCCAACATTCGCCTCGCAGTCCAAGTAGCTGACAAGGCGGCTGCAGAGATTCGTTTTGACGGCAAAGAACCACAAAGGCGTCGAGATATAGGCGCTCAAGCAGGTAGCGAGCTATTCAAAGAACGTGTTGAGATCCTGCGCAGCTATCTAGCAGCTGCTTAAGGCTGGCTTATTTTTTACTGGCCTTGACGACAGCCTCGAAGGCTTTTTGGTTCCCCGCACAAAAACTTGACGCTCCATAACCCGCGCACATAAACCTTATGTGCGGGGCTACTCCGCTCAGGTTTTTAAGCGGGGCAAGCGTTGACTATCTCTTCTTAGCGGCGTCTACTACAGTCTTAAAGGCTGATGGTTCATTTACCGCTAACTCGGCTAAGATCTTGCGGTCGAGGTTAATACCGGCGGCCTTCAAATCGGTTATTAAGCGGCTGTAAGTTGTGTCATTGAGGCGGGCGGCGGCATTAATTCTGGCATTCCACAGCTGCCTAAAGGTGCGTTTACGGTTACGACGATCACGGTAGGCATACTGCAGTGCTCTAGTAGTAGCCTGCTTGCCGCGCTTGACAGAAGAACGGTGGGCTTTTGTCATACCCCGCGTCGCGCGACGGATTTTGACATGACGTTTGTGGGAAGTTACACCCCGTTTTATCCTCATGATATATACTCTACGCGACCGTTAACCATTTACCATTGACCATTGACTTACCATTTTCCATTCTCTATGTAGCTACATTGATAAATGATAATTGATTATTCATTGCCCGGCCTTCGTAGTCCGCCATGGCGGACGGAGTAGGCAAAATTGATAATTGCTAATTGATAATTGGAGTGATGCAATCACGACTAGACTCCTAACTTTCGTCGGATGTTTTTAGCCTGCTTACCTTGTAGCGGCTTAACACCAGCGATTCGGCGCTTGCGAGCCGGACTTTTTTTCTCTAAAAAATGAGTGCCGGTAGCCCGCCGGCGGATAATTTTACCGGTTTTAGTGATTCTGACACGTTTTTTAGTGCCTCTGTGGGTTTTTAGCTTGGGCATAGTTATTTTTTCCTTATAACAAAACTCAGCTGACGGCCGGCAAACTGGGGTTCTTGGTCGACCACTATTCCGTCGCCAAGCTCTGCGACTACCCGGTCTGCCAACCTATTGCCTAAATCTTTGTGGGCTAATTCTCGTCCCCGATAGATTATCGCAACTTTAACTTTATGTCCAGCCTCTAAAAAGCTGGTGACCTTGTCCAGTTTGACTCCCAAATCGTGGTCACTAATCTTAAGCCCAATTCTCATTTGCTTTATGTCTGGCGATTTAGCCTTCCGTCGGCTTCTTTGTAATTGTTTTGTGCGCTGATAGTTATATTTACCCCAGTCGACGATTTTAGCAACTGGCGGGCTGGTATCAGGTGATACTTCTACTAGATCCAGACCTACTTCAGCAGCCACGCGTAGTGCCTCACTGCGCGACAAAACGCCAAGCTGTTGCCCGCTATCGCCAATAACACGAAGCTCTGAAGCCCGGATAGCTTCGTTGATCCGCAGATCCTTAGTTATTTTGACGGCTCCTCATCTGTTAGAGCAATAATAACAGAGAAGAAAAAAATGAGCAAAGAGCAATTCGTTAAATTATGGGGAGGGGTTGGCGGTATTGTAGAACTTCACTAATATGTTCGGGCGCTATATCGGTTTGCTCTGCAAGGTCGGCAACTGTTCTGGCAACCTTGACACTACGCACATAAGAGCGGGCGGATAAGTTTAATTTCTCTGCCGCGCTGTCCAATAGTTGCTTAGCTTGGGAGCTTAAGCTAGCGAGCTCTCTTATTTCTTGGTTAGTCATTGAATTATTAAAACGCGCCGTACCGAAACGCTGCCATTGCCGCTGGTAAGCTTTTTCTACCCTTGGCTTAATCTGATCTGTTTCACTTAGACCGGAGAGCTTTTGCAGCAGCTTTTTATGCTCGACATCATGTACCGGTAGATGAAGATCAATACGGTCGAGGATCGGACCGGAAACCCTCTTTTGGTATTTAGCGATACTGGCTGCGCTACAACTACATGGTTTAGATGTGCCAAAATAACCGCAGGGGCAGGGGTTTTGTGTAGCTACTAAAATAAATTCTGCCGGATAAGTTACTGAATCTTTGACCCGGGCGATAGTTACATGACCATCTTCTAGTGGTTGCCGTAAAGACTCCAGGCAGCTATGGCTAAACTCTGGCAGTTCGTCTAAGAATAACACGCCCCGGTGAGCCAGACTGGCCTCTCCCGGCTTGGGTTTGGTGCCACCGCCGATTATAGCTATGGTACTGGCTGTATGGTGTGGTGCGCGGAATGGCCGCTGGACTATGATTTGGTCAATTATATTTGCGCCCAGGCTATGCAAATGGGTAACCTCCAAAACTTCGCTGTGGTCTAGCTCCGGCAAAATACCGCACATTGCCCGCGCCAGCATGGTCTTACCCGTTCCCGGCGGCCCATGCAGCAGTATATTATGATGGCCAGCGGCAGCGATTTCCAAAGCCCGTTTAGCTATAACCTGGCCGGCGATTTCCGAAAAATCAGTTGCCTGCAACACCTTTGGCCGCCTAATCGCTCGGCCCTTTCCGCTATGTATGGTCGTAAGCGACACCGTGCCATTCAAGTCCAGATATACATCACGTAAATCTGCAGCCGGTTTGATAATGATATCTGGTACTAAACGGGCTTGCCCAAGATTGGCGGCCGGTATATAGAAAGTTTTGATACCAAGCCTCCTGGCTATCAGTAGGCGCCCAATCAGTCCCTTTACGCTATTCAGCGAACCGTCAAGACTTAACTCGCCGATAAAGGCGGTGTTATAAGCCGGCCAGGGAATTTGCCCACTGTCGCCCAAAAGGGCCATAGCCATAGCCAAATCCAGACTAGTAGAGTCTTTAGGTATATCAGCGGGCGATAGATTAATCGTTATGCGTTTTTTGGGAAAAGGCAGATCAGAATTGGCAAAACTGGCGCGTAGACGATCCTTGGCTTCACTAACAGCTTTACTGGCGTAGCCAATGATAGTCACTGACGGCAGGCCACTCGTAATATGACATTCAACGGCAATTAATGTGCCGCCACTACCGCCATAATCAACAATACTTTTTATACCGTTGGCCATGTTAATTCCTATTATGGTGGCTAATCCAACTAAAGAAAATTGCTAGCGTTTTAAAAGACATCCGGCTAGTTTGGCCAGATGTCTTTTATGTTGGTTGGGTGTTTGGAGGTGGTTTTTGGGCTCTTTGTTTTATAACTATTTTTGGAAGGAACAACGGCTTGCGAGAAGCCGTTGTTACTATTCGTTTTTGTTTTGAGCACTTTTTTTATTCAAGTGCCATCTTCATCTTATAAACGCGCTTATGTTATTGTCAACAAGATTTTAAGGCTTTTTATAATAAACCTGTGCATAACTATAATAAACCTGTGCATAACTCGTAAGTGTACCAACACAGCAAGTAAGCAAAAATTGCTCAATTTAACAGCACCCTTGTATATAAAAGTACATCACTAACACCTTAAAATATCCCTTGACAAGCAAGTACATCTTTGCTATTATCAGGGGTATGAGATACACAAAAGCACAATTTGAAGCCGAATATCCAAATAATGACGTTTGCCTAGACGCAGTGTTTGAAGCTCGTTTTGGCGACTTAGAGTTTTGCCCGAAATGCGGAGCAAAGACTAAGTTTTATCGCGTCAAAAAGCGCAAATGCTACGCCTGCATGCATTGTGGCTACCAACTGCACCCGCTGGCTAATACAATATTCCGCAAATCCAGCACATCGCTTAGTAATTGGTTTTATGCCATTTACTTATTTAGTGTTGCCAAAAATGGTGTATCAGCTAAGGAGTTAGAACGTCATCTAGGGGTTACTTATAAGTGTGCTTGGCGTATGGCTAAACAGATAAGATTGTTAATGGCTCAAGAAACAAGCAAATTTATGGGTGTAATTGAAGCTGATGAAACATTTATGGGTGGTCGCAGGCCGATAAACAGGCGTTTTGATAACAAAACAGCACTTTTAGGGATAGCTGAAAAGCGCGGTAGGGTTAAAGTTAAAGCTCTTGATGGCAAAGTCAGGGCAGGTAAAGTCTTGCCTTACCTCAAAGAAAACATTGAGCCGCTATCTGTTCTGCATACAGATGAGAGCGGGCTTTATAATCAGGCTCATAAAACATTTAAGCACCGAACTGTTGACCATGGCTGGCATACATATGTTAGTCCGACAGGCGTACACACAAACAACATTGAGGGTTTTTGGTCGCAACTAAAACGCTCAGTTAACGGGACTTACCACGCCGTTTCACCGAAATATCTACAGTCTTATGTTGACGAATTTGCTTTCCGCTATAATCATCGGGCTTTCGCTGTGGGTCGTGTTCTTTTGGATAAGGCGTTGAAGCACGGCGGATAAGTTTTAAGAAGTATTTTTTACCCATTTACCCCTATTATACCACCTTGGGCAAAATCGTTGTTGAATATCTAACAGTTATCGCTTGCAAAACGCTAACGAATAGGTGTAATATGCTTGCACGAGGTTCTTTTCAAATCAGCAGTCGGTTTCTACGGGCTTCGCTGGCTTAAACGTCAGCCGATATACCCGAACTTTCTTGAACCCGCTATCGGCTTGATAGCTGGTGACGGGAAGGACTGAGTATGGAAGTACGCATTGTCATTTTTGATGATAAAGTAACCATTACAATTGAAGAACCCCCATAAAATTATGAGGGTTCAACAATTAGTTTCGTGATTAAGAGCGTTTCTTGCGGGTTAACGCTCTTTTTCTTTATAAGCACAAGCATAAG
>JACPKG010000007.1 GCA_016187175.1 Candidatus Saccharimonadota bacterium
CCGACAGAAAAAGAGGGGGTGGATTTTCTCAATACTGGATTAAGTATTTACAGCGATGGAACTGCCCATAGCGAGCAGAGCGATATGATTGAGAACGGAAGCACCGGTCAATGCGTTGATTACGAAACTGATGAATGGGGCGACACTGAAGACCCGCCACGAGAAACCACTGGTGTTGACAATCCCAAGTTCGGGATACATATAGCAGAACTGCTTGAAGAGGCAGTTGCGACCGTGCCGGAGCGGCAACGCGCCTTTTTGGAAGTCTTCGCCGGTACACCGGAGTTTAGACTTGCTAATCTAATGCAAAGGTTTAGACAGCCAGATTTTGTACCACCAGGACAAACCCTTGAGGGTGCAAGCCTACAAGATGAACTCAGTGCACCTGATTTTCCTGAGTGGATACATCCTGACACCTTTAGTTCAAGTGTTGAGCGGTAGAGTAAGCCAACGGATTGCTGACCCTAGACAGGGCTTTCCACCGAGCAAACTCCTTACGGATAGCGTTCCAATTCGAATGCACTACGGCTACCACAATAGATAAAAACTCCCCGAAGAAGTCGGGGAGTTTTTAATAACTGACGTCCGCGGACTACCAACTGTTGGTACGCGGTCGGTCTTCTTTTGGACGGGCTTCGGCGACGGAAATCGAACGTCCGCCTACCTCAGTACCGTTAAGAGCCTTTTCGGCAGCTTTGCCTTCTTCGTCTTTTTCGAATTCGACAAAACCGAAACCCTTGCTGCGACCACTGTCGCGGTCACGCACGACAGTCGCGGAAGCAACTGTGCCGTGGGCAGAAAATAACTCTTTGAGTTCATCATCTGTGGTTGCGAATGGCAGACCACCTACGAAAAGTTTGTACATCGTTATTATCTTTCTTGTTTAATTATTAGGAACGACCCCTTACTCGTCTGGTTTTGCGAACTCTGGCATAAGGAGCCGGTCATTCTAACTCACCAAGAACAGATAAGATCCTAACTCCAAGAGTTAAACACGAAAGCTGCAAAAATACAACAAAAAAACTTGACGGACTGTAGAAATTGCTTATGATAAGAGTAGTTCAGTTAAAAAATAAAAAGGTGCAAACAATGTCGAACGATTTAGGCTATCTATTGGTCCCAGCTGAGGATATGGACGAGATAGACCAATTGCTGGCCGAGACTGAGACCCCCGAGCAAGAATTGGTCCAGATCTAAAAATAACAGATATAATCTGTTATAATACCTTCCCGACGCTTGCGGCCGGGACCCCGACTGAAACGTCGGGGCTATTGATAGTTAGGATATTTGTGATGAATGCTTGCGTGTATATTCTTAAGTTTGAAAAAAGTGGGAAATACTATGTCGGTAGCACGTCAGATATTATACGTCGCTTAAATCAGCATAAGACTGGGCAGACTGTTTCTACAAAGCGCAAAAACGAAAATTTCGAGGTGGTATTTTCTCAAAACTTTGAATCATTAAATAAAGCACGAGAGATAGAGAGAAGAATTAAAGGTTGGAAAAGAAGAGATTTTATTGAGAAAATAATCAATGACGGAGAAATAAAAATCTCCCTCGACGCGGCAGGGTAGCTCAGTTGGTTAGAGCACAGGACTCATAAGCCTGGGGTCGCGAGTTCAAATCTCGCCCCTGCTACCAAATTATGAGAGTTGATTTAGAGCCCGGAAAGTATGTGATTGCTGTATCTGGCGGGGTGGATTCTATGGTTTTGCTTGATATACTCGCCAAACAAGCTAAAAGCCAAGAGCTAAAAGCTAAAAGCAGGGGCTATCAGCTATCAGCTAATAGCTGTCAGCTGGTGGTGGCGCATTTTAACCACGGCATTCGTAAAGACTCAAATCAGGACGAAGAGCTAGTCCGCCAATCGGCTAGGAAGTATAGCTTGTCTTGCGAGGTTGGTTATGGGAATCTGGGCAAAGATGCCAGCGAAGAGACAGCCAGGCAGGCCAGGTATGCGTTTTTAGAAAAGATAAAAAAACAATACAACGCAGACGCTATTATTACTGCGCACCACCAGGACGATTTGATCGAAACGGCGTTCTTAAACATACTCAGAGGCACTGGCCGGCTGGGCCTTTCATCTATCCGTAGTCGTAGAATCGTACGTCCACTGCTGCACATTCCTAAGCGCCAAATTTTGAACTACGCCAAGAAAAAGAAGCTGAATTGGCGCGAAGACCAAAGTAATGTCAACACCAATTACCTACGCAACTATCTAAGAGTACATATTATACCGAAGCTAACGGCTGAAAGAAGAACCCAAATACTGCAACATCTGGATGAAGTCGCGAAAATAAACCAGATTATTGATAAAGAAATTGCGATAATTTCTCAAAAAGTAATAGATGGTGGTATGGACAGAAAAAAATTTGCACTCTTGCCAACCGAAGTCGGTGAAGAAGTGCTTATGGACTGGCTAAGACGCCGCGGACTGGCGCAGTTTGACCGCACGACAGTCAAGCGAGTTGGAACAGCCATCAAGACTGCCCGACCCCATACAGTCCAACCGATTTACGGTGGTTGGCAACTGCAAATAGGCCGCCGAAAAGCCACCTTAAAACACCTCTGATAGAGCCTGGTATAATAATTCTGTATGGATAGAAAACAGTTCCGCCTTGGTAGCGGCGGAGGCGGTAATGAGAGAAGTAACCGCTTTAAGAGTTTTGGCTTTATTGCCTTGCTTATTTTATTTGGCCTGGTAATTTATGCCGCTTTTAACCAGCCTAGCCAACTTAAGGAAGTTCCCTTTTCCCAAGTAGTTAGTGATGCCAATTCCGGCAACTTGCAGAAGATTACAGTTGACGGCAACCAACTGTTGATTACGCCTAAAGGCGAAACCAAACCGACAGCCAAATCCTTTAAAGAGGAAGGCTCAAGTATATACCAGCAAGGCCTGCAGCAAGGCAAAGTGGAGGTAGAAGTTAAGCCGCGGTCTAGCGGTGGCGGCTTTTGGGGACAACTGGCAATTAGTATCCTGCCAGTGATAATAATTGCTTTTATCCTTATTTTGATGTTCAGAAGCGCCCAAGGCCAAGGCCAGCAAGCCCTAAGTTTTGGTAAAAGCCGTGCCCGGCTTTATGGCAACGAAAAAGACAAGATTACTTTTGCTGATGTGGCCGGCAACGAAGAATCGAAGCAGGATCTTCAAGAAGTCGTTGAGTTTTTAAAATACCCTAAAAAATTTGAGGGCGTCGGCGCCAAGATTCCCAAAGGGGTGCTGCTGGTAGGTCCGCCGGGAACTGGTAAGACCTTGCTAGCCCGGGCTGTGGCTGGCGAGGCCAACGCGCCATTCTTTAGCATCAGCGGCTCGGAATTCGTAGAAATGTTTGTTGGCGTCGGCGCCAGCAGGGTGCGTGACTTGTTTAATAAGGCCAAGAAAAATGCGCCCTGCATCATCTTTATTGACGAGATAGATGCTGTTGGCCGCCGCCGCGGCAGCGGCATGGGCGGCGGTCACGACGAGCGCGAACAAACACTCAACCAGATACTGGTAGAAATGGATGGCTTTGAGCAGGGACAGAACATTATAGTGTTGGCTGCCACTAACCGTAGTGATGTCCTAGATCCGGCGCTGTTGCGGCCCGGGCGTTTTGATCGCCGCGTTAACATTGATTTGCCCGATCGCAAGGACCGGAAATTGATTTTGGAGACTCATTTTAAAGATAAGCCCATCAGCAAAAATGTTAATTTGGAAACTTTGGCCGCCAAAACGGCCGGTAGTAGCGGTGCTGATCTTGCCAACATTGCCAATGAAGCAGCGATTTTAGCTGCCCGTAACGACCGGAAGGTCATTGAGAACGAAGACGTCGTGGCGGCGTTCGAAAGAGTCGCCATTGGCCCGGAACGTAAAAGTAAGATTTTAAGCGACAAAGAAAAGGAGCTAACGGCCTATCATGAAGCCGGCCATGCCGTGGTTGGACATGTGTTACCGGACAGTGATATGGTCCACAAGGTCACCATTATCCAACGCGGCCCGACGGGCGGTGTAACTTGGTTTATCCCGCCGGAAGATAAAAGCTATCACAGCATCATTGAGTTTAAGGATGTCTTGGCCCGCATGTTGGGTGGCCGCGTGGCCGAGGAGCTGGTTTACGGTCCAGACCGCGTAACAACCGGTGCCGGATCTGACCTGCAAAAAGCGGCCGAGCTGGCTCGTGATATGATAGTCAACCAGGGAATGGGCAAGGAGCTGCGCGACCAAGTGTTTCATGTTGACGAGGGAATGATAATAGAGAAGCTGGTGCACGAACGTCAGTATTCCGACGAGACGGCCAAACTGATTGATGACGAAGTTGAAAATTTGATCCGTGAAGCCGGTCAGCGGGCTCGCGCAGTGCTTAAAGTTAATATGACAAAACTTGAGGAGCTCAAAAAAGCCTTACTCGACAAAGAAACGCTGGAAGCCGAGGAAGTCATCAAGATTCTCCAAGGCTCAGTCATGCCCAAAGCCGCCGCATTGTACTAACTTTGAAGGACAACCTACGGTTTTCCTTCAACGCGCCTTTGGAATGAATCCAATTCCGCCAGAGCGGAACTGCTCGCTGCTACCTTTCCCTTAGCTCAATGAAGTTTCGAATAGAATTTTTCGACAGGTATTGTAATTTCCAAGATGACAGATAGTTAAGCGTTTTGCGGTAAATACAATATTAGGCTGTCTGTCGATAGGTTCGGTTACGCCGAGTGTAATATTGACTTAAAATTGGCAGCAATTTTTTTCAGCCTAACTACTATTGCATCTAGGTCGTCCTGTTCATATATTGCCTGGCTGAGGGTGATGTGCGGTAGTCGATCGCTAATTTGGAGTTCACTGGGTAATGATAGCAAACTGATAGAATATAGGTATGGCGATCGAGAGAATTGTCAACACCACGCCGCCGGATGAAGGGGATGTTGATGAGCAAGAATTAGAACAAACCTTACGGCCGCGTGATTTTAAGAATTACATCGGCCAGGAGCGGCTAAAGAAAAACCTCCAGCTAGCTATCAGCGCGGCCAAAAAACGCGGCGAGCCGATTGACCATGTGCTGCTTTACGGCCCGCCGGGCCTGGGCAAAACCACCATGGCAACGGTAATCGCTAACGAGATGGGCGCTCAAATTCGCATAACTTCCGGTCCGGCCATTGAACGAGCCGGCGACCTGGCTAGCTTGCTAACCAACCTACAAGACGGCGATATTCTATTTATTGACGAAATCCACCACCTCAACCGCACAGTCGAGGAAGTGTTATACGCCGCTATGGAGGATTTTAAGCTGGACATCATGCTTGGTAAAGGCCCAAGTGCCCGCAGCCTGCGGCTGGACTTGCCAAAGTTTACGATTATTGGTGCCACCACTCGCGCCGGTGCCCTAGGCGCGCCGCTACGCGACCGCTTTGGCATGACCCACCGGCTGGAATTTTACACACCCGAGGAAATTGCCAGAATTATCAAACGCTCCGCTAAAATCTTGGGCGTCAAAATTGACGATCAAGCCAGCAAATTATTAGCCGAGCGAGCCCGCCTGACTCCGCGGATTGCCAACCGTCTGCTAAAACGGGTGCGTGACTACGCCGATATAAACGGAGATGGTATTGTTGACACCGACGTCGCCAGTCAAGCTCTGGAACTGCTAGAAGTAGATAAGTTGGGTTTGGATCCGGCCGACCGCCACCTGCTTTCGGTGATTATAGAGCACCACGGCGGCGGGCCGGTGGGTGTAGAGACGTTAGCCGCCCTAACTGCAGAAGAACGAGGGACAATAGAAGATTTCTATGAGCCGTACCTTATGCAAATAGGCCTGCTGGAACGTACACCGCGCGGTCGCAAAGTAACACCTAAGGCTTGGCAGCATCTAGGTAAAAAACCCGCTCGCACTCACCCTCCACGAATGCAGTCTCGCCTCGATATATCTGTTGATTGAAAACAGGCTCGCTGCGGAACTCCTCGAAATTCATTCACTGAATAAATTTCTCGTCAAACAGTCCTCGCGCTAAAAGGACACCTATTTTCAACAACATCTAATCGGGGCTCGCCAGATATTCGTGGCAGGTAAGTACTCGCTCAGTAGCCAAAATTAGTTGCTTAAATATTTTAATTATGGTTTGCTAGCGCAATAGGTTGAGAAGATATAGAATATAAACCATGCCGCACGACGATCCAAAGAATCTGGTTGACGAAGAACTATTAGTTGCCGGCGAACACGTTGTCGTTATCGTCCGCAAACATTTTATTGGTTTGGTTTTTATATACCTTCAGGCACTAGTTGGCATGATTGCCGTTTTAAGCATTATTTTTATTACATCGCCGGATATTTTTAACAATTTAGATGATCAAAGCAACCGGCTGCTAGTGGCGGTGGTACTATTGGGCGTAGCCCTACTAGTTTTATATTTATTCGTGGCCACATATGTATATCGGCACAGTCGGTTACTGGTGACTGATAAAAACTTAATTCAAATAAACCAAAAAAGTCTTTTTATTCGCAAAGTTTCCCGCCTTTCGATGTCCAATGTAGAAGATGTTAGCGCCGACCAAAGGGGCATATTGGCTACCATATTTAACTACGGGACATTGCTAATACAAACCGCCGGCGAACGCCCAAATTTTGAGTTTAAGTATTGCCCGACACCGAACCACTATGCCGACCAAGTATTGGAAGCCCGGCAGGCTTTTGCCGAGGCCGTAGAAGAATAACGCTCGCCCCACCATTCCTCGAACGCAGCCAAAAGCAGACTGAATTTAGCTTACGCTGGTCTAGCGCGCCTCGACAACAACAAGCGCCCCTCGCTTTTTCTCAAGGAGGCTCGGGTAAGTCTCGGCTTGATTCGCTAGCCAGCTACCAAATTCATCTGTTTTGTCAGATGTTCTTGAACTAGCGGGGCTCGCTTAACAGCAACTGTCGGACATAACGGATGTTCTCAAAAAGATAGGGCTTGCTTGAGAAGCCTAATCAGGGCTCATCACATACCCAAAAAAGACAAGGCCCGCTAATAATAAATACTTGACTGGTTAAGTATTTTTATTCAGCAAAAGGATTATTTCTTGCAGAGTTAAAGAAACTTTTGATCTGCGTGTTGCTTTTCTCTAGAGCCTCAATTTGATCTATAGCGTTTTTATCAACTTTAGGGATAGCTGCCGCGGCAACGTCTTGACTGGCATCAGGTTCGGCGCCAGCCAACTGGCTAAGGCGCCAAACTACCAACAAATAGACCATCAGCACAACCAGCAGGCCTATAAACGCTATATGCTGAACAAGAACTGACAAAACCTTCAGAGCCTTAGTGCGCGGACTGACTGTGGCTGTGGTTCTTTGTTCTTTGTTGCTTGCCCTTTGAAACTTCATGGCTTCATAAAAATGTTAATAGTTATACTGAAATTAATGAATGGGCTGGGGCCGCTTTCTGTCGCCTGGGGCTGAACGCTGACTTTAGTAATCTGGGCGGTTCGGCGATTTTGTTCAATACGGTTTAAAAAATCAAGGAACTTGGGATAGGTCGCCCGCCTATCATCCGGCAGACCCGATCCTGACTGAGGTGTGATATTTAACTCAAGACTATAAAGTCCAGCAATGCCCTCTACCGGTTTAGCTTGAGAAATAGCATTTTGGCCGGATGTAGCTGCGGCGTCTTTGCTGCTAGTACTGTCGCTGGTGGGCTTGGAGCCAAGGCTGCTGCCCGGAAAGGTAATACTGGCGATTGAAATTCCCGATAAGTCAGCCAGTTTAATAATGTCCAGTACCGCTTGGGCTTGGTCTTTATCACTTGGCAAAACCGTCTTGGCGACGTCGTTAAAGTAGGCATATTGATTAACTTGTTTTTTGGCCTGCGCCAAACTGGCCAGTTGATCATCGGCGGTTTTACTACGACTCTTTAGGTCTACTAATTGCTGGCTTTTAGCGGCAACTACTAGCAGTCCGCCAATAGCAACTACAAAAAATAATAAAACTGCCGGCGCCAGCAGGCCAAACCAAACCAACCTTACGCGTTGGCTAACCATTAGGCGCCTCCGGGACGTTTAGGTATTTACTTTTGGTGCTTTTACCAAACAGAGCTTTAAGAGTAACGTTGCAGGGATAGGGAGTATCAGCTGTTGCCGAGCAACTTATGTTAACTATGTCGACTTTGTCGAAAATTGTATTTTTAGGGTCACTTAAGTTAACTATGATTTGAACAGCAGAAGTATAGTCGCGGGCTGTGGCGGCTAGATCTAGCGCACCATCAACTTTGTCAAGCGTCAGGCCGCTAAGCACGGCGCCCGGCGGCATAACCGAGCCTATCTGGGCAATAAGGTCCGAAAAGCGAATCTCCCGCGAGAGTACCTGATTAATAATACGGATGTTGTTAGTTATATCCTTAGCTTTTTTTTGGGTGCCGGCTAAATCTTGTTCTTGCAGTTGCCGGTTCACTTCACTTAGATTGCGGTTTAAATTAGCGTTTTGCTGGCCAACGTAAACCCAGCCAACACTCATGATCACTACCAAGCCTAAGGTGGCCACCATGGTAGCTGCCAGCCAACGGCATAGCATCGAATTAAAATGGCTAAAGCGGACCTTCGCGCCGTAGTTAGGAGGTAGGAGATTAATCACGAAAAAATCTCCGCAGGATTTAATATAGCTTCACCGGCAACCGTAATGTAGGTTGAACTATCCAATCCGCTGGGCGGCCGTAAATCGCCAAAGTCGATATTGCGCCAAGGGTCAAGCCGGCGCGTGGGTACACCAAGTTGCTGTGTTAAATACTCGTTAAGCCCAGGCATAGTAGCTCCTCCGCCGGTAGTGATAATTTGGGTAATTTTTCGGTGGCGCTCGGCCGCCCGTTCATCGTAGTAGCGCATAGTTTTGCGGACTTCACGTACTAAGGGGTCTAGGATCGGATGAGCGGCTTCAGCAATCTCCTTCATTTTTTGGCTCGGCCCGATGCCGTAGGCGTTTTTGGCATCATAAGCTTCGGCTGGCGTGACGCCTAGCTTTTTAGCGATTAAGTTAGTGAGAGTGTCGCTGCCACCGCTAAGCGTGCTGTTAACAAACATGCTTTGATCAAACACCGCGATGTCAATGGCCACCGAGCCAAAATCAATCAGTACTGAGGCTTCAGTATGCGACAAGTCGGCTATGGAAAAAAGACGGGCGGTAGCATTCATAGTTGGTTCCAGGGCGACCGGTTCAAAACCGCTTAACTGTAGGAACCTGACACAACTGTCGACGATATTTTTAGGGGCGGCTACCATTAAAAGCTCGATTCCCGCAGAGTCTTGGTGGGAAATATCGTAGTCAATATAGAGACTTTCCAGCGGGATTGGTATATATTGCTCGGCCTCTAGCTTAACCGCTTCATCGATTTCGTCTTTCTTGATCGGCGGTAGAGTCATCGGCCGGCTGAAAGTATGCGAGGTGGGAATAGTGCAGGCGACCTGTCGGGTGTTGATATTGCCATTAAGACGGCTGCTGAGAAGCTCGTGCATGATCTGGCCTAAGACCTCGTAGTTAACAATAACGCCTTTGACAATAACGTTTTCGGGATAATAATTGCTTACGCCATAGCCGATGACTTTTGGTTTTTTGCCTCCAGTCTTGTCCAGCTGCATTACCTTCAGGCTGGAGTGGCCTATATCTAGACCAAATAAAGGCTTACTGGGATGAAAACTAAAATTATTTAAGCCCACTTTTTTGCTTATCCTTAGCTTGAAGTATAACACTTCTTAGAGGTTAGACGCTGGATATTGGATGATAGAAATTCTGCAAAAATTATTGCTTCAAACTCTGAACTTCGAACGTCTATCATCAAACACCCAATTTAGAAGCTACGGCGATAGCCGTTTACAACCCATTGCGTTAAACCGCCGCCAACTGCCGTGCCAAAAGTGACTGTGGCGTTGTTGGACATTTGGATAGTCTGGCCGACTACCGCACCAATTTGACCGCTGCCAGCTAGGTCTATTTGAGTCCATCTGGCATAAAGAATCGATTGGGCGGCTTCGGCTGTATTGCTTAGCGAGATAGTTGTCTCGTCGCGGGAATCATTAAGGTCGGTTCCGGATACATTGCCACAGTTTGGTGAGCAAGGGGCTTTACTCCAATAAGTAATAATTTCCACGCCCGTACCGCTAGTATTAGAAATAATCTTGGATCCGTTGGATAATCTGACTCCGGTTGAACCATCTACCATAATTACTGGCCTAGTGGTCCCTACGGAATCAGCTACGACTATCTTGGCACTGTTGGAGATAAATAAGTTCCCGGTAATCCAGACGTTACCACTGACCGTAACTACACAACTATTGCTGAGTGTGGCGGTGCCATTGATTTTTATGTTTGCCGCCCAAGTTTTGCTTTGTGATCCCCAACACGATGCCGTAGATTCACTAATAGTACTAGTGACGGCGGCCTTTTGGGCGTCGCGGTCATGACTAGGCAGCGGCTCTGGGTTGACTCCCGAAGTAGCGCTCAGCCCGGGGTTGCTCATACCATTGGTGACTGTCTGATAATTGGCTTTTACGTCACCGTATATGCGCGCGCTATTAAATAGCGTGATGGGATTGTCGTTTTCGCCAGCATTACAAAGACGGGGATAGGTTGGATTGGCAGGTATGGGACAAACCTGATTAGCCACGCTCACATTGACTGGAGTGGTATCGGTGCCTAAACCGATTTGGGCCGAGTTAGACATAGTTATCTCGCCGTTTATTAAAACGTCGCCGCCAATAATTTTAGAACTATTATGCATAATTAAACCGCCTTGTCCGCTAACCACGCTGTACGAGCCTGATTCAACCGGCCTTAGATCAACTTTGATGGTAACGGAAGTTGACGGACTGACAGCGCCAGACGGGCGGTAGCTCCTGCCAGTAACGGTTAGGGTTTTGCTTGAAGGGCCAGTGTCGGACACCGAGACTTCGTAGGTAGTTTTACTTTCACTGTCGGTCATAAGTTCAATTTCACCGACCGTGCCAGTCCAGTCACCGTCCAGGTTAATTTGCTCCAGGCCATAATCAGCGCCGCCATCCGCGGCCATTTGGGAACTAGTATGCAACTGATCTTGGCGCGCCAAGCGAAAGCCGCTTACGCTTAAATCGATATAGTGTGTGGCAATCAGTATCAAAAACGGCAGAACAATAATTAGCGGTAGAAGAACCGAGCCCTTATTGGAAAGTTGGAGACGGTCCTTCATCTTAAAATCTATTCCTTAGCGTAACGCGGATACTGTTGTTGAGAGTTAAAGGTGCGCCCGATATATCTTGTTCCATGGCCAAATCGATTTTAATGGACCTGGCGGCCAGTGGATCATTGGTCTGGCTGTTGTCCTGATCATACAAGGTAAAAATCATATTTTTTACATACTCGGCTAATTTTTTATCGGCCGGACAATTGCTAGTGGCTAGTTCTGCTGGGCAAGATGTTTTTAAAGAGTTACCGGCCGCATTAGGGTTGGCTAGCGCCCTTTGCATAAGCGACGTCCCGCTTTTGAAGTAAACCAGCTCGTTCATATAAGGACTACCGGTGTCAGAATCGATTACGTAGTTACGTGAGGTGTCCAGTGCCGGTGAGGCAATGACGATTACAAAAGCGCTGTTGCTGGTGCTCCAGCCACCGGCGGGAGCGTTGGCGTCACTGATCAAGCCGGTTTGCCTGACACCGTCGCCTACTCTTAGGGCTTCCACGGTTGAACGCAAGAGATTTTGCGAGGAGGTTGTTAGGTCATTGGCGGCATTGTTGCGGGTAATCAGGCTGTAAAAATTGGTGATCGCATCTAAAAAGGCGAGAGCTAATATGGATGTTACGGTAACTACTACCAGCAGCTCCACTACGGTGAAGCCCTTAGATATAACCTGATATTTCTTATTGTCCGACACCCAATTCCCCTATGTAGGTTCTGTAAGAGTAAGAGCGGTTAATACCTTGATCAGAATAAGTTATAGCTATGTCTATTTGTTTCAGTCCGGCGCTTGGCGCGCCGATTTGTAGTGTAGCGCTGCGCGGCTGGGACAGTTCGGCAGGCAGTTCATTAGTTATGTCGGTCGCGCCGCTGCTTAGTCCGTTATAACCTACGCTCCTTAGGGCCTCTACTTTGGCTTCAGCGAATGAATTAGATAGTACCAAGTTCCTGCCCTTGCCGCTAAGATAAGAATAGTTGTTGATTATCAAGCTAGCGCTGGCTATAACTATCCCGCCGATTACAGCGGCAGTTATTAGTTCTACTATCGTAAAACCGGATTTATCATTTTTTTTCATGCCTTCCCGGTAGTAGACTTTCCAGTCAGCTCGTCGACCGACGAAGTTTTATTCGACATTAATGCCACCCTTACCATTAGGATTTTATGCCTCCGGGAGCGGTGCTGACGAGCTGTGTTTACAAGGTAAGTTGAATAATCTCGAAAGCTTACTACCGGGCTTATGCTTAATTATAACGGAGAATCTCGGTGACGCGTCACCGAGATTCTCAGCCTTCGAACTTCTAACGTCTAACTTCTAGTATCTAGTTCAACGACTGTTTAACGTATGTACCGCCGCCCTCGAGCGTGGCAGTCAGGGTATAGCCAGTGCAGTCACCACCTACAGCTGGATCATTATCACAGTTGGCTGGCGTGACAACATAGGCATAAACATTGGCTGCTACTGCATCATCCAGAGTTTGAGCGCTACCTTTGGGGTCTTGTAAAGCGTCACTTTCAAGACCCTTCATGTTAGTGCTGCGCCAAGTAGCATCGTTGACGTTGGCCAGTGTTGGATACTTGCCATTTTGAGCTTGATATACTTCAAGTTGACTCTGCAAAGCCTTGACGTCTGTTTTACGCTCATCGTCGCGCGCCTTTGATTGAATTCCGCCATAGGTAACGATTACTAAACCGGCCAAAATGCCAATCACGACAATGACAATCAAGAGCTCAACGATTGTGAAACCGCGAGATGTTGCCCTTTTTAATGAGATCATTTTAAGACCCACCCTTCCTTGCCCGCAATCCGCCTCAGGCGGACGGCGAGTTGTTTTTCCTTTATTGTTAGAAGAACAGCTTTTGTTCTATGTCCCTGATTATAAACATAACCGTTATAGTGTCAACCCAGTACCTAACGCTGAAACTACCTTCGGTAGTGGATAACTTTAAGTTAAGCTTGGCTACTCGATGATAGGTGCTGGGTCAACCTTCTACATTCTTAGACAGGCCGGCTATCGGCCCCATAACACTGGCCGCGATTAAACCAACAGCCGCCCCCAGCACCACAATCATTACCGGCTCAATGATACTTGCTAGACTGTCAATTACTGTATCGACCTCTTCCTCATAAAATTCGGCAACTTTAACTAATACCTCGTCGATTTTGCCGGTTTCTTCACCAACAATTATCATCTGACCAACGATAGGCGGGAAATAAGGGGTATTCAGAAGCTGTTTGCCCAAAGACTGCCCGTTTTTAACAGCGATAGCGACATCGGCTAACTGTTTTTGGATCACCCGATTACCAATTGCTTTGCCGGTAACTTCCAGGGCTTCTAAGACCGTAACACCAGAACTCATCAAGGATGAGAAAGTGCGAGCAAAACGGGCCACAGCGATCTTTATAAGTATAGTTCGCAGTACGGGCAGCTTCAGCAGTAGGGCGTGGAATTGATATTGGCCAACGGGCGTGCGGATATAACGACGCAGGTAAACAATTCCGATGCCCATCAATGCCAAGAGGAGTACAACGTTTGGCAAGGAGCTAATAATTGGCAATTGGTTAATAATCGGAATCGCCTGGGTAATGCTGTGGCCGGTTAAAAAACTGCTGATGTCTAGCATCATTTGGGTATAGATGGGCAGTTTGGCCTCTGGTCCGCCCAGATCCTGCAAAATCTTACCGATTTTGGGAATAATAAATAGCATAATGCCGAAGAAAGCGATGACGGTGATAGCTAAAATCACGACCGGATAGGCCATGGCCGATTTTATTTTATGGCGAATAGATGAGTCTTTCTCAACTTGAAGAGCTATCCGTTTCATGATGTCATCTAGTAAACCGCCGGCTTCGCCAGCACGGACCATGTTGACGTAAACTTCACTAAAGACTCTGGGGTGTTTGGCGAAGGCATCAGCTAAAGCCATACCACCCTCGACGTCGTGATTAACATCAGAAATAATTTCTTTAAAGTACTTATTTTCGGTTTGTTGAGCTAAGATATCCAGTCCCCTGGGGAGCGGTACGCCGGCGCTAATCATGGTTGATAGTTCGCGAGTAAAAATGACTAAGTCTTTAATTTTAACTTTTTTGCCAAAAGACAGTCGGCTTTTTTTGGCTTTTACCTCTTTCATGCTGATCGGTCTTTTACCTGAGGCGCGCAAATTCGCTAGAGCCATTTGGCGTGAAGAAGCACTTACTACCCCAGTGCTGGGATGACCACTTTCAGTAATAACAATGTAACGAAAGTCAGGCATTATCTTTCGCTGGTGACCCGCATCACTTCTTCTAGTGTAGTCTGCCCGCGTAGCGACTTTATTAATCCATCGGTCTGCATCGTAATCATGCCTTCTTTAATAGCTAAGTCCTGAATGGCTTCGCTTGGGCTGCCTGCAGTTATTAATTTTTGAATCTCTGTACTCATGGCCAGGACTTCATAGATACCTAGACGTCCACGAAAAGATACGCCGCCGACATTTTCTTTGATGCGCCAGAGGCGCTCAATGCTGCTTTCGGTCGTTGATGTTTCGGTGCCCAGACCAACTTTGCCAGTTGCACCAGCTCCGACGTGTCCTTTGATGGCTTCTAGTTCTAATTGATGAACGCGGCGCATAACTTCGTCGTTAGTGATGCCAAAGGCAGACTCAATGCGTTTGATAGTAATCTCGTCCGGTTTGTAACTTTCAGCATTTTCCGGCACCAGCTTTCGCACCAGTCGTTGGGCAACGACTGCTCGGACAGTGCTGGCGATCAAGAAAGGTTCGACACCCATATCCAGCAGACGCGGTAAACAGGTAGCTGCATTGTTAGTATGCAGCGTGCTAAATACTAAATGGCCGGTTAAGGCAGCTTGCACCGCGAGGTTGGCGGTTTCAGAATCGCGGATCTCACCGACCATAATGATATTAGGATCCTGTCGCAGCAGGGCTCTAAGCCCATTGGCGAACGTCATACCGGCCAGGGGATTAACTTGTACTTGGTTAACTCCTGGAATCTTATATTCCACTGGATCTTCAACCGTACTGATATTGACGCCCGGTTGGTTAAGTCGGCTAAGGATGCTAAATAAGCTAGTGCTTTTGCCCGAGCCGGTGGGACCAGTAAATAAAATCATACCGTGTGGACGAGTCAGGGAGTATTCTAGTCGCTGCAAATTAACGCCCCAAAAACCCAGTTCCGCCAGAGCCGAGGCCTTACTGGATTCGTTAAGGATTCTCATAGCGACTTTTTCACCCTCAACGATTGGCAGCGTGCTGACACGCAGGGCATATTGCCCGCTGCCAAAGTTTGCCTTAAAGCGACCGTCTTGCGGCGCCCGACGCTCGTCAATTTTAAGATTAGACAAAATCTTGATTCGACTAACTAGCGCCAAAAGGACTTTTTTGGGTAATTTATTAATTTCTTTTAACTGACCGTCTATGCGGTAGCGGATGGAAACAAAGTCGTCGCGCGGTTCGATATGAATGTCGCTGGCGCCTTGTTTGATGGCGTCTTCGATAATCAAGTTAACTGTTTGGGCAGTTGGGCTGTTCTCGGCAATCTCTTCTTCACGGACCTCTTCCTCGGCTTCTTCGGGGGCTGTTGTTTTATCACTAGCAATTACCTGGGTCAACTCGGAACTGATATTTCCCCGGTATTGGTCGAGCGCCGACAGGATGTTAGAACGGGTGGCGACATAAACCCGGATGTTAATACCAAGCTGTTTTTGCAAAAAGTTTAAGGCTTGAACATCGTCAGGATCTTCCATAGCCAGCAGCTTGCTACCATCCTCGCGGACATCAAACAGCACCACATTATACTGGCGAGCAATGCGTTCGGGTATTAATTTTAGTACGTCTTTTCTAAGGTTACGCGGAATAATCTCAACAAAAGGCACCTCGGTGCGGGCAGCATACTCCTCGGTTAGCTCTTTTTCGGTGATAATGTTGTTGGCCAGGGCAATATCCTGTAGAGGTTTTTTCTCAGTGCGCTGCTGGTCCAACAGGATCCTGATTTGCTCTTCATTGACTTTATTGTTGGTTCTTAGCAAATCCAAAACTAGCGCATCGTTAATCCGCATATGCTTAGTATAATCTGTCGAGGCCAGATTATACTAGTCGATAGTCCACAGTCGCCAGTCGATAGTTATAACTAGTGACTAAAAGCTATTGCGCCACGGCGCAACGTTTTTAAGTATGAGCACTTTTGCTGCAAGTAGCGCCTGATATACTTTAGATAGAAGGGACCCGCCGAAAGTCTCGCCTGCCAAAATTTCAAATAAATTTTGGCAGGCGAGAAGAAACTTTGGTGGGTTTAGAAGAGTAAATGACCAAGAAAGACAAAGTCGATAAAAAATCTATTACCGACACGGGCGATAAAGCCGGTAGCGGCAAGGCCCAAGCTCTAAAATTAGCTGTTGATCAGATAGAAAAACAGTTCGGCAGCGGTTCGATTATGCGCTTGGGTGATGCCCATAAAGTAAGTGTAGAAACTATCCCAACTGGTGCTCTGAGCCTAGATATTGCCCTGGGCGGCGGCATCCCTAAAGGTCGGGTGATAGAGATTTATGGTCCTGAAGCGTCAGGCAAAACTACAGTCTGCTTGCATGCTGTGGCTGAGGTCCAAAAGGCCGGTGGCACAGCGGCCTACATCGATGCGGAACATGCTCTTGACCCGGCTTATGCCAAGCGCATAGGAGTGGATATTGATAATTTATTGCTGTCTCAGCCCGATAGCGGGGAGCAGGCTCTGGAAGTTGTTGAAACCTTGGTTCGTTCTAATGCTGTTGACATCATCGTAGTTGATTCGGTGGCCGCGCTGGTGCCCCAAGCCGAGATCGAAGGCGATATGGGCGACGCCCATATGGGTCTGCAGGCCCGGTTAATGAGCCAAGCCTTGCGTAAACTGACCGGAGTTATTAGCCGCACCAAATGCACGGTCGTATTTGTTAATCAGTTACGCATGAAAATTGGCATCATGTTTGGTAACCCCGAAACAACTACTGGGGGCATGGCTTTAAAGTTTTATTCCAGCGTCCGTATGGACATCCGCCGCATTAGTCAAATTAAAACAGCCGATGAGGTTATCGGCAGCCGGGTACGAGTTAAGGTTGTCAAAAACAAAGTGGCGCCGCCGTTCCGCGAAGCCGAATTCGACATTATGTATAACCAG
>JACPKG010000013.1 GCA_016187175.1 Candidatus Saccharimonadota bacterium
CGGAAGCCGGATTCTGATTGATCCTAGCAGGGAAGATTCTGGTGTAGATTTCGACAAGCTGGATGCGGTTTTGTATACACATGAACACGGGGACCATTTTGATCCTGCACTGACCAAAAAATTTATGGAGCAGGGAATTGCAGTTTATGCTAACCCTAGTACGACCAAATTTATTGATGGCCAGCCAAACATTGTCAAAGATGGCCAGGAAATTGCTGCCGGCAGTTTTAAAATCAAAGTTATCGAGTTGCTGCATTGCCCAATGCCCGATGGAAGTGAAGGGCCACAAAACACGGGGTATTTAATTAATGAAAAATTATTTCACCCAGGCGATGGCAAAGAACTTGCCGGGCTAAAAGTAGACAACCTAGCCCTGCCAATTACTGGTCCGGATATTTCCATGAGAGATGCCTTTGATTTCGCCAAACAGGTGGGAGCCAAAATTGCCATACCGATACATTACGACAAACTAGGCGCCAACCCAGAAGTCTATAAAACATTTGCCGGATATTTCGATTTTGACTTCACGCTCCACCCCCTTGCCTACGGCGAATCCATCGAAATATAAAAATCCCTAGTGCTTGCAATTTCTTGGTGTACTTATAAGCTTTTACTATGGAGGGAAAAGAATTGCCCGAATTCGGAGGCGACCTCAGATTTACGGCAACTGAAGCAGCCCGTTTTCAGTCAGAGATAGTTTGGCCGGCAATTGACCGAAAATGGGGCGGAAATTTTTCAGAAGGTGCTGTGCCCGGGTCTAAGCTCAGCCAAGAGGCGCCACTTTACAAAGGCAGCGACAACACATGGTGCGAGCTCAATCTTAGCTGTACGACCGACGAAGATGGCGAAGAGACCGTCTGCGCCAGTCTGACTATTTATCGGCCAGCGGAATACTTACTAGATGGGGCGCAAAAGGCCTATATGCTGGACAGTCTCGCCGACGCCGGCGCGCTTAGTCGACGTAAAAGAAGAGGGTTGGTTAGCAGATTACATGCAAAGATTAATGCCCGGCAATTTAGCGCACGTGAGGTTATAATCTATACTTTCTATCCTGACGTCGGCGAAGTTTTTGATGTCGACAAATCGATTGAACTTCTAGATGGTAATGGCGATGTAGTGTGGGACAGTTCGATCGTAGGCTCTGATGACGATAAAGAACGCCCTGATCAAGACGACGTGCTGGAAGAGCTTCTAGCTAAGCTGTCCCAAAGTACTTCCAACGAGGACTATTTCTTAATTATAGATGCGCTTGTGGCACTGGGTGTACCACCAGAATCATTTGCGAGCAACGACTGATGGCCGTAGAACACCTTGGGAATCTTTGGGAATCCCAGGACGAATATTTTAAGAACACGCTAGAGCTTGCATTTTTATTATCTATAAACGATATTGATAGCAAAGATAAGGAAAGGGTATGCACGAACAGCATTGGCGAATAGGGCACCTTGAAGTCGCATCACCTTGGGGCAATGCAGGCGGTGTAGTTAAAACAGTAGGAGATGTTGAGCGGATGGCCAGAACAGGAGTCGGCTATATAGAACATGGATCTACTACTATCGACAAGAGATTGGGTAACAAAAGGGACAAAATAACAGGCGGTTTAATAATTGATCCTGAAACAGGGGAGCCCGTAGTCGATTATTATCATAATCCAGAAACAGGAGAATCTTTTAACAGTCTTGGAATGCCAGGCTCTGGAATGGATGTTGTTGAAAAAGAAGCTCCAGAGATGGTAGAAATCGCCGAAGCCTATGGTAAAAAATTAATAATGAATGTAGCACCAGTTACTGATGAACCGGTAGCGGAAACAATCGAACTAGTTACACGGGCCTATGAGTCTGGTGCCCATGGCGTGATTGTCAACGCCGGTTGCCCAAACATAATTATAAAAGGCGCAGCGAGACACGAAATTTTAAGCCACAACGCGGATGCTTGTTATATGGTGTTTGGGGGACTTAAGGTAGTTACTGCAAAATTCCCCAAAGTCTACGCACGAACTTCACCCCAGGCCGACTTTCAAAGTGCCAAGGATGTATATGGAAGCATAATGAGGTCAGATACGGTTAGTGCAATTTGGGTACCAAACACCTGGCCTGGTCATCGGCCAATGGTGAATGGTAAACCGGCTCTAACCATAGAAGGGAACATTGGTGGTAAGAGTGGGCCTGCGACAGCTGCAGACGTTGAAGAGCAGTTATTGTGGGCATTGGACATTCTCAAAGGATCTGGAATAAACGTGGTAGCCTCGGGCGCTATTGCTAATTCGGAAGCCCTGGGCATTAAAGCAGGTGAACAACTAAAGAGGTACATGAGTCTCGGTGCGGTTGCCGGGGCAGGCACAACCTTCTATTACGAAGCCCAAGGTAGCTGGGAAGAAGAGACCAATCGACTACTACATGATTTTGCTAGATAAAAACGCTCACGCTTGCGCTTTTGTAAGCAATGTCCGATATTAAGTAGCAATGGCAGAGGTCCCACATATCATTACTGCGGTTCAGTTCACACCCGTGAACATGGAGCCCATTTTTTTTAGAGCAAGAGAACTCCGTGCACTTGACCAAGACCCCAAGAGCAGGAAAGAACACGCAGGAAGATTTCTAGGAAAAAGAGCAGTCAATCTCTTCTACGCCGAATCTACGAGGACCAGGACAAGTTTCGAGTTGGCTGAGGTGGCGTGGGGCATCGGTTATTCAAGTACAGCCAACGCGCGCCAGTTTTCTTCTGCAGCCAAAGGCGAAACATTGGCTCATACAATTGAAATTGTTAACCAGTATAATCCTGATCTTATAGTTCTGCGCTATGACCGTGTAGGCGGCGCAGCTGAAGCGGCATCATTAGTAGACGTACCAATCATAAATGCCGGCGACGGGTCTGGCGAACATCCCACACAAGCTTTTTTGGATGCCTTCACAATTCAGGAGCAACTAGGGCGTCTAGATAAATTACAAATAACTTTTATGGGTGATCTCCGGTTCGGCAGAACCGTAAGATCATTAGCCCATGTACTATCTAAGGGAAAAAATAATCATTTTGACTTTGTATCTACTGAGGATCTAAGACTATCAGAAGATATAAAAGAACTATTAGACGCTGTACCAGGAATTACCTATACAGAACATTTTCACGCCTCAGCACTAACTAGCATATTGCCCCGGACGGATATATTTTATGTAACCAGAACGCAAACTAATCTGGGTGCACCAAAACTTCAGGAAAATAAGTTTAGAGTCACTTCGGAGGTTGCGAATTTACTACCATCGCACGCCATTTTACTGCATCCTATGCCTATTGACAGGGAAGATCCGCTTAATAGTGAAATCGCACTGGAAGTTGACCGGCACCCAAGATCCCGGTATTACAGACAGGCAGGCAATGGCCTATACATTCGGATGGCCTTAATTGAAAAAATTCTAGAGGGGGAACCAATTCTTGCCGAAGTTGCCTGAACAAATCATAATACCCAGCGCGGTGGACATTCATGTTCATCTGCGAGAGCCCGGCACTAACAAAGCCGAGACAATTGAAAGCGGTTCGCTAGCGGCGCTGCTGCGCGGCTTCGCTCTTATTTGCGATATGTCTAATAACCCCGGGCGACCAACATGGACACTCAGAAGAACTAAAGACAAACATGATCGCATTTGGCGCACATCATATATCCCGATAGCGACTTATGCCGGCTCGCAACCAGAATCAAATAACGAACGGGAACTGCCTAAAATGGCGCTTTTAAGCATAGGCCTTAAATCTTACCTGGGAGAAACCACTGGCAACGATCGGGAGTACAAAGCGTCTGACTTTAAGGATATTTGGCGGCTCTGGAATCAGCTAGCCCCGGAAAAACCAATTATGATCCACCGCGGCAGCGCCGATCTAGAAGAAATAATAAGTTTTACGGCGGCTGAACTGGGCCATCGTACCCATATCTGTCATACCAATCATCCAGATGAGGTCGAGATTGTACAACGGGTGAAGAGGGAAGGTCTACCGGTTACAATCGGTATCTGTCCGCACCACATTTTTAAAACTTCACACGATGTCTTAACTGAAGGCAGCTTTGCCCAAATGCAGCCGCCGCTTGCCCACCAGATTGACACTGAAAAACTAATGTATTTATTAGCCATGGGGGAAATTGATATTGTCGAATCCGAACACGCCCCACACCAAGGCTAAAAAATGGGAGGCGGAACATACAAGCGGCTCTTGCTACGGGGTCCCGGGGATAGAATTTGTCATGCCGTTACTATTTCATGCCGAGAAAAAAGGCAGAATTTCACGGGAGCGTATCGTTGAGGCAACGTCTACCATGCCGGCTTTTATTATTGGGCTAAATCTATCGCCCCATACGGACGTTAGCTGGGAAATGAAAGATTATAGAATCGAGGATGAATCCGAGCAGGTTATTTCTAGCTCTGGCTGGACGCCATACCTGGGCATGCTGGCCGTTGGAAAAATCCAGCACTCCACTATAATGGGCAAGGCTCTGGTTGCAGCCGGCCAAGTTATCGACAAATACCCCAGAGTTGTAACTAATCACAACGACCTTATTTAAGCCGGCTTTGCTACAATCAAGGTGATGGCAGAAGATAAAAACTCAAACTTGCCGACAGGCTTTTTGTGGGGTGCCAGCGTCTCGTCTCATCAGGTCGAGGGCGGCAACCATAACCAGTGGACCGTGTGGGAATTAGAAAATGCCCCCTATTTGGCGCGCAATGCCAAAAAGCACTATGCCTGGCTGCCAGTCTGGGACGAGATAAAACAACAAGCCGGGGACCCAAATAATTACATCAGCGGCCAAGCTGTTGATCATTACAATCGCTACCAAGAAGATTTTGAGTTAGTCAAAGAGCTTAACTTAAACGCTTTTCGGTTTGGGATTGAGTGGTCGCGTATCGAGCCTACCGAAGGGCAGTGGGACGAAAAAGAGATCGACTATTACAAAACCTATATCCACGAGCTAAAAAAACGCGGCATCCAACCTGTAATAAACCTTTGGCACTGGACACTGCCTATTTGGTTCGCTCAAAAGGGCGGCTTTGCTGAGCGCCAAAACCTCCAGTATTTTGAACGTTTTGTTAAACGGATTACCAAGGAATTGATATTACCTTGCGGTTGGGTAATAACCATTAATGAACCAAACAGCTACGTCGGCATGAGCTATCTAGATGGTCAATGGCCACCCGAAAAACACCAACCTATTACCGCAATCAAAGTCATCCGCAATCTGGTGGAAGCTCATCGCCGAGTTTATAAATTTCTTAAACACGCCGATCAAAATTTGAAAATAGGCATCGCTACCCAGTGCAGCAACAACCAGCCCAAGCGGCCGAACAATCTTATCGATAAAATTGTAGCTGGCTCAGCTAATTACTTCTGGAACTGGTGGTTTTTAAACCGCGTACGCAACTTCCAAGACTATGTAGGTTTTAACTATTATTTTACTGATTATTTTAGAGGTGGTCTACGCAAAAATCCCCGCTGGCATAGACACTACGTTCATACGAATTACCGCGGGCTGCACCACAGGGTGCGACATACTCCGGATAACCCTTTGAGCGACTTGGGCTGGTATATGGAACCACGCGGCATCTATCAAGTTATTATGGAAGCTGCCAAAAGGTACAAAAAGCCTATCTTAATCACCGAGAATGGCGTGGCTGACATGCACGATCAGTACCGAAAGTTGTGGCTGCAAGAGACCATCGATGCCATCAGCCGGGCCAACGGCCAAGGCGCCAACGTCATCGGCTATTTTTACTGGAGCCTGCTGGATAATTTTGAATGGGCGCAGGGATGGTGGCCCAAGTTCGGTCTGGTGGCGGTTGATAGAGAACACGGCATGAAGCGTACTGTTAGGGCAAGCGCCAAATGGTTTGCCGTTAGGATTAAAGACCTTAGCCGTTAGCTATTCACCATGCGTTAACAACGTCGGACTTGTCCGACATAATCTTGACTTTTTTAACACCCCGTGTTATTATATGATTGTTATGGCATCATGGTATGAAATTAAACGTCAAAATGAAATTGCTCAGCAAAATGTTGAAACACCGACTTCTTATGACCCGACTGACTTATGGCTGGCAGACTTCGATTATCGTTTCCAACAGGAAACGGCTCGAATCCGCTCAGGGCCCAATGACTTTTTAAAACCGGGCGAAACATATGACCTACTTACACCTCAACAGAGACGTTGGCTTGTAGGCGGCGCCATAGTGGTAGCTTCGTTGGTAACAGCCGTCGGAATGGGACACAAAACACTAGGCGAAAGCTTCCGGGCTATTTTTCCAGACGACTCTCCACCCATCAGCCAATCCAGTAAATAAGTAACAGACAACTGATAGCAAACTAGCGGGCTGAAGAAGGTTGGGAACGCTACATATTGCGCATTTATAAAACCGGCCGAGTAAGCTGTGGAAAAGCGGTCCCGACTAGTCGGGGCTTTTTCTTTAAAACACTTGCCAGTGGGTAGAGTAGGTCTGTATAGTCAGCTCAGTGGGTAAAAGTGGGTAGCCAAAATAGCTGCTCATCAACTCAAAACCCGCGCACCAAAAACTTGATGTTTCGAAATAGGGATATTCTCCCTCTTCTACGCTCAGGTTTTGGTACGGGGCAAGATAAAAACCACTACAAAAGAAGGGACCAATGGGAGACTACTTCGAAAGAAAGCTTGACTCAAAGAGAAGACTGAGCATACCAGCCGAACTTCGCGATGAGTTTGCTAGCGGCGTAGTTATCACCAAAGGTTTTAAAAACTATCTGCACCTCTATCCCAAGTCCGTCTGGGACGAACAGGTTGAACCGCAGTTGCAAGGCAATATCCTTGACGAAAAAACTGCGGATCTTAACGTTCAGTTCAGAATGGGTAAGACAGAAAGTGCTCTTGACGCCAAACAGGGCAGAATCACGTTGGAACAGCATTTGCTGGACTATGCCGGCATTATCCACGACGTCGTAGCTGTTAGGGCAGGGCACTACTGGCGCTTAATGGCAAAGTAGCCGATAGCCCTTAGCGCATAGATAGTCTTAGCACCTTAAAAATCGGGTTCAAACCAATAAGCATCAACTCTTTCGAGATCAGCTAGTTGGCAGTCAGCCGGTGGATACTTAGGGAAACCATCGTTATCAAAACCCTTGCACTTTTCACATTCGTAACACCTCCCAAAACTCCACCTCACAAAGTCTCTCACAAGAACTTTGAAAGCCTAAAGCAAGAAACCCCGCCCAATTTTGCTCCCGTAAAACTATAAACAGTACAGTGGCAAAATTGGGCGGGGCAAAAATTCGCGCTTTAAGCTCTTTGCCCGCCAAAACTTCTTTAAGTAGTTTTGGCGGGTCTCAAACAAACCCGCCAGAAATTTTCAAAAAACTTTGGCGGGTAAAACAAAAAACCCACAAAAACAAACAGCTGGCTGCTGATTAGGTGATCTTGACACCAAAACAAAAAGTTAGGCCAAAACTCCCCAGGTCTTTTGTACGGGGTAAGTAAAAATGTCAAAGACAAAACAAACGCACGTACCTGTGCTGCTGCACGAGGTACTGGACTATCTAGCACCCCAAGCAGGCAAGTCATTCCTAGACTTGACTGCCGGATTAGGGGGGCACGCCGGCGCGGTAATCGAGCTCACCACGGCGCCAGGCCGAACCACGCTGATAGATCGGGACCCCGAAGCAGTGCGAGTGCTGCGCAAAAAGTTTGTAGACGTAGAGATCCTACAATCTGACTTTCGCTCAGCTTTAGAAAAGCTGGCCAGGCAGGGCAAACGCTATGACATTATATTGGCCGACCTCGGTGTAAGTTCACTGCACCTTGATAGTGGGCTGCGCGGATTTTCTTTCCTGCGCTCCGGTCCGCTGGATATGCGGCTGGATGCAAATCAGGCCTTGACGGCTGAGAAAATTGTTAATACCTGGAGCGAAACCGACCTTGCCGACATCCTTAAAGGATACGGCGAGGAGAAAAAGAGCCGGGCAATCGCTAAAAACATTGTCCTTAACCGGCCGGTTCATACAACCAGTCAACTGGCGGATATTGTGGCCAAAAGTTACCGTTTCCGCAGTAAAATCCACCCGGCAACGAAGACCTTCCAGGCGCTTCGTATTGCCGTTAACGACGAGCTTAAGCAGCTGGCGCATAGTTTGCCGCTGATACTGGAAGTGCTCGCGCCTGGTGGTCGCTTGGCAGTTATTAGCTTCCATAGTCTGGAAGACCGCCTTGTTAAGAACTTCCTGGCGGAAAATTCCGGGACGCTTGATGCACAGTTGCAGATCTTGACTAAAAAACCGATTACTGCCAGCGCATCCGAAATAGTTTCCAATCCGCGTGCCAGAAGTGCCAAACTTCGGGCCGCAGTAAAAATAAAAACGCGTCCTCTGTAACTTTAGCGAAGGAGGACAGAAAGGGAAAAAATAAGCTCATGCCCATAAAGGTAGAGTACAAAAATTCCCGAGCGGCCAGAGTGCCGGTTAGGATTCTTCACTAGCCGCCTGTCCGCAAAAAAAAGTCCCACCCAATTTTCGATCGAAAATTGGGTGGGGAACCAGCCAATAAGAAACAAATATAGAAATAAAAAAAGAGAAAAGTAACAACATGACATACTCAAGTTCCATCGCCTCAAGTCGTAGAAACTATGCCAAGCGTGGCCAAAACTCTGTTTCTTATACTGCCACCACCAGAACGCTTGGGCCAATTAGCAATACTATTATTTTGATAGTTTTAGCTTGTTTAATCGGCCTGCTTTATCTAACGCAGGTGACCAAAACTAATAGCTATGGCTACACCATCAACGACTTACAGCAACAGCAAACCGAATTGCAAGACCAGAAAGCTAATCTAGAAATTACGGCTGCTCGTTTACAATCGCTGGAGAGAGTGGCAGGCAGCCCTGTAGCTAAGGGACTAATATCGGTTACTCCAAGTGCTATCGTCTCTGAGTAGCTAGCCTATGAGCTGGTTAAACAAGCAGGGAGTTGCCCGGCAAGCGCCAAGTTCAAATCGCCGTCCTGTACCAAACGGTTCAGGACGCCGTTTGGCCCTATGGTACGGGGTTTTGCTTTTTATATTAGCTATATTTCTGGCTAGATTGTTTTATCTACAGATCGTGCGCCATGACTATTATCGGCAGGCAGCCCTGTCTGATCAACTAAAAGAATACGACATCCCAGCCAGCCGTGGCCTTATCAAAGCCCACCAGGGCAGTAGTATTGTGCCGCTAGTATTAAATGAGAAACTTTATACTCTTTATGCTGACCCGTTGTTTATTAAAGATGCAGCCGGGAGTGCCGCCAAAGTTGTGGGCATAACCCATGGTAACGCTGCCGAGTATGAAAAAGCCATGAAAACCAAAGATAGCCGCTACCAGGTGCTTGCTAAGCGTCTCAGTGAAGACCAAAAGAACAAAATTACCGAGCTTAAGCTACCTGGAGTTGGTACTCAAGGCCAGGACTATCGCACTTATCCGCAAGGCAGTTTGGCGGCCCAAATACTGGGATTTGTGGGCGGCGAAGGCAAGGGAACATACGGTGTTGAAGAGTACCTAGACAAGAAACTAGCCGGGACAGCCGGTAAATTAAAAGCCATTACCGACGTGGCCGGTGTGCCTCTAGCTGCCAGCCGTGAAAACGTACAAATTAGCCCTAAAGACGGTAGTGACATAGTTCTGAGTCTTGATTTAGGTATGCAAAAACAGCTGGAAACTCTGCTGGCAGCCGGGATAGAACGATCCAAGAGTCCTTCCGGTAGCGCTATAATCATGGACCCGAATACCGGAGCCGTGCGAGCGATGGCCAACTATCCTACCTACGACCCGGCGCAGTATTTTAAGGTCAGTGATCCCAATCTGTTTAATAATGCTGCGGTAAGCTCACCGCTAGAAGTCGGTTCGGTTATGAAGACCCTAACAGCTAGCGCGGCACTTGATTTAGGCGTAGTCAAAGCTGACACTAGCTACAGTGACCCTAACCAATGGAAGCTGGATAATTACGTCATTACTAACATTGAAGAGATCGCTGGTCCGGGCACCCATAGTCTCACCGATATTTTAAACCAATCAATTAATACCGGTGCAGTCTGGCTGCTAATGCAAATGGGCGGTAAGACGGGCGAGGTAACCCAAGCAGCCCGCGAAAAATGGCATGACTATATGGTTAACCGTTTCCGGTTGGGTAAAGCTACTGGCATCGAGCAGGGCTATGAAGCCAGCGGCTTTATACCGGACCCTAAAGACGGTTATGCCCTGCAGTTAACCTATGCCAACACGGCCTTCGGGCAGGCTATGACTGCTACGCCGCTGCAAATGCTGACAGCGCTAGCCAGTATTTTAAACGGTGGTACATACTACCGTCCTTACCTGGTAGAGCAGGTGATTAACGGTGGCGGTCAGGCGGAAGCTAAAAAACCCGAAGCCTTGCGTACAGGCGTGGTGGCGGCGCCGGTTGGCGAAACGCTCAAAGCGATAATGGAGTATTCCGTGGCTCATCACAGTTTTGCCAAGCCTTTTCCTGCCAACTTTAGTGTCGGTGGTAAAACCGGCACCGCTCAAATCGCTAACCCAGCTGGCGGTTACTATGGCGATCGCTTCAACGGTACATATCTAGGCTTTGTTGGCGGTGACAAAATCCAATATGTCATTGCGGTCCGCGTTAATGAGCCTAAGGTTGGTAAATATGCCGGCAGCGGCGCCGCCCAGCCTTTATTTGGCGATATAGCTCATATGCTGATTAACGACTTTAACGTTGCTCCGAGGTCAGGCGGCTAGTGTATAATTAGGCTCGTCATGGAAAAACAAACATGAATAATACCTTACAAATTATTGCCGACACCAGCGTTATCGAACAGATATTTATGTTTGGACTATTGGGCTTTTTGGTCAGTATGATTTTGACGCCGTTTTATACAACAGCTGCCTTTTCCGGAAGGTGGTGGAAAAAGCAGCGTACAACAGCTATAACTGGCGAACCAGCAGCCGTTTACCAAAAACTGCACGCTGCCAAACATACTCGTAATATCCCGACCATGGCTGGGATGATTTTTGTGCTGGCGACAATCTTGGTTACACTAGCCGGTAACTTAAGTCGTTCTGAAACTTGGCTGCCACTGGCTGCCATGGCCGGCGCTGGTCTGATTGGACTGTTTGATGACATTATTAATATCAAAGGTATAGCTAACGGTATTGCTGGCATGCGGGCCAAAGTCAAATCTTTATTGTTGCTAGGGGTATCGCTAATCGGCGGCTGGTGGTTTTTTGCCAAGCTTGGCGTGACGGCTATTGACGTACCATTTATAGGCTCTTGGCAACTGGGCTGGCTAGTAATACCGCTGTTTATACTAGTGGTTTTTGCAACAGCTAATGCCGTCAATATTACCGACGGCTTAGATGGATTGGCCGGGGGCCTGGCGGCCTCGGCTTTTTCGGCCTATGCTTTAATAGCCTTTATTCAAGAAAATTACGGCATTGCCGGTTTTTGTATGACTATTGTCGGTGCGCTACTTTCTTATACCTGGTTCAATATCCATCCGGCCCGTTTTTTTATGGGGGATGTTGGCAGTTTTGCCCTAGGCACGGCGCTGGCAGTAGTAGCTTTGCTAACAGACACAGTTCTGCTTTTACCCATCATTGGTTTGGTGTTTGTGATTGAAACCGGTTCGGTGCTGTTGCAGATTATTAGCAAGAAGCTTCGAAATGGCAAAAAGATCTTTCTGTCTAGTCCTATCCACCATCATTTTGAGGCTGTCGGCTGGCCGGAGACTAAAGTCACTATGCGTTTTTGGGTCATTGGCCAAGTGGCGGCTATTTTGGGTGTCATTTTGTTCATTCTGGGAGGCAACGGAGGACCCACATAAGTTATGCGTCCTAGACGCAGCTGGCGTTTGCACCGCGGAACCGACCGAGATGTAGAACCGGCTAGCTCTATACCGGACGGTACTAGTCGGCGCCACCGACCGGACTATGCCATTTTGGTGCTGACGGCCTTGTTAATGGTTATAGGACTAGTAGTGGTTTATTCCATAAGTCCGGGATTGGCGGCTGCTCAAAATGTCAGCCAGGGCTACTTTATCACCAAGCAACTAATTGACGTGGCCCTAGGCGTAGTGGTTTTCGGTCTAGCCGCGTTTTGGCCACTGCGGCGCTGGAGTCGCCTAGGCCGACCCCTGGTAATTGTCGCCATAGTGGCCTCGCTAATAGTGATGTTTACGCCAATAAATGAAGTTTATCCAGCTCATCGTTGGATACGTTTCGGCAATTTTTCCTTCCAGGTAGCCGAGCTGATAAAACTAGCCTTAATAATTTGGCTGGCTGGCTTTTTGACCAAACAGTGGCGGGCAGGGAAGTTGGCCGACGCTCGCATAACCCTGAAGTCGCTGATTATTATTTTACTAGTGACTGCCTTTATAGTCGCCAAACTACAAAGCGACTTAGGCTCAACCGGTGTGATGGTAGCCATAATAGTCACCATGGCCTTTAGTGTGGGTGTGCCGCTGAAAAGACTAGCTTTAATCGTTGCGGCAGTGCTGGGTGTGGCGATTTTAGCTATCGCCAGTAGCGATTACCGTCGAGAACGGCTGGTCGCCTATCTTAATCCTAGTGTTGATTGCAAAGGTAGCAGCTACCAAGCTTGTCAGGCTTTGATTGCCGTTGGTTCGGGCGGTCTTTTTGGCTTGGGTCTGGGTTATAGCGTTCAGGCTTATGGCTACTTACCAGAGGCTTCTAACGATTCAATTTTTGCGATTGTGGCCGAAAAATTTGGCTTTATTGGCGCCGGGACTATTATCGTGATTTACGGGCTGTTGATTGCCCGGCTCAAGCGTCTTATTGAACGCACAGCCGATCAGTTTTATCGTTTAATTGTAGTTGGCGTGTTGGCTTGGCTGAGTACGCAGATGATTATCAATATAGGATCAATGCTGGGACTTTTGCCAATGAAAGGTATTACATTACCCTTGATTAGCCAAGGCGGTACCAGCTTAGTATTTGTAACGGCTGCACTAGGGTTAGTTTTCCACATTTCACGCTATACTAGTTATAATGCCAAAGAACCCCAAAACGACGCTACGCCCACTAACGATAGTTTTAACCGGCGGCGGTTCGGGCGGGCATATAACCCCTCTTTTACCTCTCGCCCGCGCGCTTAAGCGCCACGACTCGTTGTGTCATATTGTTTACATCGGTTTAAAAGGCGATAAAATCGACGATCTGCAACCGCAATTTGCGGCTTTTGACCAGAGCTATTTTATTGCCAGTGGCAAATTTCGCCGTTACCATGGCGAGAGTTTCCTGGTGCGTTTACTAGACGTTAAAACGTTCCTACTTAACGTGCGCGATGTTCTTAAGGTTATGGTAGGTCTTGGTAGCGCCTATAAGATACTTCGGCAGCTAAAGCCAGATCTTCTCTTTTCTAAAGGCGGTTTTACTGTAGTACCGGTCGGTTTGGCTGCCAAATTGTTGGGCATACCAGTAGTTACTCACGATTCTGACGCTACCGCCGGGTTGGCTAATAGATTGATAGGCAGGAGCGCCAAGTTACATATAACTGGTATGCCGGAGCATTTTTATACATATCCCAAAGAGAAGACTAAATATCTCGGTATTCCGCTGGACGAGCGTATCCAACCAGTCACCACCGCTATGCAAAAGCAGTTCAAGCGAGCAATTGGCGTGGACGAAGATTTTTTAGTGCTGCTAGTTGGCGGAGCAGGCCATGGGACTCGAGAAATAAATCAAAAAATTCTGGCCATTGCTCCCCAACTGCTTGAAGCCATACCTAACCTGCATATTATCCACATAGCTGGTAAAACGCACCAAGCGGCAGTAAAACAAAAGTACGACACTTTATTGTCCGAATTGTCCGAATCAGAACTAGTTAAGGTTACGGTGCTAGGCTTCACGCCGAACTTCTATCAGTACGTAGGAGCTGCCGACCTAACTATCACTAGGGCAGGGGCCACCACGCTAGCCGAGTTGGCGCTGGCCGGCAAGGCTGCCATAGTCATTCCAGCGCCATTTTTGGCTGGCGGGCACCAATTAAAAAATGCTGAGGAATTAACAACACGTGGGGCTGCAGAAGTACTGCCAAATGACGTTGATGCACAAATTTTATTCAAAGTAGCAGTTGACTTATTGAAAAATAGACAGAGGCGCTTAGATCTAGCGCACAAAATTAGCTCACTGGCCCGCCCCCAAGCGGCTAACAAAATTTCCGAAATTCTGCTCAAACTGGCTGCCAGGAAATAAAAATAGCCAAAACCGAATGCTAGTGCCGTTTAAAAGAATGTCAAGATTAAGGCCCCGAAGAACAAAAGCTGATCGTCTCAGACCTATTTACTATAGCGGGGGTTCAGAGCCAAAAACTTTACCCCCAAAGGGCCGAAGCATTCGGACCATCATCAAACGAATTAGAAACTTTTTAACTCTTGCGGCTGTGACTATTGGCGTCGGTTATAGTTTAACTTTAAAACCGCAGGCCAAAATAATTATTAATGATACTACTTATAACTCAGCTCCAATCTACCAAAAAGCAGCCAATGACAGCCTGCGGGCCATCAAAAATCGTACCAAGTTGACTGTTGATGAGCGTGGCATTAAGGAGTCTTTAGTCCGTCAATTTCCGGAGATCGACACCGTAGAGCTAGACTTGGCTTTATTTAGCCAAACACCCACTTTGCGCCTGCAAGTGGCCAAGCCTGTCTTTAACCTAAGCAGCGGCAGTAATCTTTATGTGGTTGGCTCAAATGGTAATGTTACCGCGCTAAGCCGCGCATTGCCAGGCTCAGATAAACTACCAACCGTCACAGACCAGACCGGCTATGTGGCCGAGCCAGGCAAGCCGGTACTGGCAAGCAGCGCTATCTCTTTTATTAATAGTCTGCTAGCTCAGTTAGAAAAAGCCAACGTGCCTATCAGCACCCTTGTACTGCCACCGCTACCGCAGGAGCTGCACTTACGGGCCGCCGATACAACCTACTACGTCAAGTTTTACTTAGGCGGCGATGTTTTAATCCAAGCAGGGCAGTACTTGGCAGCGCGCAATAAACTAGCATCCGATAATCAACAGAACCTTCAGTATGTTGATGTTCGCGTGGCTGGCAAAATCTACTATAAATAAAATAGCGACACTAGGTCTTCTGCTGTCACCTAGTTCGTTTTTTGTTTATTAATTACAAATATTAAGCAGTACCAAAAAAACATACGGGGCAGTGTATTTTAGTAAAAGTCAAATTATGTTTAAAAATACGGCAAAGCAGGGCGAAATATACAAAAATATGAAAGAGCCAAAAGTCAAATACTGTTTACAAAGAGCTTGTCGAGGTGTGGATAACTTTTTCACATTTCACGCAAATTTTACGACGTGTTCAGTAGATGGATATCAAGCTCGGCTAATTAATAAAATAGACGTGCAGTGCAGACAGTTTATTACAAATTTAGCGTAATACAGTTGAAAACTACCCTTTTAACAGGGTTATTGGTAATCATCTGGCTTTAGAAAGAGCATGTCGCAAAAGATATATTGTACGACGTATTGTCTAGGTCTTGAAATCTATATTCCCTCCGGCTTTCGGTATCTACTTTTTTAAATTTTTTTAATTTTCATTTCATTAACCAAACTACTATTCCACCCGCCCGCCTCAATCATCTACCGAATAGTCTTATTCACTGCGACTACCCAAACATGTTCGTAAAATGTTCATAGGTTGCAAAGCGAGCCCTATTTCTTTTTGAACATCCGGAGCTCGCCTGAGACAGATGTAGTAAAACAGTCTGGGCTTGGCTTCCTGCAGCTGTTTGACGAAGCTTTTTAGCCAGTGGCTGAAAAGCGAGGAGTTCTGCAGGCAAAGACTGCTTTTATCTACAGGTGTATCAAGTGAGCGGAGACGGTCAAAAATAAATAGGGGCGAGCGTTTTTAGCGGAGGTTGATGACATGTTCGTCGCTAGTCGTAGATTTAGTGGCGGGTGTTGGAGTGGGCGCTTGAACTTGCGGCAGAGCGCCGCTTTTCTTGCGCCGCCGGGAGCGTTTGCGCTTGGCTGGTTGATCTTCGGTCTGACTTTTAGCAGGGTGTGTAATGCCTGTGGCCAGTTTTATCAACTGCTGATGCGGTGATAATTTGGGGCGGTTGGTAGGAGACGGACCGGAAGCTGCCTGGATCATTGTCTCGACCTCGGTCTTAGCGCGACTATAAAGCTGTCTTGTCTGGGCGATAATTTGTGCGGAATTGTCAGCCGGCGGTTGCGGCAGGTTAAGCGTTTTAGCCGAAAAAGCTGGCGCCTTCTCACTTTCAATCATCATGCTAATCACAAAAAAGCGCGAGTGCTGCTGGATGAGGTCAGATTCTTCGAATTCCGGTTCGAAATACTTCTTCAAAAAAGGTGCATCATTTGGGCTAACTCTAAAACTCATAATTGTGCCGACGTTGCCAAAAACGGCATCACGAACCTCCTCGCTCATCTGCGATATATATTGATTGGCAATAGTTAGGTTGAGGGCATACTTTCTGGCTTCAGATAAAATCGTGGCGAACGAATCGGTAGCAAAGTTTTGGAACTCGTCAACGTAAAGATAGAACGGTCGGCGTTCATGTTCGGACATATCGGCTCGGCTCATGGCCGCTAGCTGAATCTTGGTAACCATTAACGCGCCCAGGACACCAGCATTGTCTTCACCCATTAGTCCGCGGCTAAGATTAACAACCAAAATCTTGCCTTCATCCATAATTTTGCGGATATCGAAGGTGCTTTTTGGTTGGCCGATAATGTTGCGGACCATTGGGTTAGCCGTAAAAGCGCCGACCTTGTTAAGTACTGGCGCTACGGCTTCGGCGGCAAACTTGTCATTCCAGCTGGCAAATTCCACGACCCAGAAGTTTTTAACAACCGGATCATCAATATGTTTGATAACATCTTGCCTAAAATGTCGATCCGTTAACATGCGGGTGATGTCAAGCATTGTGGCGTTCGGAAAATCAAGCAGGGCCAGCAGAGTGTAGCGCAAAATATACTCTAGTCTTGGTCCCCAGCTTTCGGCAAAAAGCCTTTTCAGTACGCCAACGACTTCCGAGCTAATATGACCCTTCAGCGAGGGGTCGCTGATTTCTAGCGGGTTAAAGCCTATTGGGTATTGGGTGTCGGCCGGATTGAAGTAAATCGTGTCAGCAGTCCGGTTTTTAGGTATAAATTTAAGCACGTGCTGGGCATAGTCGCCATGCGGGTCAATAACGGCAAAGCCCTGGTTGTAGTAAATGTCAGAAATGGTTAAAAGCTCCAGAGCGCCCGACTTACCCGTGCCGGTCTGACCTAAAATGTACATATGCCGCCCACGGTCGGCTCGTCGGATGCCAAAGACGGTGTTGTCGCCGCGGAAGTTAGTAACACCAAAAAGGCTTATTTCGTCCTCGTGGCCTTCCTCAATCACTGGGATATTGGCCGGTGGCTCAGCTGTCTTGACGGTGGCCCAAACAATGTTGGGAGTTTCAACGGTGGTGTGCGGCAGATGGAACAAGCTAGCCAGCTCTTCGATATTTAAAATAAAGCCGTGGTCGATAAAGAAGCGGGTTTGATATTCCAGTTTTTTGTCCAACTTAAAGCTTTCGGTCTTAACTTTAAAGCCGTTTAAGTTGGTGGTGTTAAACTGCTTAAAAGCGCCGACCAAAGCCTGCATGCGCAAGCGAGCCGTTCTTTGATCGTTACCGGCGTAAAGCAAACGGATTTTGACTTGATAGCCTAATTTTTGAGTTTTTTGCTCGATGGCAGTTATACGAGCTTTATCGCGCTCCGAAAGTTCCGGTTCGCTGCTGCCTTCTAAGCCACTGCCGCTGGGCGGGCGGACCAGTGCCGCAAAAGCCTGTCCGGCATAATTTAGCGTCGACGTCCCGCTGCCGGCCAACAGTCCCCTGCCCCCACGGATCCTGGCAACCATTTTAGTGCCGCGCCTATGCCAATCATCGGCAATTGGCCGGGCCATAATTTGAATCCACATTTCTTCGCTTTCTTTGTCGAGTTTGGCCAGCGTGGCCGTTATGGCTGCCAAAGGGTCAACCTCGAAACTGGGAAAAGTCTTAATCGGAATGGTTTCGTTGTCTATAAGTGTTAGCTCTGTGGTATGAATAACTTCAGCAGACAGTTCACGTTCGGCGTAGTCGTCCGCTGGTTCGCTTATTTGCACAGTTGGATACTGGGCATAGATCTGGCCTTCAACGAAGGCTTGCAGGTGCTTCGGTGTCCAGATGTAAAAACGGATACGTTGACCACGAGCGGCAATCTCCAAACTGATGTGCTCCTGCAGAGTGCCAGATAGTCTCAGCTCACGCTTAGAACGCAGGATGCCATGAAGTGAGGCCAGCATTTGTTCGGCGGCTAGCTCCTTCTTGTCGTTTTCGCGGGGTACCTCCAGCATTAACAAGCAGTGCTCGTGCTCTGCTTTGTTCTTTTTCCAGTGTCTACGCAACATCATCAAAAATCTCTCACTAATTATACACTCAAAGGTAGTAGCTAAACCCTACACCCCTAAAACCCTTTCTTAGTGTTATTCTGCTAGGCCGTAGGTCGCTTTGGCGACCCGTTTGAACTGCGGTTTGCCCTGCAGGTTCAAAAGGATGGTTGTTTCTTTGACGTGGCGGCTTTTAAGCACGCGCCGAACAATCTCATCACGATGCAACGGCCCGCTTTCCTTTTTGAGTACTTCGGCAATAACATCAGCAACGGTCCCGCGCTTGTAGCCCCACTCCTTAAGCGCGTAAATACCGCGGCCAATCAACACAAAGCGTTTGTCTTTGATTAGCTCGTTGTGTATCGCCTGGGTAGTCACATCTTTACGTTTGAAGTCGCTTTTTTTAATGGCCTCGGCAATTCCGCTGAAGTGCATTGGCTTGTTAGAATCGTGTAAGACGACGTAGATTTTGTCACGGATGTTTTTGGGGTTGACCATCGGCCACCTGGTAAGTCCCCAGCGGCCATGCAGGCTGGCGACATTTTTGGAAATGCTGGCCAGCGCCTCAACGTGCTTATAATCGCTATTGCCGACTTGTTTAGCGATTGTTTCGATGCTGGTAGGCTGGCCAATCTTGTTAATGGCGTCGATAACTTTGCCTACATGCTCGCGGATGGCTTGCTCACTGTGCTTGGCGGCTAGTCCTACGCAGTGGAAGAAGTGGTCATTGTCTTCAATGACGGCGATATTGGGTGCCAAATGCGCCAAGAAAGCTATTCTAGCTTGGTCAATTCTGGAGTTTTGTGGCGTTAGTTTGGCTGCTATGTCAATGGTGCGGGCAATATGTCCCATTTGACTCAGGTGCTCGGTCAAAACCTCTTCTACCTCTTTAATGTGAGGTAATTCTTGGCCAGCAGCTTTAAGCTTAGTGATCACGGCCTTTTCCAACTGCCTAACACGCTCGCGGGTAATACCCAATAGTTCGCCGATCTGTTCCAAAGTTTCCCGACGGTCAAACAAGCCGTAGCGGCGGGCGATAATTTCCCGCTCGCGCTCTCGATCAATAGTGCCAAGTATGTCTTGAACTATAGCCTCGATGTTTAATATAGTGCTGACTGGCGATACTTCTGTCATAGTTATTTCCTGCTAGCGTCTCATAAAATGCTATCGGTTTATGTAATTATAAAACTTTAGTGAAAAATAGTCAAGTCAAAGTGAAAGTTTAGCTTCGCTCAAATTTCACAGGGACAACCCCAATCGGTCAGTATTATTCTATCACGTATTAGACGAGTTTGCATAAAGTGTTTATGTTTGCGTGTGGAAAACCTCTAACCTACTCTTTTCTCTTTCTTTTAAAAGTTGGCTTATCAGGAGCACTGTTTAGTATTGCCTGAGCATCAGTCTCACTTAACCTCTCAGGCTTAGTGTTTTTAGGAATACGGGCATTCTTCTTGCCGTTGGTTATATAGGGGCCGTAGGGGCCGCGCAGGATCTTTAGTGGGCCAAAATCGGCAATAGTTTTGTCGGCAGCAACTTTGGCCTGCTCAACGATGACTTGCCTAGCCTC
>JACPKG010000011.1 GCA_016187175.1 Candidatus Saccharimonadota bacterium
ACTTGGCGCAAAATAAACCTAACCAGTATTTGGGCCAGGGCGACGATGATTAAGCCAATGATAGCGTATAGGATGGTATTTTTAGCACCGGTGACGCTGGTATCACTGCCGCCGCTGGTTATATAACGCAGTCCGCCAACTATAATCATAATGACAGCAACAACACCGACTACAACAGATAGTAAATTAATAATTGTGCGGACGACTTTATTTAACGATTGGGTAACACTACTATCACTGACACAACTAGGATTGTTAATATCCAAGTTAACCCCGGCACATAAACCGCCCTCAATATTTGGATTAACTTGGTCCTGAGCAAAAGAAGGTACTGCCTGAAAAAATATCAGACTCAAGCCCAGACCAAGTCCAACGAGCAATTTACTCACAAAGCCCATACTGGCAGTTTAGCAAAGATGGCACCGCAAATCAGTCTAGGACAGTTCTACGTGGTTGTAGCCTTGTTTAAGACAAAGCGTACTATGACCTGGGCAAGGGCGACGATAATAAGACCTATAAGACCGTAAAGAATAGTATTTTTGGCATTTTTAACACCTTCTTCCTTGCCGCCACTAGTAATATAGCGAAAGCCGCCGACAATTATCATAATAACAGCCACCACGCCGACAATTATGGAAACAAGGTTGACGATCTTTCTGAGCACGCAATTAAAGTCACAGGGTGCTGTTTCGGCTGTCTCAGTAGCACAGCTCGCGGCTTCACCAGTATCTACCGTAAGTTGGTTGGCCCCCTTACAGAGGTTACCCTGTATATTCGCCGCGCCAACTGTCGGTGTAAGAGAAGTAAAGGACAGTGTAAAAATTAAACTTAGTGAAAGTAGGGCAATTTTTAGTTTTTGAATCATTTGAGTTCCTTTGGTTTACATTTGTTTAATTATCTTCAGTATATATGCACTTATAACACAGTCAAGCCGCTTATGGCAACTAGGTAGTTGTTTTGTTAAGCACAAACCTGACTATGACCTGGGCAAGGGCGACGATGATTAACCCGATTAAAGCGTAAATAATCGCGCTCTTAGCAGTTTTAACGCTTTCTTGGTTGCCGGCGCTGGTAATATATTTGAAGCCGCCAATCATAATCATAATGACAGCTACTATGCCTATGACGACGGAAAGCAGATTAATGATATTGGCGACTGTGTTGTCAATGGTGCCGCCCGGATCAGCAGTTGAGGGAACGCCAGCCGCATCATTAGCGCCACACTTAATGGCTTCCTGGGTACTTAGCTTGCCGTCCCCGTCAATATCACAACGTACTTGAGCTGTCACTTTAAGGCTGCCGACTAAAGCAAAGCTAGTAGCAATGAGGACTAGAAAGACTGCGACCGTCCGAATTTTATTGATCATTACCATAATCTTATCATCCAAGCACCCTATCTGTAATCAAACGAACTATAGCCCAAGCTAAAGCTACGACTACTATACCAATTAATGCAGCCACGATCTCAGCCTTGGCCTTTTTGGCGCTTTCAGAGTTACCGGCCGAAGTTATATAAGAAAGCCCGCCAATCAAAATCATAATCACCGCGCCTATAACGGCTATTGAAGCTACGATATTGGCTGCCTTATTAATAACGCCGTTAGGACCGGCCACCGGATTGGTTGTGCCCTGGGCCTTGGCTTGTTGGCAGGCAGGACTTCTGGCCGCCTCCTCGGTCTTACAGGCTTCGTCTAGAGGGTTAAAGGCGGCGATAGCCGGAACGCTTGACAGTGCGAAAATAGGTAAAACTAGCATCGCTATCATTAATATTTTTATTTTTTGGCGTATCATAGTTTATCTATTACGAAGTTAACTATGGCAATTGCCAGAAAAGCAATTATTAAGCCGATAATGGCATACTTTATTTCGGCCTTAGACCGCTTGACGTCGTCAGGGTCACCCTGCGAAAAGACGTACCGGACACCGGCAATTACCAAGAACAAAAGGGCCAGAGCACCGATTACTACAAAGATAATCGTAAAAACAGTCCGGATGGTCTTGGCGTCAGCCTGGGCCTGGGGTAGATTAGCTTTGTCAACAAGCTCATTGGCTGCAAAAAATAGATATTTCATTTATTAAACCAGACTATTACCGATAAAAGCCACTACCCCTGAAGCAATGGCTACGATTGCCAAGCCCATTAGGGAGTTATATATCCTTTTTCTGGCGGAGGCGGCTTTTTGCACTTCGCCAGTGGCTGTGATGTAAGACACTCCGGCAATAATAACGGAGGCTATAGCTACCAAAGCGGATAGGCGCAGCAGCATGTCTATAACGGCCAATCCTACCGGCAGAATATCGTTGGGAAAAATAAAGGCTGGAACACATTCCCCGAACTTCTCTGTACCTTTTAGATATTCCCACCAGGGAGGAAGGACAAAAAATAGCTTTTTGGGTAAATCACATACTCCAGGGTTAGCCGCAAAAATGAAACTTAGGTTAGCGAGTATGAAAATCACTTGAAGACTCCGCCTGGCACTAACCATTGTATGAAAGCAAAGATAAACAAAAAGGCAATAAGCGCGATTAGCCCATTGATAATTCGTTGCTTGGCTGCGCTAACCGCCTCGGATTTATCGCCGGCCATGGCGAATTGGATACCGCCCAAAATAATCATCCCAACAACCACCACGCCAACTAGGCCAGAAAGGACGTTAACTACATCATTAATTTTTTTGACTATAGGATTGTCTTGAAGCTCTACAGGATTACTACCAAGTGGTAGGCACTTAGTATCATCCTCCTTACTAACTTTACCGCTGGGACAATCGGACTCTAGTTTTTTGCATGCCTTGCCAGCCAACGGACCCTTTTCACTAACCCCAGATTCCTTCACCCCGGCAATTTTGCAGTCGCTGGCATCGAGTTTGGTGGGCAGCTCGTCAGCTATTGCCGAAGGTGCAAAAAAGAGCCCGCCAAGCGACAAGGCTGTAATGGCTACAATGGTTAAGCTGTTTATTTTTTGCATTACCGCGTGCTGCCTGAATATAGCGTAACCACTTTAAAGGCGTTTAGCAACCCAAACGCCAGCCGTTAGCTAACAGCTAAACGCTAGTGGCTATTTATGCTATAGTCAAGATAAAGAAATTCAAAGATGAAAATACACAAAAAATTCGGAATCGGTTTGCTTTCTGCATTAGTAATACTGTTTGGTTTCCTTACTACTTTTGCATTACCAAAGGCCGAAGCAATATCAAATGACATTGACCCCAAAAATATATGTGTTCCACGGTATAAAGAAGGCACTGATGAAGATCACTATGCAGTAGATGGTTGGCTGGCCGCCAGGTTTATAAACCGAGCTACGATTGAGATAACATACCGTCCAAACGGCCAGTGCGTAAGTCCTAGTGGGTTAGGTTCAGAGTATTTTTCTGCCAGCACAACATTTACTGAAGCATTGGGAGGTAGTAATAGCCTTACGCTTACTGACGATACACATGGTGCCGGTATGGATTATCGTGTCAGATATAGCGGGGACGATAGCGATGATAATACCCGAATCGACAGGTTCGGCGACCTTGACGCAAAAATCAAAGATAGTTTTGGTGGCCACGACAAAATTATTAGCACCCCTGATTTGCAGGCACTTTTAGACAAGGTGGAATTGACCTTTGGACTTGAAGAAGACAAAGTTGGTCTTGGCTGCTCGGGTGCCCAAAATCAAAATTTTGTTTTAGATGCTGGTAAAAGTCCTCCTGAATGGCGCTGCTGGGATAGCGCCTATCGTGGTAGGGGTATAGGGGCAAGCGGCGGAATTGGCGATCTTACTGGTTTTCAAATCGGTAGTAGTAACTTTAGTAACTTAGACACCTTTAACATCACCTTTAATGTCCTGACTGACGGTCAGTTTGTAAAGGTTGAACCAGTTTGGGAAAACGAAAGGGACAATAAAACTTTTGTATGGTGCCCTGGTGTAAATCAGTTTAGAACTAGCTGTGTCGATAGCAACGATTACCTAATTCTTGTAGAGAGCCTTGATGAAGTGCAATCAATAAATAGTACAAAAACTTTGACAATCAAAGACACAAAAAGTGGGGCAACCGAGCCAATAGTTGCTGCGGGAACGGGGAGTGGTGGTGGGGGTAGTGTTTCATCGCCGCAAGGCGCTAATGAAGCTTGCTACACGAGCTGGGAGTGGTCTTGGGCAGCCTGCCCGATAATCACGGCCGCCCAGACTACGGCCAACGCCATGTATGGTTTTGTGCAGGACCAGCTTAAATTCAAGGTTCCAGACGATGTGGGCGGCCAGGACGGCGAGGTGGAAAAAGTCTGGAATAATTTCAGAATTTTAGTATCGGGGCTGGTGGTGATACTGATGTTAGTTATGGTTATTGGACAGGCCATTGGCAGCGGGCCATTTGATGCTTATACCGTCCGAAAACTACTGCCAAGAATAGTTATCGGTGTAATACTTATCCAGATTTCGTGGCCGATGTTTGCGTGGTTGATTAACTTAGTTAACGAGCTGGCTATCGGTCTGGCTGATATTTTATACGCCCCATTTGGTGGTAGCGATGCCCTAAGCCTCACCAAGATATTGGGGCAGTTTGGGCCAGGAGCAGAAATTTTTGGCTGGGTGGGTATACCAGCGCTGGCCATTTTTAGTGTGATAGCACCGTTTATTGTCTTAGGTCTTATCTTAACGGTCTTGGTGGCGATCTTCATGGGCTTTTTAACGCTGCTTTTCCGTAAGATTTTAATAATTTTGGCTTTAATTTTTGCGCCCGTGGCTTTGATTGCCTGGATGATGCCTAGTGAAGGACTGCGAAGGTATTGGAAGCTTTGGTGGGATAACTTTATCAAGGCCTTGATGATGTTCCCGCTGATTGTCGCTATTATTGCCGCGGGTAGAATTTTCGCTAAAATTGGTAGCGGGCAAGGCGGGGATTTTGTAGGCTTCTTTATTGTGCTGGTAGGCTTTTTTGGGCCACTGTTTATCTTGCCAAAAACATTTAAATGGGGTGGCACAGTCATGCAACTAGCCGGCAACGCTCTAACGAAAGCGCAGGCCGCGACTTTGAAGAAGCCAAAGGAGTACCTACAAAAACAGCAGGAAGGCTGGAACGCACTGCGGGATGCACGATCATCAAACCGCTATAACAACCCTGACCAATATAGAGGCTGGAATCGGCTAAAATTCTGGCAGCAGCCAATCGATTACTTTAAAGCTGGGAAACTAAACCCACTCCTTGGAGTACCCGGCAGTGAGTTGCGCGCCAGGCAAAGGGCGGCGTTTGTGGCCCGCGGTGATGAATATGACAGAAAGCAGCGCGAAGAAGCTGGCATTCTGCGCGAGAAAATTGAAAACCGGCTGAATGAAAATGATGCACGCGGCGGTAATAAAGACGATCTGTACCAGGATATGTTGAGAGTCGCAAGAGGCGAGACAGCGCTAAAACGCTATTATGATACCGGCGGCGAGGAAATGGATCTCAATAAACTGATTGGTATCGGTAAGTTGTCCGGAGCCAGAAACCGTATGATCATGCGCCGGGCAGCCCTTGATAGAATGACTGAATTAGGCGCAGGGACGAATTGGCGTCATGTTGAGGCTGAACATGAACGAATCATGACTTCTGGTACGGCCGAAGAAAGAACAGCTTGGCGTAAATTCCTGAATGACAATAAAACCATTATCTTAGAAAAAATACCAGATCTACTAAAAGGGGTAGGTTCAGTATCTGACATCAGCGCCGAGGGTATTTCGCATATGCACGGCGTCGGCGTTGAAAGGATGATTAGCAAAACGCACGCCGACGCAACAGAAGGTGCCCGGCGGCTTGCCGATGGTACAATGGAAACCGCCGAGCAAGTCGTAGCAAGGCAGGTGACGGGCCAAGCAAGGCTCACAAAATTCTTGACAACTTATAATGAAGCTCTAAATAATAGCAACCTGCGAGGATATTTGGAGCAAAATGGCCTGCGAGCGGTTAAGGCTTTTGTAACTGATGAGCCAGAATACAGACGACAAATATTGTACGATGATCCGGCCCACGTCCATAACGACGAAGAAGATGGCAGACAGATCATTGCTGCTAATGTAGGGCCGGGAGGTAGACCGGTCCGTCAAGGTAGCTCCGGCATGGGCTACATAGGCGAACCACTTTTAGATCCCGTGATCGGGACCTATCCTGATGGCAGACCTATAGATATCGCTGCTCCGACCCGCGGCGCACGTTCATCCCAAACTGTACTAAATACTGTCCCAGAAGAGCTTAGGCGATCCCTCGATCATGAGATTAATGTAGATGGTAGTTTTAGACCGCCGCGTCGTCCGTGAAATCCAAATTCTAAATCTAGTAAAATTATAAGGGTGAAGAAATCTGAAGCTTTGCGGGGCAAGGTGACGTTTTTTAGTGGCCGCGGCCGCAGTCTTGGTTATCCAACAGCTAATTTCAAATCAAGCACCAAGCTAAAAGACGGCGTCTATTTTGGGTTTGCCGATCTTAATAGTCACCATAAACACCCGTCCTTAATCTTTATTGGCACACCAACTACAGTTGGCGACAAGGATAGACGAGTTGAGGCCTACCTGTTAGATATTGCAGATAAAGACTACTACGGGCTAGATATTAGCTTGGATATAAAAAAGTTACATCGGCTGAGTAAGACATTTATTGGTATTGAAGAGCTGAAAGCTGCCATGAAAAATGACGAACAAGCAGCGCGACGATGGTTTGAGAGTAAAACGGATAATTAAATGTTCACTGGGATCATTACTCATACCTCAGAAGTCGAATCAACTAAAAAGGTGCCCGGCGGTCTAAGAATCACGCTAAGGCGGCCCAGTCAGTGGACAGATTTATCACTAGGTGAATCGATTTCGATTAATGGCACCTGTTTGACCGTTGACTATCTAAATAATGACAGCTTTGGTTGCACTTTGGTTTCAGAGACACTCAAAAAAACAATTTTTGGCAACCAAAAGCTACAGAAGGTTCATCTGGAACGAGCTATGAAAGCCGGCGAGAGATTTGGCGGGCATTTTGTCCAAGGACACATAGATTGCGTAGGTAAAGTCGTGTCCAGCGAAAAGGCCGGAGCAGAAGTAGCAATTGACTTTCCAGCTCAATTTAAAAAATATGTTATTGATAAAGGTTCTATCGCCATTAACGGCGTTTCACTGACTATAGTTGAGGTTCACAGAAACCAATTGACTGTCGCGCTTATACCATATACCTTGCAGCACACCAATCTTGGCAGCCTGAAAGTGGGTGACAAGGTTAATTTAGAGTTTGATATGCTAGGCAAGTATGTGCATAGGAAGTCTATAAAGAATGGTCCAGGACGCAAGAAGATTTAAACTTATACCGTTTGATGCCAGCAGTTGGCGGCTGGGAATCGTTCGAGCCCATTTTAATGATCATATTACAAAACTGCTACAAGAAAATGTTTTGGCTCGGGCAAAACAATACAAACTAAAACCCAGCAACATAATAATTGCCGAGGTAGCCGGTTCTATCGAAGTACCCCTAGTTCTCCAAAAACTAGCCGCGAGCGGTAAATATGATGCCTTAGTGGCCATAGCTTGTGTCATCAGAGGCGAAACTGCTCATTTTGAATATGTCAGCAAATACATCACGGAAGGAATATTACGAGTTCAGCTAGACCATAAAACACCAATTGCTTTTAGTGTGCTGAATTGTGATAACGAAGAACAAGCATTGGCGCGCACAGAGCTGGGTGGCGAGCATTTAGATGCAGTCCTACACCAAGCCCGGCTGTTGCGGGATATTTAGAAACTTCAGAGAATATTGCCATAAGCAGAAAATAACTGGTAGCATATAGCTGATAGTCATTAGCGAAACCAACAATGCAATTATTACAGCTTTCATCAATTTATCCGGCTAACCGCCAACTGCTAAGAGCTAGGAGCTAAATTGTGGCACAATACAAGGTAATTCAAGATATAGAAGCTGAGGACAAATTATTAGGACCCTTAACTTTAAAAGGTTTTATCTATGCCATTATTGCGGTTTTCTGCGCTTTTATTAATTTCCGTTTAATTATCAGTGGCCTGGGACCTCTCAAGTGGCTATTTGTGCTAATGTTTGCTCTGCCAATGATACTGTTTGGCGTACTGGCTTCACCCTTGGGCAGACACCAGCCGACTGAAGTCTGGCTGCTGGGCCGCATTCGCTTTTTACTCAAGCCTCGTAAGCGTATCTGGAGCCAGACCGGTTTGTTGCACCTGGTAACGGTTACAGCTCCCAAAAAAACCGACAAACAACTAACTAAGGGCTTGAGTGACACAGAAGTCAAAAGCCGTTTACAGACTTTAGCCACAACGCTGGACAGCCGTGGTTGGGCCGTAAGAAATTTAACCATTGCTCCAGGCGCAAAGCCCGAGCCAGAAGCTGGCAGCGACCGACTGGTAACGCCAACGCTGATGCAAACTGAACCGATTGTCGATATCCTGCCAGCCGACGATATTTTGGATGAGCAAAATAATCCAACAGCTCAGTATTTTGCCAACTTGATGGAGAAAGCCGATGATCAGCGCAAAGCTAGCGTGGCCAATAAAGTCAACGCCGTGCGAATCGCCGGCGAGACTTATGTTGCACCGCCTTCAGCGGTGACAGTCGTTCCCAGAGCTGATACACTTGAGCTAGCCCAAAGCGGTAATGATTTTAGCGTGGCAACGCTCTCTAGCCTAGCCAACCGCAAAGGTCAGTTTTAGCAGCTGGGGCCAAAACGAAGGCCTGTTGACGCTGCACTAAGATAGGTTACAAAAACCGCGGCAAGGTGGGAAAAATGCTATCGACTATCGATCATCGACTAAAGACTACAGGCGGAGATTGTCTGTGAGGCCAAGTGAGTCCCGGCCAAATATAATAACGCCTTCTGCGCTGGGCGGCAGTGTTAGCCAAACTCCCGTGAACGTACCGGGCAATACGCCCATGCCTCAAATTCCCGCCGGTAAACCCGAAAAGGCGCCGGCCGGCAACCAAAACAGCACCCAAAACACACTGCACATTAGCGAAATCCGCGATGGCATCGTTATTATGAACGACGGTACTTTTCGAGCTGTGGTCATGTGCAAGTCGATCAACTTTGATTTGATGAGCTCGCAAGAACGAGAGGCCGTAGAGTTTGCTTACCAGGGGTTTTTAAACTCACTTTATTTCCCCATTCAGGTCTTTATACGCAGTCAAAAGGTTGATCTTGACCCATATCTGGACAAGCTTGATAAGATGCGATCCGAGCAAGAGAGCATGCTAATTGCTCTGCTGATGGAGGACTATGTAGCCTTCCTCTCCGAAATTGCTCAGCAGGCTAACATAATGGACAAAAAGTTTTATATCGTCATCAGTTATCCGGATGCCAACGCTGATATACGGCGTGCCCTAAAAACCAGTGCCGGTTTTTTTACTGGGTTAGCCGAACTGTTTAGTAGTAATAAAACACCTCATATAGTAATTAATGAAAAAGTTTTGGAAAATGCTAAAACCGAGCTGACAAACAGGGTTCAGGCTGCCATGCAAGGCTTGCTGGAGTGCGGCGTACATAGTGCGCCACTGGACACTCAAGAGTTGATAGAGCTTTATTATGATGCCTATAACCCAGAAACAGCTGCCCATCAGGAGCTGACCGGCGCTGATAACTTAACAGCTGAAGTAATTAGTAAAGGCGCCGGCAACGCCCCCAGCCCAAGCCTAGATAGGCAAATACCATGAACGGGCCGTTTACTGTTCACCGTTTACTGTTCACCATGCGTTATCGTTTTACCGTGATCCTCTTTGCAAGGTCCGACCTTATAAAAAGCAAAGAGATTTTAGGCAAAATCACCGGATTTTACTTATCTTTTTATAAGGTCGGACCTTTGTTGCAATGTATGGTAAAGGGGAAATGGGAAATGGTTAATGTCGGCGGAGAACGAAGCTGATGGGGCTTTTTAGGAAAAAGCCGTCTTTGCCGGCTGATACGGCAGCTCAGGCTCAGATATTAGAACAGCAAGAAGTTAGCAATGCCTTTCAAAAAGGCGTCACGGCCCTGCGTGACTTTATTGCCCCCAGTTCGCTGGAATTCAACGGCAACCATTTCCGCATTGGCACCAGGTTCGCCCGAACTTACTATGTCTATGGGTACCCTCGACAAGTCTATACCGGTTGGCTGTCAGGTATGATTAACCTGGACGAAATTATTGACCTGTCAATGATTATCCAGCCGGTTGATACCCAAATAGTACTAAATAACCTGCGTAAAAAGGTCAGCCAGCTGGAAGCCGGTATCCAGATAGACACCGAGCATGGACGGGTGCGCGACCCGGGCAAAGAGGTTGCCGTAAAAGACGCTGAAGAAATGCGCGATAAGCTGCAGGTTGGCGAAGAACGCTTTTTCCGCTTTGGCTTTTATTTCACTATTTATGGCGGTTCGCTGGAAGAGCTGGAATTTGTCAGCCACAAGGTTGAATCTTTACTTGGCCAACAGTTGATTTACTCGAAACCGGCCACCGCTCAGCAAGAGCAGGGGCTAAACAGCACTATTCCACAATTTGTTGACCAACTGCAGATTTACCGCAATATGAACACCGGCGCGCTATCAACCAGTTTCCCTTTCACCAGCGCCGACCTGACTCAGGAAAACGGCATTTTATATGGCATTAACATGCACAACTCCGGTTTGGTGATTTTTGACCGATTTTCTTTAGAAAACAGCAACAGCGTAGTGTTTGCCAAATCGGGCGCCGGCAAAAGTTTTGCTGTTAAGTTAGAGGCTCTGCGCAGCCTGATGCTTGGCACCGAAGTCTTTATTATCGATCCGGAAAACGAGTACGAAAAGATGTGCGATGCTGTGGGCGGAGCTTATGTACGCTTGAGCTTGGCCAGTAGCACACGAATCAATCCTTTTGATTTACCGAAGGTAGTTGACAGCGAAGAAGCCGATAATGCTCTGCGCTCAAATTTGATTACGCTTCACGGTCTGCTGCGGTTAATGATGGGCGGCGCTCAGGCCGAGATGGTCCAAGGTGGCGGTATGGCCCTGGCGCCGGCGCTCAGTCCGGCTGAGGAAGCCGACTTAGACGCCGCCCTAATTGAAACTTACGCCAAAGCCGGCATCACCAACGATCCGTTGACTCATGGCTCGCCGCCGCCGATGGTTGGCGACCTTTACGATACGCTGCTGCATATGGGCGGCAGCGGGCCGCAACTAGCTCAGCGTCTACGTAAATACACATCCGGCACTTTTGCCGGCATCTTTTCTCAGCCCAGCAACGTTAATGTCAATAATCCGATGGTCGTATTTAACGTCCGGGACCTGGAAGACGAACTGCGGCCAGTAGCTATGTACATAGTGCTGAACTTTATCTGGAATCGTACCAAAGCTGACCGCAAAAAACGTTTGTTGGTGGTCGACGAGGCCTGGCAGCTAATGCGCTTTGAGGACAGCGCCAACTTTATGTTCTCACTCGCCAAACGCGCCCGCAAATATAATTTAGGTTTAACCACGATTACCCAGGACGTCGAAGATTTTATGGCTTCACGCATGGGCCGGGCGATAGTAGCCAACTCCAGCCTGCAGTTTTTGATGAAGCAAAGCACCAGCGCGGTTGACGTGCTGGCCGACATATTTAAACTGACCAGCGAAGAAAAAAAGCGCCTCAGCCAGTTCCCCATCGGCCAAGGCCTGTTTTTTGCCGGCCAAAACCACGTTCATATCCAAGTCATAGCCAGCCCAACTGAGACCAGTTTAATCACCACCGACATTGGCGTTCGGCCGCAAGAAGTTGATATTCAATCACTGGCCCGGCCGGTGGCCGACGTGCCGCCGCCCCAACCAATAGTCAGCCCTCCGCAAGAAGAGGCAGATGAATTTACCAGTCCGGATTACCCTGAGGCAAACGCCGTGGTGGCAGCCAACTTGCCTCCTTCCCCACCAGCTGCAGCAGCACTGCCATCATCGCCGCCACAAACACAAACACCCAAGCCGGTTGCGGCCGCTCCGCAGCCCGTTTCTCCGGCCATACCAGCTCCAGTTCAGTCGGCAACCTCCGGAGAAGTACGCCTGAGCCACAAGGACTAGCCGGATGGCCCAGCCGGCACCAATTTACGATCCAGACGACAAACAGGCTATAACCCGGCCCAAATTAAAGGTTCTGGAAGGTGGTGGTAAAACATCACCGCCAACCGGTAACTTAGCGTCAGCGCCCGAACCCGAAGAGGATCGGTCCCGACACCTTCGACCAGTGCCAGACCAAATCGGTAAAGGCTATACAGGTAGGGGCGAAGAAATTTCTGGCTTGCGCGCGCGGCTAAAGACTCGACGTAAACTCCTGCTGGGTCTGGGTGCCGGTGGAGTGGTTACTTTACTAGTTCTCGGCGGGCTTTTTGGCCTTTTGAATGTTTTTAAGCTTGATCACATTATGTCTAATATCGACCAAAAAGCCTTGTCTCGTCACTCTGCTGCGAGCGATAAAATGTCTTCCAAAATGCTGACTGAGTACATCCTACTTAGACTAGCCGAAAACGAAGATCCTAATATTAAGGACGGAAGCAAGCGGGAAAATTTAATTCTTCGAGCAAAAAGTGTCGATAACAATAACCCTTTTTTTGACTGGTATAGGACAATGCGCGCCTCAAGTTTTGAGGACGAATTATTTGAAAAACATGGCATTAAGTTTGTCAGTGTGATGGAAAAAGGCAAAACCCGCAAAGCGGCGGTCATAAAGATCAACGACAAAGTTGAAATGAGCGACGAGATATTAAAGAAAGTTGAGCAAGCTATTGGTGGTAAAATAGACTTAAAAGCAATCAACAACGAACTAAGAGCTTTTGTTCAACTCGAAATTTTCCAAAAGCGCACCGATTTTCGCAAGGCGTTGGTGGCTGCTACTGACGATTTAACCCGCAAGAATCAAGTAATGAAACGGCGGTTTGTGCGCCTGGCCATTACTAACATGATAGGTGTCAAAAGCTGGCGGTTTTTTTCGGACGTGCGTGATAACGTAGACCAAAAGAAGTTGGATATCCGTCTAAAGCTTTATGAGGCTGTTGTACCGGATTTTATCAAAGAGGGCAAGCTGGTACGCTGCATAACCGGCCTGGACAGTTGCCGGCCGAGCCGCGACGTGAATGATCCGCAAAATAAAAAACTGGCCGCCGGCGTAGCTGGTACGTCAAGCGCCAAAGATAAAGACAAACCGGACCTGGAAGACACGGCCGAGCGGCAGCAGGATGGGAAGCTCAATCCTGATACTTCTGAACGTCTTAAGGGTATCGGCAAAATACTGCAGGCGGCGAATGTGTTTACTAAGGCTATCAATGTAGTTGCAAACTTGGATATGCTTAGCTATGTCCACAATAACCTTCAGTCGCTTGCCAAGTTTGCCACGGTTGCCAAAGGGGCGCAGGTTATGGGCTTGTACCAGGTTCTGGAAACCTCCCGAGACCAAATAAAGTCCGGCAACGTCAATCCAGTAGAGCTGAATGCTCTTATGATGAGCTTAAATAACATAGCCAGCAGCGACGGCTGGACCAAGGTTATCAATGGTCAGGGGGATCCTAGTCAGCCAACTAACCCGGAGCTGTGCACCCAGGAACATAAGGCTCAGCTGGAAAAAAATCCCGATCTTGATAAAGACAAATACGCGCCGCTTTGCCCGGATCAGCGCATTGGTGATGCCAGCAAAGCTCAAGAGCGTCAGGATGATTATAATAACTCCGTTGGCCAGGTAGTCGGGCCTATTGTCAATGTCTGGGATGGCGCTAACGCAAGCTGGTTTAGCCCCTTTATTAGTGTGGCGCGGGCTATATTTGATAAGTTGAACGTAGTTGTTAACAAAGTAACGGAATCCATACTCAATGCCCTAGGCTTAGGTGATGATCTGAAACACTTGATGTTCTGGGCCTTCGGCCAGGTTATGGACTTTTTTGGCATAGGGCCTATCCCGATTAAGCAGGCATCAGGCGGACAGCTTGCAAACTATGCGATACAAGGGAGCGCCTATACCGCTGAAACAACTGCGCGCAATCAAGGAGCCGCTCTGACTACGGAAAAAAGCCGGGCGGCCGCAGAAATAACTCTTAGGGAATACAATCAAGCGCAATATGATCAGACCTCCATATCTGATCGCTTGTTTTCGCTGTCAAATCATAAATCAGTAACCTCTAAAGCCGTCTTCGCCATCAGTGATCTTAAATCAAGTTCTTTTACCGCTATAGTATCGAGTCTCGGTTCGATGTTTAAGTCAGCCCTGACTATTTTTATGCTTCCGTTTAGCCACCAAGCCGCAGCTGAAACAAACGACGATGGTTATAGAGCCGCCGAATTTGCCGGTATAGAAACCTATGATTTCCCGCCGCAATGTTACAGTTTTGACCCCATAACTTCCACGCCGCTTGCCCCAGAAGCTACCAACGTCCTTGACGTGCTGGCCAACCCAGCCAGATACGGCATCGCTAACACAGAACCAATAACCATTAGTCCGGAAGATATGGTTGTGTTAAATAGCTGGGACACGGTAAGAAACAGCGATGTTTTCTATGACACGATTTATAAGATTATAGGCAACCAAAAGAAGGCCGATGATATAGCCGTCCAAATATATAACTGCTACTTGCTACAAAATGCTGTTTTGGGCAGCCTGGGCTTCCTGCATGGCTACACCAACGACCACGGCCTAGAAGACAGTTCGGTTAATCCTGTCATTGAAACAACAAGCAACACATCGTCTTCTGGGGTGGTAGGTAATATCGGCGAAAGTTCAGAAGACATCGCCTGTGCGCCTGGAACCAGAGATATTGGTGTAACAACAAGTCAATATACAGGTGAGTTCAAAGTCGGAAATGATGATCTTAACATTCGGCTTTGTCAGGTCCTCGATATACGGGGAGAAGGCAACAACATCGTTGGTACAGAAATCAACGGGGGTGCGATTGTCAACTCTAGGGTCTCTGGTGCCTGGGCTGCGCTTGGTAAAAAGGCTAAGATCGATGGTGTTACTCTGACATCTTACAGCTCTTTCCGCTTAGCTGATTCTTGCGGCGGCACCGGTGATGGCGATGCTTGTGCGCGACCTGGGCAATCTCCTCACCAGCTGGGGGTAGCGGTCGATTTTACTGCAACTCATGTCAAGGGCAGCAGCACAACCAGCTGCTCGGGGAGGGCCAGAGATCCAGGCAACCAAGCTTGGGAGTGGTTATATAAAAACGCCGAGTCTTTTGGAATAAAGCAATATAGTTTTGAGTCATGGCACTGGGATCTACTGCCAATTAGTAATCGGTGCGGGACAGCTCAATGAAAAAATTGATTCGCTTTTACGCAGCTTTTTGCTGTTTTATCCTACTCTTTGTCCTAGCTGCTCAACCGGCTGCTGCTCAACAGAATATCTACAAGATTTTGCAATATCCTTTTTACGACTCTGAGGGCAGTGGTAGCTGCACCTTAGACTTTACAGATACGGACACGATTAATGACGGTAGCATTTGGAGCAGCGGATTGTCGCCTCCATATATTTTAGAACAGTTTGCTATTGAGACACTAAAAGCTATCGCTAAGAAAAAAGCCGTTGATCAGAATTCGGCTGTTACTCAAGAACATGTAATTGCTTTAGTTGCGTTCATGTATGGGGAAGGGGGTGATATTGCCAATCCTCAATTATTTAATCCTCTAAACTCAGGGCTTAATGCTCCGGAGTTAATAGTCGGCGCTCATGCACCCAACGGAGTTCAATCATTTAAATCTTTTGATGCCGGGGTGGAAGCTACTGCTAGAACAATGGCTGGTTCAAATCAGTCACGACTTGCCGCAACCTTAGTCCAGTCAAACTCCTCAGCTCAACAATTTATGTATGCTCTAACTTATTACAACAAATTTCCTGGTAATTTTTTTTGGGCTGAGGCTTCAAAACCGCCAAAACAAGACAGCTATTATCGCACACGAATTCAACTTGTCCAGCAAGTCAGGAGTGACTATAGCCAGCTGGCCGGCACGGTCATTGGGACTACCGCCCTGGAAGCAATTGATAATGTTACCGATAGTTCTAAGTTACAGTATAGAGTTGCTGGTTCAAGCGATGTTCAAACAACCGGTTTGAGCACAAGCGGCTGTGAAGGGGTTGGTTCGGGTGTGGTTGCGGGTAATATTGTTCAGACGGCTCTTAATTTATCATGGCCAGAAAGTCACGGTCTTACACCCAAGCGACAATATACTACGGCCCTAAAAAAATATAATCCTGAGGGACAAGACAACTTTGGTGGTGCCGATTGTGGAATATTTGTTGCAACAGTAATGAGAGCTAGTAATGCCGATCTTAACTATCCATCAGCCGGAACAGCACAACAAACATCTTATGTCAGAAGTCATCCAGAAAAATATGAGGTATTAGATAATGTTTCGAGTACGTCTGAATTACAACCAGGCGATATCATGATTGTAAACAGCGGCTCTGGTGAAGGAGTAGCTGGCCACACTTACATTTTTGTAGGTAACCAGCCTAATGGTACGGACGAGGCAAGTGCATCTTATAAAAAGAGGATGCCTAGTTTAGGTAAAGCTGTTACTTCGGATCAGCGAGGTAACTACTTAAGAGCTAGGCTAATAAAGTGATGCACATCCGAAAAAAATATGTAGCTCTATTAATTTTTACGCTCATTGTAGCCGTAGTCATTTTGGCAACTGTCCGTTCCCTAACTTATTCAAGTACGTTAACTATCGAAGTAGCTCCAAGCTCCTCGATTATTAAAGTTGATAATCGCGTAGTAAAGGAAGGTGTTACGAAAGTAAAGCCGGGACTTCATACTGTGGTAATTGACAAATCTGGTTTTACCAAAGCTACAAGAAGTGTTGATCTTAAACCGCGGGAATCAAGCTATGTAGGAGTTGTTTTGTCTCCCAACACTGCTCCAACAGCCAATTGGTACAATGAACATCCGGAAGATCAGAAGAAAGCTGAGTCTATATCTAGCTATAATTTTGACGATACTGTCAGGGAAGGTGTAAAGGCTGCGCCTTTTATCAAAAAACTACCATTTATCGGTCCGGGGCTGCAATTCCGAATCGACTACGGGTTCCCCAATGGTAGCAACGAACCTGCCATATATATTCAAGCATCGAGCGAAGAGGGACGCCAAAATGCTCTTAAGTGGATAAAGGCTCAGGGTTTTGATCCGTCAAAAATGAAAATCGTTTATAAAGATCCCGACGAACCTAGACCCGAAGACCGTTTCGAATAGTTATTTTTTATATAGCGGCAGGAGATGAGCGGACTTGGAGAAGTACTCTAAGACGGTGTCGGCGTCAGTGGTGGTAATAATTATTTGATAGTCCTTGAGATAGCCAACCAAGTGACGGCGGCGAACGCTGTCGAGTTCGGAAAAAACATCATCCAGCAGGAAAATCGGTCTTTGTTGGCGAGTTTTTTCGACTAGGCTGAGCTCGAATATTTTCAGTGCTAGAAGCAGACTGCGCATTTCTCCACGCGAGGCGGTAGCCGCCGCCGGCTGGGCGTTCAGCCAAATAATAATGTCTTCGCGATGCGGCCCGTGACCAGTGAAGCCACGTCGAAAATCGTCTTGAACACCGGACTCTAACCTTGACAATAACCGGCTAGAATACTGCTGCAGGGACAATCCCTGTTGTAGGGATTGTCCCTGTAAGCGCTGTGAGCCTTGCAAGACGGCGCTGTCATAAATTAGCTTAACCTTCGAGCGGCGGTTGGCAATATTACTGTAGGCCTTGCTGATCGTTTTGTTGATATCATCTATAAGTTCGAGTCTGGCAGCCACAATCTGGGCCGCCAGTTCGCTGAGACGGATGTTCCAAGCAAATAATTGTTTGTGGGCTTTGGTCGGACCAATTTTGAGCAGAGCATTGCGCTGGGCCAGGCTGCGGCGGTATTTAGCCGACAAGGCTTTAAAACCCGGCTTTGTGCGCTCTAAAATATCATCAAAAAATTCGCGGCGGGTTTTTGGTCCCCTGGTAATTAGCTGTAGGTGGTTGGGTTCAAATAACACGGCTGGTACTGTGCGCTCCAGGCTCAAACGCTTAAACGGCTTATCGTCCAGTTCGTATACTTTCATAACTGTATCTTCATTAACCAGTTTGATTGTCCGCTTGTGACTATCGAATTGGCCATCTAAGCGAGCCCAGGATCTATCAAACTTTATTAGTCCGGGGTCCCGCGCCTTAAATGAAGAACCGCCGGTTAGCACCGTCACTGCCTCCAGTAAGTTTGTTTTGCCACTGGCATTAGGACCGACAACAATATTGACACCGTCTTCAAATTCAAAAGAAGCATCGCCATAAGATCGAAAGTTCTGCAGCCTAATGTTAGAAATCATATTACCCATTTAGAGGTCCGATCTTGGAAAAAGCAAAGAGTTTTTTACTAAAAAACTACTAAGTTTTACCTACCTTTTTCCAAGGTCAGACCTCTTCACAAAAAAATTAGCTTCGGAGGGGCATTATGAGGTGCAGGTAATTGGCGTCGCTGCTGCTGCGCAATATACAGGGCTCCAGCTTGCCGTTAAAACAAAATTCAATTTGTTCGCCACTGTAGGCGTTTAGGGCCTCAAGTAAATAGCGTGAGTTTAGGGTTACTTCGCCAGAACCTTTAACGGTTGCGTCCGCCTCCGCCGTGTTCTCGCCAAGCTGTGAGGCAATGGCGTTGATACTGACAGTCTTACCTTCGGCCTTAATGGTGATACTCCCGGCGCTTTCGCGAGCAAACAAACTGGAAACTTTAGTAATGTTGATAAAGTCTTCGCGGCGCATAGCTGTCACGGTGGCAAATTTAGTTGGGATCAGTTTCCGATAATCCGGATAATTACCCTCTATTAGCCGCGCCACAAGCGTAATATCATTGACCTTAAAAAGAACCTGCTGGTCGTCGTGGGTTATGGTTACTTCATCTTCAAAGTCACCAATAATCCGCAGCAAATCACTGGCGGCACTACCCGGGACTAAAAAATTAACCGCGCTTTTAGATTTACCAAGTTTATGCTCGGCTAGACGGTAGCTATCCGTGGCGACAACTGTAACTTCTCCACCTACTACGTGGAAGTAAACGCCAGTCAATACCGGTCGGGCATCATCGTTGCTGGAAGCGAAAACCACTTTTTGTAAGGCTTTTTTTAGCTGTGCCGATAAAATTTTCCAGGTAGAGCCGCCCTTTATGGCCGGCATGATCGGGAAGTCTTCGGCGCTTATGCCGTTAATGGTGGACTGGTACTTGTCAGTTGTTATGCTTAATTTATTATCTTTAAGCTCAAGGTGAAGCACGCCGTCGGGCAAGCTGGCAATAAAGTCCTGCATTAGTCTGGCTGGAACTGTTATGGCCCCCTCCTTTTGGATTTTTGAGCCTATCTGGTGAGTTATAGCTATATCAAGATTACTAGCAGCCACACTAAGACGATTGTCAATGGTTTTAAGCAGGACGTTAGATAAAATTGGCAGGGTGGCTCTACCCGTAGCCACACGCGCGACAGTACCTAAAGCCTTGGCCAAATTTTCCTGCGTGACTTGAAGTTTCATCCTACTACTATTAACAACCTTATTTATTACTTTGCATACATAGGTCTTGTGTAAAGAGTGTAAAACTAAAGATTATAGATATTTTTGACAAAAATAGTTGTGTATGGAACATAGTACTGTCTGTGGGAAGTCTGTGTCTAAAAAATACTTGACCTGTTGAGTATTTTAAATGGCTTGTGGATGATGGGTAAAAACGGGATAGTTTTTCGCCGTTTATACATAATCTATACACAGATCGTCCACAAGCAAGCTGAGAGCTGAGAATTGAAAGTTGTTGGCTGACTTTATGCATAAAGGCGCTCCTTAAGCTCGCCGACATACTGTTTTATTGAGCCATCGTAACCCAACTCTTTCTCGATCTTGCCTATCGAGTGAATGGCGGTGGTGTGGTCCTTCCGCCCCAGCTCATGAGCAATTTTAGGGAAACTTAGGTGCAGCTCAGACCTAAGCATGTACATAGCAATTTGCCGTGGTACTACTATGTCTTTATCCCTTTTAGGTCCCAGTATGTCCTCAATAGATATATGGAAATGCTTGGCTGTCCGTTCAATTATTTGCCGGGCACTAATGTGCTTGGGCCGGGCTTTATTACTGTCGAACATCGCCGTAACGATTTGCATATCCGGTTCGATAGCCCGCATTTCACAGTAGGCCAACAGTTGGTTTAAGGCTCCCTCTAACTCGCGAATGTTACCGCTGGCTCGGGTGGCCAGCACTTCAGTTATGGCTTGATTTAGGTTAACCCCTTGGGCGGCGGCTTTAGTCTGTAAAATTGCGCACCGGGTTTCAAAATCGGGCGGCTGCATATCTATAGTCATACCCCAGGCAAAACGGGATCTTAGGCGTTCCTCCAGTGTGGGTATATCTTTAGGCGGCTTGTCGCTGCTCATAATAATCTGCTTATTATTTTGGTAAAGAGCATTGAAGGTATGAAAGAACTCTTCCTGAACTCTTTCTTTACCGGCCAAAAACTGAACATCATCAACGATCAAAACGTCAGAACCGCGGTAAAAGCCGGCAAAGTCGCTGGTGTTTTTTTTGAACCGCAAAGCGTCCACGAACTCCTGCACAAACTGCTCAGTCGAGGCGTAAATTACACGAGCCTTTGGTCTGACCGCCGCAATAGCGTTACCGACCGCCTGGATTAGATGTGTTTTACCAATTCCCACGCCACCATATAGAAAGAGAGGGTTATATTTTTTACCAGGCTTACCAACTATCGCCTGGCAGGCCGCGTAAGCCAACTCATTCCCGGCGCCAACCACAAAATTATCGAACGTGTAGCGGTCATTAAGTCCCTGACGATACGAATGCGTAACACCGCCGATTACAGCTTTAGGCCGCTCTGTCTCTTTGACATGGCTTTGGATGGCAGCTGGGTTAATCAAAACATCTGTTTCGCTATGTTTGATCTGGGGCGAAATGCCGGTATGAATTTTATACTCTATTTTTACGGGCTTAATCCCATTTTTGGCTAAAGTTTCAACAACTAGCTCATTGAATTTACGTTCCAGCTGGTTTTTTACGAAGATGTTAGCTACGCCAACGACGGCCACCTCGTCTTTGTATCTGATGAGTTGGGTATTTTTAAACCACGTTACAAAATTGCCCCTGCTCACGCTGAGTTCAATTTCTCCCAGTACAGCCTGCCAAAGCGCGGTCTCCTGCATGTGGTCTTGTAGTTCCCCCATTTTAGTGTCGCTAAAAAGCAACGTTGGTAACATCAAATATACTCCAAGGCTCTCTTGTTTTTCCACATCATGTGCAAAATTACTACAACCACTCAGCAGCACAGCGCCATAGAAGAAAAGTTATGCACACTTACAAAGACCATCTGTAAAAATGTGGAAAAAAGTTTAGCGTCCGTGGATAACTAGCAACAAGCTGTGGCTTATTGTCGTCAATTCTACGTAGCACAGCTAGTCACATTGCGACAAAGGTTCGACCTTGCAAAAAGATAAGTAAAATCTGGTGATTTTGTATAAAATCTCTTTGCTTTTTGCAAGGTCGAACCTTTCAAGGAGGATCACAGTAAACGGCTCTGGTATAATCCAGATCATGCCTAAGCGAACTTATCAACCAAAAAAGCGCCAGCGCAGCGCTGAACACGGCTTCATGAAACGGATGGCCACTACAGCCGGCCGCCAAGTTCTTAAACGTCGTCGCGCTAAAGGCCGAAAACGGCTTTCACACTAGAACCTAGAACCTAGAACCTGTAACCTAAACTTGTGATTTCACGAAAGCATCGGTTTCGTGGCTACGATAGCCTGAAGCATGTTTATAAAAATGGTACGACCGTGCGCGGGCCACTGTTTGCTGTTAAATTCGTCGCAAACTCCAAAAGGGATACATACCGGCTGGCGGTGGTGGTTAGTCGCAAGGTACAAAAGTCAGCCGTGGCGCGTAACCGTATTCGCCGCCGCCTTTATGAAATCGTACGTCAAATGCAAGAAGATATAACCGGACCCTATGACATTGTTATAACTGTTTTTCACAGCTCGGTGCTTGAAGAGCCAGCCGATTCCTTAGCGCACCAAGTTAAAAAACAACTGGCGGACGCCGGCATCCTCGCCAAACGCATCAGATAAGCTTCTACCTCTGTGATATATTAAAACGGAGTAGGAGCTTGGTTTTTTTTATGTTTACGACCATTATCGTCCAGCCGATATTTAATTTACTGGTTTTTATCTATAACTTAATACCCGGTCATAACTTTGGACTGGCTGTCATTATTTTTACCATAATTGTCCGTCTGCTGATGTGGCCGTTGGTTAAAAAACAACTGCACCAGGCTAAAGCCATGCGCCAGCTGGCGCCTGAGCTTAAAAAAATTAAGGCCGCGGCTGCTGGTGATCGTCAAAAAATCTCAAAACTCACCATGGAGCTATATAAAGAGCGCCAAATTAATCCCTTTGCCTCACTCGGTATTGTTTTGGTGCAGGCGCCGATATTGATCGGCCTTTATTTTGCCATTCAGCGACTTATAAAAAATCCTCAAGAGATTATCGATTTTTCCTATTCGTTCCTTCATTTTGGCTGGCTGGACACACTGGCAACCAACATCCACTTATTTGACAGCAGCCTGTTTGGCGCGGTGGATCTCACCAGATCGGCTTTAAGTCCGAAAGGAACTTATCTGCCGGCATTGGTTATAGTGGCGCTTAGCGCCATTGTCCAATACTTCCAAAGCAAGCAGCTAATGCCCGCCGCCAAAGACGCGCGTAGTCTCAGGACGATTTTAAGCGAAGCCGGCCAGGGTAAACAAGCTGACCAAAGCGAAGTCACCGCGGCCGTCGGACGCGGCACATTATTTTTGATACCGTTCTTTGTGTTTGTGATCGGTCTGAACTTCCCGGCCGCCCTGCCGCTTTATTGGCTGGTAAGCAGCAGTGTGGCCCTTATCCAACAATCCAAAGTTCTGCGCGAAGATGTTGCTGAGGCTGAAGCAGTAGTTAGTCGCGAGTCTAAGCGGTTGACAGAACAGGCCCCAGAGAAAAACCGGAAGCCTGATCGAAGCGGCGGGGAAATCAAAACGACAAAATCAGGCGTCAAAGTCTATCGCCTTTCGGCTAGAGAAATGAGAGAAAGAAATGACCGTCGATAACACAAAAGGTTTCAGGGGCTCCCAGCCGGATGGAGTGCAAGGTACAGACGAGCAGCGGACGGAGCCGTATACAAAATACGGTGAAGGAGCAGAGGAGTCTGTAACGCAGCAATCCGCCGGCAGCGGCAGAGGAGTTGCCAGCTCCGATGGCAAGCAGGCTGGCGCGGTGGGTGCGCCTAAAGAGGATATTGAAGAGGCGATACTGTACGCCAAAAAATATTTGGAAGACCTGCTTTCGTTCTTTGGTCTTAATATCGATGTTTATGCCACGACCCACGATCATGAAGTCGTTGAACTTAATGTACCCTCAACTCATCTAAACGGTTTTTTGATTGGCCAGCGCGGTGAAACCACTCGAGCCTTGCAGCATACAATCTCCACAGCCCTAAGAAACCAAGGTTTTACCAATAGTCGCGTCAATGTTGATGTGGCCGACTATAAAAAGCATCGCGCCGAGCGAGTAGCTAAAGCCGCCGAAGAGTGGTTCCGCGACGTTAAAGACCAGGGGCAGGCCAAAGAACTTAAGCCAATGAACGCTGCTGACCGCCGTATTATCCACCAGGCGGCGACTGACTATGGGCTGGAGACTGAGTCGGTAGGCGAGGGTAGAGACCGCCACATTATACTAAGGCCAGCCAGTAAAGCCGAAGAGTTACCAGAAGACTAAATGGCTACTTGAACTTGAAGCTGTCGGTAATCTTTTTAAATTCGCTGGTTTGCTTATCAAAATCGGAGTCGACACTAGAGCTAAGCAAAAAGAAAGTTTTGCCTTTATTTGGTACAGCGCTTAGTTGGTGGCGGAACTTCTGTTTGCTGGATGTATCCGAAAATGTGTAAACAAAGACATAGCCAGATTTACCATCCACCTTGGTGCTAGTGGTTGATAACAAAGCAAAGTTGGGTGCATTCTTCTTAATGTCGTCTAGAGTGTTGTTCCTAAGTTGGTTATCATTGCTAGGGGTCGAGAAGGAGATCTTAATTCTAAAAGTTGCCGCCAGCGCAGCCACGCGGCCAATACCGCTGTCGGCGCCGGCTTGGTCTAAGGCTTCTTTCTTTATCTCGACCCAGCCGCTGGGCACTTCATATTTATAATCAGTTTTTTCAACAAAGGTGCCCAAAGGCTGACCCGTGGCTTTGGTTTCGCCAGTTTGCTGTCCAGTTTGGCTAGTCGGGGCTGTTGTTTGAGCCGTCTGAGAAGCAGGAGAAGAACCTTTATTATCTGGCTTGAACACTAGCCAACTGACTACCAGTAAGGCGGCGATGGTCACCAGGACCGGTAACTTAAATTTTTCCTTAAAAAAACGCATTAAAGCTTTTTACCTTTTAATCTTTTACCCTTGACCCTAATTTACCCTAAGCCCTTGACCTCGATTAACGGCTACCATTTTATTGGTAGCTAGCTGAGTTTAAGCTTAACTCCTCAGCTATTGTTAAGCTAAACCAACCAGAACAGAGTCGGGGCTGTGGATAAATAGATGGCATTCGGGTTGACAACCAAGCCCACAGGCATAAGAATGATATTGAGCTCATAAAATAATACGTGGGGTATAAGGAGCTCCACAAATCAATAAAAGGAGATAATTAATGAGTCTAAAAACTATTACTAAAAGAGTCGCTGCTGGTATTGCTACCGCTGCGGCATTAATTGGCTTGTCTGCTGCCCCAGCTTTGGCTGCGTCGGAATTCGGCAACAACCTTTGGAAGTTCGTCGGTGACGGTAACACCAACACCATTAACTTCAATAAAGGTGGAAGCAAGATTTACGACGATGCCCAGCTGAACATAAGCACAGATGACTTGCTGTACTTGAATGCGCCTTTGGCCACAGTTCTTACTGGCGGCCTGGACGTTCGCGGTACAACTGTTAAGTTTGCCACTGGCACGACCTTCACCAACCTGCCTGTCGCATCTGGTGCGGTCGCTTTGAGCCCAGCAACAGCTCAGACGATCCTAGCTACAACTAATGTTGTTCCTTTGGCAGTTCAATTGGTATCTGGTGGTAACACCAATATCTTGAACTTGAATAGTGCCGCCGGCACAACTGTCTTTTCGGTCGGCGCAACTGGCAACACAGCTGTTTCTGGAACTTTGACAGTTACCAACGACGTAACCTTAAACGGTAACGTCACGCTTGGTGATGCTGCTGGTGACACAATCACCTTCACTGGTACACCAACATTTGCTGCTCTAAGCGCTACAACTGTTACAGCTAACACCATAGCGGGTTCGGCTGTTACAAGCACAGGCGCTCTGTACAACAACATCACCACAGGTGCAATTAACCTGGCTACCGGCTTGACAACTGGTAACTTGGTAGTCGGTGGCGCTCAAACTACCGGTACGATTACTGTTGGTTCTACTGCCCAGACAGGCAACGTTGTAATTAGCGGTGGCCTGACTGGCGGTGCGAACACCTTGTTCAATAACTCCACGACTTCAACCATCGCCGTTGGCGGTGCCTTAACAACTGGAACATTGACCTTAGGTAACGCTGCCCAGACCGGTGCCGTAGTTCTTAACGGTGGTACAACTGCTGCCAACACCCTATTCGCTGGTGTAACAACTGGTTCCATCACCCTTGGTGCTGGTTTAACCGGTGGTACTCTTACCCTTGGTGCGGCTGCTAACACCGCTGCAACAGTCGTTAACGGTGGTACAACTGCTGCCAACACCCTGTTCGCTGGCACAACCACCGGTTCCATCACCCTTGGTGCTGGTTTAACAACTGGTACTTTGACTCTGGGTGTCGCCACCCAGACCGGTGCCGTAGTTCTTAACGGTGGTACAACTGCTGCCAACACCCTATTCGCTGGCACAACCACCGGTTCCATTACTCTCGGTGCCGCATTGACGACTGGGAACCTGACACTTGGTAACGCTGCAGCCACGACTAGCCAGACCATCATTAACGGTGGTTTAAGTGCTACAACTGCTTTGCCGAACCAATTGTTCCCCAACGTTACTACTGGTAACTTGTCAATCGGACAAGGCCTGACAACCGGTGGCATCTGGATCGGCGGTGGCGTAATTGCCGCTGGCGTAATCAATGTCGCTAACGGTACGGTTGCTGGCGCCGCTTCAGGTGGTGCTCAGACAATCAACATCGCCGGTGCTTTGGCAACCGGAGGCATTTCGACCATTAATATTGGTACGGCTGCCGTAGCTAACGTTGTCAACATTGGTAACAACACTGCCGGCTCTGCTGGCGCAATGACACTTGGCGTCGGAACGGGCGGTTTGAATATCGCCACTTCGGCTGACGCCCGCACAATCGCCATTGGTACTGGCGCGGCTGCCAACACCTGGAACCTCGGTACAGGTGCAGCCATTCAAACAGTCAACCTGGCTACTGGTAACGCTGCCCATGTCATCATCATTGGTAACGCTACTGCTGCTACAGCCGCTGCTACCACCGTTCATGCTGGTACGGGCGGCTTGAACCTTGGTACAACTGCTGACGCCCGAACCGTCGCCATTGGTACCGGTGCTGCCGTCCAAACAGTTAACATGTTCACCGGTAACGCTGCGCATGTCATAACCATAGGTAACGCCACAGCTGGTACAGCTGCTTCTACCACAATTCACGCAGGAACTGGTGGCTTGAAC
>JACPKG010000009.1 GCA_016187175.1 Candidatus Saccharimonadota bacterium
GTGGCGAAACTCCATGGCGGGGAAACATGCCAGCAATGGACGTTTATACAGAGGATGACAAGCAGCTGGTGGCCGAAGTACACGCGCCAGGCTTTACCAAAGATGACATTGACATCAGCGTTCACGAAGGCATGCTAGAAGTCAAAGGCCACAAAGAAGAAAAAGAGGAGGATAAAAAGAAGCGCAGCTACATGATGCGCCAAAGCTCGTCAAGCTTCTACCGCCGAATCGCTTTGCCGCGGCAAGCAGACAGCGGTAGGGTCAAGGCTAACTTTGACAATGGCATGCTGAAGGTGACCGTGCCGTTTAAAGAACTGCCCAAAGCCAAGAAAATCGCCATCGCCGAAGCTAAAAAGAAATAAATCGAATCTAAAAACAGGCCATACCGCTCGTGCCACGAGCGGTATTTTTATTTATAATCACAGGTAATGTCTAAGAATGATCAGGGAAGGCGGCTGTGGTTCTGGTGGCTGGTTTTTATTGTGCTGGTCGCGATTGGCACTTATTTTGCCTTCAAGTTAACTGGGCATGAAAGAGTCCTGCAGACCAGCCAGCCTGGGCTGTATGGTGTGGTGAAGTTTGATGACGGTGACACCATTACCGTAGATATGAACGGCCAACGAGAGATCGTGCGGATGATAGGTGTTGACACACCGGAAACTCATCATCCAGATCGGCCAATAGAATGTTATGGCCGTGAAGCGGCCGAGTACACCAAGCAGCTGATCGGCAAGCAAAAAATCCGCTTGCAAGCTGATCCGCTCAATACCAACCGAGACCGCTACGGCCGTCTACTGCGCTACGTCTATCTGCTGGATAACACCTTGCTGGAACAACAACTTATCAGCGAAGGCTACGGCTTCGCCTACACCTTCTTTCCGTTCAGTAAATCAGTCGAATTCAGTGCCTACGAACAGCAGGCCAAGGCTGCCGGCAAAGGGCTATGGAGCGCCTGCCAAGTTAGGGTTGAAGCCAACGACTCTAAACATACCAATCCAGCGCAATAAACAGTGGACAATGAGCACCGTCATTTCTCCTGTTTTTTGTTCGTTGTTTTCTGTTTGAGGAGCCAGTCGTCAAAGGCGGCTAGCGGGTAGACCGGGAAGGTCCATAGCCACAGCAGAACAAAAAGTGCGAGGCGCAGCGGGTTGGCGCGATAATAAAACGTCCGGACCGAACGAAATTGGTAAGAAACGTGGTGTTTAAAGTTGGTATGCATGGCCCGGAAGGACACGCCCACCTGATTGTTTTTGAGATAACCAATCCGGCCATGCCGTCTTAGGCAAAAAGCCATGTCGTAATCTTCCCAGATGTCGCCGCGCATCAAAACTTTGTGCTTGATCTTTCTCCAGCCACTGGCGCGCACGGCACAGTTGGAGCCCCAAAGCATACGCTGGCCGCCAATCAGGCCAGCCAAGTAAATATAACCGTGGAAAATGGCTGCGCCTAACCACTTAAGCGGCACATCATAGGGGTCGGCGCCGCTGGTAACAGCAGTGAGCTTGGGCTCAATTTCAAATACCTTGATTATTTTTCCCGTCCAGTCCGGTGGCAATATACTATCGGCATCAATGCGCCCAAGAATATCGCTGTTAGAAGCGTTAAAACTAGTAGCCTGGGCAAACACTTGATGCTGGCGTTTTTCATGCAGTAGCTTGACAAACGAGTACTTTTTAGCAATTGCAACTGTACCGTCGGTGCAGTTGTTGTCTACCACGAATACTTCCTGGGGCATAATGGTTTGGCGAGCAATAGAGTCCAAGCACTTACCGATGTAGTCTTCTTCGTTGAAAACTGGTATAACTATTGATAACGTAAGCGGTTTATTGGCCATATCTACCAAAAATAGAATAGCAGTTAATGCGTAAGAAGTTGAACTGGCAAAGGTGGCAAAAGTTTTTATGGCCGGCTTCATGGTGGAAGCGGGCTGGTGTTTTAATGATCGCCTTTATGACTTTTCTCACTGCCGCTGGTTATGGTGCAGCTCAGTGGTATATTGCCAAGCATAACGATGAGCCGCTGGTTCTAGGCACCACCTTTGTGCCAGATTACGCTAAAAGTTACGGACTGGATCCAAAAGAAACTTTGGACGCAATTTTTAGCGACCTAGGTATGCGCCAAATAAGGTTGGTCAGTTACTGGAAAAATATTGAAGCCGTACCAGGAACCTATGATTTTTCCGAACTCGATTGGCAGTTCGACATGGCCAATAAGTACGGCGTGCAAATTAGTTTGGCGATAGGCCTGCGCCAACCGCGTTGGCCAGAATGCCATGAGCCAACTTGGATCGATTTTTCGGATAAGAGCTGGGAGCCGCGACTGTATAGCTACATGAAGGCAGTTGTTGAGCGCTATAAATCTAATCCGGCGCTAGCCACTTATGAGCTGGAAAACGAGTTTTTTATGAAGGTTTTTGGGCAGTGCCAGGACTTTAACCGCTATCGTCTAATTTATGAATACCAGTTGGTCAAACAGTGGGACAACGTCCATCCGGTAATTATTAGTCGCAGCAATAACTGGGTCGGCCTGCCACTAGGCCAGCCCCGGCCGGATAAATTCGGTATTTCGGTTTACAAGCGGGTCTGGGATAAAACGTTGACTAAACGCTACTTTGAGTATCCGCTGCCGGCTTGGTTTTATGCCGCGCTAGCCGGCGGTGGCGAGATACTAACAGGTAAAGATATGATTATCCACGAACTGCAAGCCGAACCGTGGCCGCCTACCGGAATTCTTGAATCCTCTCTCAAAGAGCAGTTTAAGTCTATGGACGCCAAGAGGTTAAAAGACCGAATCAGCTACGGAATAGATACCGGCATGCGGACCATTGATATATGGGGCGTGGAGTGGTGGTATTGGCTTAAGACTAAGAAAAATGATTCAAGCGTCTGGAATGTAGTCAAAACGGCTGTCGCAGATGCCAATTTTCAAAACCAAAAATTGGTTGACCGCGAATAGCCTCAATTCTCAATTAACAGCTAACAATTTTCAATAAGTTAATAATGATCATTGATCAATGAAAAATTAATGCTGAATGAAAAATGCAAAATGCTAAATGAGGCCGACAGGAGTCTATAATTAAACTCATGAAGAAAAAGCAGCCTATCGGCCGAATTATCAACCGGCGAGCTCGCTACGACTATCAGCTGGGCGAATCTTTAATTGCCGGTTTGCAACTTACTGGCGCTGAAACCAAAGCTTTACGGCTGGGTCATGGTCAGCTACGTGGGGCTTACGTAACGGAACGAGATAGTGAGCTGTGGTTGATCGGCGCCCAAATTACGGGCGACCGTAACCTACACATTGCTGAAACTGACCAAACCCGCAGCCGCAAACTACTGGCTAAGCGAACCGAAATCGACAAGCTGATGGCCGCCAAACGCCAAGGAATGACTATCGTACCGCTGGAAGTACTCAACCGTGGTCGCTACATTAAACTTAAAATTGCCCTGGGACGGGGCAAAAAACGCTATGATAAGCGAGAAACCATCAAACGTCGCCAGCAGGAACGCGACATCGCCCGCCAAACAGAGGTCTAATCAATAATCTATTTTTGATCGCACCTCTCACAGCCTTGATACAATTAATGTAATGAAACTGTACTCCTGGAATGTGAATGGTATTCGGGCTGTCGTTAAAAAAGGTACGCTGCAGGATTTTATGGCCGAACATAAGCCGGATATTGTCTGTCTGCAGGAGACCAAAGCCCAAAAAGGGCAGGCCGAAATTGACTTCCCAGGTTACCAAGAGTATTGGAACTCGGCTGAAAAAGCAGGTTATTCCGGCACGGCTATTTTCACTAAAATCCAACCTCTAAAAGCAGTGAATGGTTTTCCGGAAAGTTTTGCTAGGAAATATAATTTCATCGACGATAAAACACGAAATTCGGCCAATGAAGGTCGGGTGATGGCCACTGAGTATGATAAGTTTTGGCTGGTGAATGTTTACACCATCAACGTCAAAGACGATCTCAGTCGGCTGCCGCTGAAATACGAACACTGGGATCCGGCTTTTTTGGCCTATGTCAAAGAACTGGAGAAGCAAAAGCCGGTGCTTTTTTGCGGTGACCTCAACGTCGCTCACACTGAGGACGATCTAGCCCGTCCCAAAGAGAACAAGGGCAAAAAAGGTTTTACCGATGAGGAGCGTGAAGGCTTCCAAAAATATGTCGACGCCGGTTTTATTGACACTTACCGTCTGTTTCACAAAGGCAATAACCACTACACTTGGTGGACACATTGGGCCAATGCCCGGGCTCGAAACGTTGGCTGGCGCATAGATTACTTTTTGGCTTCAAAAAGTCTCAAGCCGAAGATAAAAGCCGCCGAAATTCATGCTGATGTCATGGGCAGCGATCACGCCCCAATCAGCCTAGAGCTAGAGCTTTAGGCTGAAGAATTTAAGAATGAAGAATAAAACCGTTGCTATACTGCATGGCTGGGCGGGCGGTAAATGGCATGTTAGGCGTTTTGTCAAAGCCCTCAAAGATAGTGGCTTTGAATTGGGAACAAGGCAAGCCAATGCCGACATTATTGTCGCCCATTCCACCGGTTGTTATAGATTAAAAGAAAACACCGATGCCAAACTCGTCGTGCTTATTGGTCCGCCATATTGGCCTAGTAAATCAATTCTGCATCGGCTGCTACGCAAAAAGGGTCACGATACACATCACCAGCTTAGAAACGAAGGTGTCCTATTTACCATTAACAAATTGTTGTTTGAGATTATTTATGTAATTATCAAACCTAGCTACAGCTTCATCGCCCTTAAACACCACCGCTATCTCCACTGCCTTGATCTTCTGGAAAATAAAGAAGTGATTTTAATCCGTAATGAAGAAGATTACTTTTGTTCACCTGAAATCAAAGATAGGCTCAAAAAATACTCAAACGTCCGCTACATAGAGCTGCCGGGCGGTCATGACGACTTTATGACCAACCCCAAGCCATATATCGATCTGCTCCTCAAAGAACTAGAACCCAGTAGCTCACTACTAGGTATAATTAAGTCATGACTAAAAAGACCGGGAAACCTTTCGCCGCCTTCGACATAGATGGAACATTGGTGCGTTGGCAGCTCTACCATGCCATCGCAGACGCCCTGGCAAAGCGCGGCTTGATTGATATCAAAACTTACCAATCTATCCGCGACGCTCGGATGCGCTGGAAAAGACGAACCCATGGCGAAGCGTTTAGCAGTTATCAAAAGGAGTTGGTCGTTGCCTATGAAAAACTACTGCTTAATCTAAGCTTTAAGCAGTTCTCTGCAGCCGTTTTGTCGGTTTTCGACGAATACAAAGACCAAGTTTATACTTACACCCGCCAGTTGATTAAAGACCTCAAAAAGAAGGGTTATCTATTATTTGCCATTTCTGGCTCACAGGTAGAAATTGTCAGTAAAATTGCCAAGTACTATGGTTTTGACGAGCACGTCGGTACGGTTTACACACACGAGGGTGATAGATTTACTGGCGCCATGAGCCTACATCTGGGCGGCAAGCACTTAGTACTACAAGAGCTGATCGATAAACATCATGCAGCTATGGCCGGTAGTATCGCCGTCGGTGACGCCACCAGCGATATCTCTATGCTAGAGATGGTCGAGCTACCGATTGCTTTCAATCCGGAGAAAAAACTGTTCGACCATGCCAGCGCTAAAGGCTGGAGGATAGTCATTGAGCGTAAAAACATGGTTTACGAACTAGAGAAACAAGATGGCCGATACATACTGGTTAAAACAAACTAAAGAGAAGCCGCTTTTTGAGGATATCTTATGGAGCCGGCCGGAGAATAAACGCCAAGCCGGGAAACTATTAATTGCCGGTGGCAATCAGCACGGTTTTGCCGCCCCGGCTACAGCTTACGGCGCTGCACAAAAAGCCGGTATTGGTTCGGCCAGAGTGTCGCTACCGGATAAACTGCAAAAAACTCTTAGTAAGCTAATGCCTGAAGCCGAGTTTGCGCCCAGCACGCTCAGTGGCAGCTTTAGCAAAAAAGCTCTGGCTCAGTTGCTGGACTGCGCCCAGTGGGCTGATGGCGTGCTGCTAGCCGGAGACTTTGGCCGCAACTCCGAAACTGCTATTTTACTTGATAATTTTCTTGATAAGCACGAAGGGCAGGTAACTGTTGCCCAGGACGGCCTGGACTACTTCTTAGGCCCCAATAGCCCGCTAATTGAGAGAGCCGATACTTTAGCGGTTATAAACCTGGGTAAGTTACAGAAGTTAGCTAAGAATAACCGGTCAGCTACGCCAGTACTCCACAGCATGATGCTGGCTGAGTTAGTCGAGATCTTGCACGACTGGACGACTGGTAATCCGGGGGGAATAATCACCAGACAGGCGGATAATTTTATTGTGGCCAGCGGTGGGCAGATAAGTACCACGCCAGCTCTGCGGGAGTCTAACTGGCAAATAGAGTTAGCGGCTTACGCTAGCGTTTGGTGGTCGCAACAGCCCCAAAAACCGTTTGAGGCTATATCTACAGCAATTTATTGTTATGTTTCAAGCTAGAAACCGAAGAGATTATAGATATAAGTATTGAAGCCGATAACGAATGTATAGGCCAAGATTACCCAACCGAAGGCTAAAATCAGCGGCGACTTCAAGAGACCTTTATAAATCCAGGTTTTTGTATAAAAGTTAATTCCTTCAATGAGAGCAAACGGGAAAAGAGCAGTCAATATAAATGAGAGGTTATTTGATAAACCAAGACTTCTTAAAACTGCATAAGTATCCTGCATGATGATCATAAACATGGCCCAGAATAAGGGTAGTAGCAACAATAGCATATGCTTGTGACGAACGGTTGGGTAATACCATAGATCAAATGTGAAAGAGCCTACATATTCGTAGACGATACCTTGTAGCGCACCGACAAGAAAAATAACTGCCGGAATATAACTACCGTCTTGCAGCAACTTGAAAAACGATTGATCAGTCAACCTATAAAGCAGTGCGTCTAAAAAAACGGTTAAGGCCAGCGCGAAAGTACCACCGATAAATAAACCAGAAAAATAGCGACGACGTTTACCTTTTCTATGTCGGTGATGCGTCATGTAGGCAGCATAAAGGCAGAAGGCGGATAACAACCCGGTGGCGAAGATTATTAGATTGTTTTTTATTTTTTACGCCTTGTTACGTTTAATAACTGTTAATAGTTAATAAAATTACTTCACTTAAGTCAATCTGGTGGGCGGGGAGGGACCCTCCTACGCTAAAGCTTCGGAGGACAGGCTCGAACTCTTGCAATCTTGGTGGCGCAGGTCGGAGTCGAACCGACACGCTATTGCTAGCACGAGATTTTGAGTCTCGCATGTATACCAGTTTCATCACTGCGCCGCGACAGAGGTATTGTACAATAAAGGTTAGTTTAATTCATGGATCCCGTTAGAACCCAAAAGGCCTACAATGTTGATGTACGTCTTGAAACATGCACACGTGTTCAAACGTTCACTGATGGTTATAAGTTAAGTGGGCTCTAACGGGATGAATGAAGATCAGAAAAAACACCAGTTTGATGCGGCCTTACCTCTGCCGGGGGATGGTCAACCTACCAGCAGTTTACCGAAGCAGCCGGACGACACAAATCCGGCGGCTGATTTAATTCGTAAAAAGATTGAGGCCGCTTACGCCAATGAACCAAACACTCTCGAAGAGGCTGCCGAAGTTGAACAACTGAGCCCAACCACGCAATTCTCTAAACACCAACAATTTGTGAATAGTCTGACTAATTCCAGCAAATCGTTAGCCGAAATTCAAATCGCCTGGCACGAATATTACCAGGGTCTACCAGATAAGGAAAAACATGAGGTCTGGCAGGAATTTTACACTATGCACACCGCCACCTCACAATACGCCGCGGCGCGGCCGCAAACGATTCCGACCCAATCAGAACCAACGTCCCGTGAAATTGAAGCACGTAGCGTTGCACCGACAATTCCCAAAGCCCTAAAGCCAGTCAGCCAAACGCTAGCCGAAGCTAAAAAACAAATCTTAGCTAGCGCGATTGGCATAAAAAGACGCCGATCGCCCGAGTATGTCCAGTCGTTGCTTTTCGGCCTGGCCGCTGGCGCTGGCGCTGTGCTGATCGTAATGTTTAGTTTTTTTAACGAACGCTTCATCGCGCCATTCATCCAGCCCAGCCGCAATGTGACCAACACGCCGCTTATCAGTGATTCTGCCACTATAGGGCCAGAGCCAAAGATCATAATCCCGAAAATCAACGTTGATATCCCAGTGGTTTACGGCGTCAGCAGCATACAAGAAGAGGACGTCCAAAAAGCCCTGGAGGGAGGCGTACTGCATTATGCCGATACGGCCCTGCCAGGCCAAAACGGCAACATGGTAATTGTCGGCCATTCCAGTAACAACATTTTTAACAAAGGTAAGTATAAATTTGCCTTCGTTCTTCTAAACCGACTAGAGCTGGGTGATACGTTTTACCTGCAAAAGGACGGCCAGCGTTACACCTATCAGGTTTACAAACGAGAGATTATTGAACCTACGAACGTTTCAGTGCTTGGGCCAAGAGATAAACCGGCTACTGTCAGCCTGATTACCTGCGATCCACCCGGAACCAGCACTAACCGGCTGGTTGTAGTGGGGGAACAAATCAGTCCTGACTTGGCTAGCAACGCACCTACTACCACCGAGAACGTGGTCGCTACCCAGACCCAGTTAGTGCCAGGCAATGCTCAGAGTTTATGGTCCCGGATATGGGACTGGCTCGCACGCTAAACACAAATGACAGCTAAAGGGTTTACTGGGGTAAATCGGTGCCGGCACGGAGGTCAGTTCGCGTCAGAGCCAGACCACCCTCAGTTGGTATAAAGGTCAGCATTTGGTTGTAGTTTTTGTCGAAATAGATATTTTCGGCGCTGGCTGTGGGCACGATGACTTGCTGGTTGGCAGAATCAAAGTCCATTATCAGAACATTACCACCGTAATTACCAATCCAGTGGTGGCCGTCCATCCAGCGTGCCAGACTGGTTAAAGGAACCGTTAAGTCGTATTGATAGCGGGTTTGGGTTTCAATATCATAGACGCCAAATTTTTGTCCCGCCTGCACCCCGACAAAACGGTTGTTGCTAGAAAAAGATAAATTATTGGCGCCCCAGTCACGCAGGGCAATCAAGGGAATTGCTTTGGCAGTAGCCGGATCCTTAATGCCGCTTAGAGGATCTTTATAGATGTTGATACGGTCAGCCGTGTCACTGCCGGCCACATAATACCAGTGGCCCTGGAACTGTGCCGCGTCAATTAAGTACTGGCTGCCGGCCGAAAAAGTATATAGTGGGTAAGTTTTGCCGTTTTCCCAAATCCTGGCCATAACTTTCCCGGCAGCTACTTTTTGGTCAGTTACATAACTCAGCAGATCGGGTCCGTAGGACTTAAAAGCCAGAACATAGCTAAGCAGCGGCTGTAACGAGGCTTTAGATACGTCGCCAAGGTCTAGAGTAGAGTCATTTTTATAGATATAAAACTGGTTCACCCGCTTGTCTCTCATTGCTACCTGTGAAGGATTAATATTAAATGTACGGTTAATATTGAACGATAGGGACGGATTAGTGCGGTTGAGGACTAAAAATTCTGTGCCACCCTGATAAGTGTGTTGAATCAGTAAGTGGTCATTGTCCGAAGCCCATTCTATCGCCCTTAAGCTGCCAGCTGGACCAGCCCCACTTAAAAGCTCAGATGGTAACGTAAGGGTTTGGGGCGGTTGATCAAGCTTGGTGGTATCGTATTGTTCAACAATAAAAGTTCTGGTCAGCGTGGCTGTAGACTCGGCCTGGACAAGTAGCCAACGGCGGTCCGGGCTCTGGCTCACCAGCGGCGGTAAATTACCGTAAGCTTTAATATGCTGGGTCAGTGGCTTGACGGGTAACAGCAATGGATAGGCGTAGCGGGCTATGCTATGCTCGTTCAATGTAAATTTTTGACTCCAGTCGCGATAGCCAGCTTTTTTAAGAGTCAGCTCGTACGATCCGGCAGGAATGGTGAGGCGCGCTGAGGTAGTTTGTCTGGTTTGACCATTGAGAATAATTTCGGCGCCGCCGGGTTTGGAGTCAACAAATAGCAGGCTGTTTTGGATAACCTCTCCAGTTTTAGGGTCAACACCATAACCATAGGCTCCGTAAACTAAAATAATGGAAGTTAAACCGATGGCAATAGCCATCAAGGAATAGCCAACCATAAGCCTTACATTATGCCAACGCCTTTTACGCGGGTCCAAAAAATCCATCCCGTTAGAAGTCCGATCTAATGCCAGTAGATCGGCAGATTTTATACTTTATAAAATACTTACTTCTAACGGGATCCATCCGTATTAGATTATAGACGATAGACGCTACTAACGGGCCTTGCATAACCATTTTATTCGGTGTATTATGGTCTTTATACCACTTTAGGGGTTATTTTTGTGAGCAAAGCCAACAGCATTGTAGAGATCAACGACAACCGTTACGACGCCGTTACAGGACAACTTATCACAGCCGCTAAAAAAGCAGCCGGTCACGTCAGAAGACCTGCTGCAGGACAGATGATCGACGGCTTTACGCGCAGTCACGAGCGCATTAAGGCACACGCCAAGCGTTCTATTCAAGAACTCACGCGTAAACCCGAGCGTTCCAAAACCCTAATGCGTTCAATTGTTAAAAAAACCGCCCGGGCCAAATCAGAGGATAAAATCAAAGCCCACAAATTGTCACCTGATTACGCCCGAGCTTCCCGTGCCGGACAGGTAGCCCAAAACCCCAAAGTCCAACGCTTTGGTTTATTGCCGTTTTCCAAAAATTCAGGCCGCAGAGCCGTATCTGACGAGGTAGTCACCACCACGATGAGCTTATCGTTGCCGTCGGCTATGAGCAACGCCTCGCACCACCGCTTGGAGCGCTTGTTGGATTACGCTTTGGCCCACGCTGACGCACACAAAAAGACGTTAGTCAGAAACGCCAGAAACCGAAGCAAACTCTTTGGCAAACTGCCTAAATGGGTAGCGGTATGCCTACTGGCCCTTTTGACTGCCGCCTTGGCCGGTTTTTTTATTTGGCAAAGGGTACCAGCAGCATCACTTAAGCTAGCTTCAGCTAAAGCTCGTGTCAATGCCAGCCTGCCTACGCCGATATCTGGTTATAAAATCGGGCCTATAACGGCCCAGCAAAATGCCGTCGTCACAACCATGCAATCAGTATCTGATGCCAGCAAAAAATATACTGTTACCGAACAGTCTAAAAACCAACCCGCCGCTTCATTGGCAGCTAGTTTAACTACCACAAAAAACACTCAGCAAGTTCAAACAGTCCAGGACCAAGACAAAACTTACATATTGTCCCAAGATAAGGAGAAAAATACCAGCACCGCCGTTTGTACTAAGGGCAACAACACCATTAATGTCGAAGGCAGCAGCTTAAACCCAGCTCAGTTGCTAGAAGCTGCTAAAAACGCCTGCAAGAATTAGGGCGCAGATACTTCTTTGCTTATACTGGTTGTATGAGTGAAGTAGCAAGAACAAGGTTTGCCCCAAGTCCGACGGGTTATTTGCATGTTGGAGGGGCTAGAACAGCCTTATTCGCCTGGCTGACAGCTAAGCAGGCTGGCGGCCAGTTTTTGCTTCGTATTGAGGATACCGATCGGACGCGTCACGTAGACGAAGCTGAGCAGCACATCACTGATTCGCTAACCTGGCTAGGCATGACGCCCGACGAAAAACCGTTGCGCCAAAGCCAGCGGCTTGATATTTACAAGCAATGGGGGCAGAAGCTTATCGAAGCCGGCCGCGCTTACGCTGACCCGACTTCGGAAACAATGCTTGATCAGCTGCGCGACCAGGCCAAAGCCGCCAAAAAAGCCTTTTTATACAGAGAAAACCGGCCAGCTCAAGCCCCTATCTGGAACGGTAGCCAGCCATTACGTTTTAAGTCAAAGCCTCAAGCTTACAAATGGCGCGACGAAGTCATGGGCGAGTTAGCCAGCAGCCCGGAGGCGATTGATGACTTTATTTTGATAAAAAGCGATGGTTACCCGACCTACAACTTTGCTCACATAGTTGATGACTACGAGCAAAATATCAGCCACGTTATCCGAAGTCAGGAGTTTTTGCCGTCCGTCCCAAAGTTTCTCAACTTATACGAAGCACTCAAAATCAAGCGCCCCAAACTAGCAACGCTGCCTTACGTTATGAGACCAGACGGTAAGAAAAAACTATCTAAACGCGACGGCGCCAGGGATATCTTGGATTACAAAAGGGAGGGGTTCTTGCCGGAAGCTCTTATTAACTTTTTAGCAACCCTGGGTTGGAACGACGGAACCGAACAAGAAATTTTCTCAGTCGATGAACTTATCAAAAAATTCGATCTGGCTCGCGTTCAGCGTAGCGGCGCTCGCTTTGACGAGCAGCGGTTGATTTGGATGAACGGACACTATATCCGCGAGCTACCGATAGATAGGCTTGATCAGCTTGCGGGAGCAAAAAGCAAAAAGCCCACCTTCGCCAAGTCTACGGTGGACAGGCAAAAGGCAGTAAGCAGTTTTTGGCCACCTGAAGCAGAAGAAGCCACTGATGATTATAAGAAGGCGGTGTTGGGGCTGGTACAGGAAAGGTTAAAATACTTGGCTGAACTGCCTCAATTGACAAGTTTTTTCTTCACCGAACCAAAAGTTGAACAAATCCTAAAGCTCTATCAAGAACCGGTAGATGGGCAGCTACAAAAAAATCCGCCGGACTACAAAACCTACTTGTCAGCAGTCATCAAAGAACTTGCAGACAGTGATTTTTCGGCTAAGGACATTCAGAACCGTCTTAACAAATTACTGGACAGGCTAAGCACTAAGCCAGCTATACTGTTTCCAGTTATCCGAATCGCTCTTACGGGCAGCCAGGTATCGCCGGAAATTTTTGGCACTTTGCATGTACTAGGCAAAGAGAAAACCCTGGCCCGATTACAAAAAGCTCTCCAGGCCCTTTAGGGGCTTATGCTAAAATAAATCAAATGCCCGATGACAATTTGTCAACCAACAAGCCTTTTAATGAAGTGCCTAAAACACCTGATCTACGTAAGCGCTCTTTGGGCAGAAGGGTACGGTTTCGCGCTTCGTCCGGGCTCCTACCAGTTGCCTTAGAATCATCCAAAACCAGGCGAATGATGCCGGCTTTTTGGTACAAACTGGGCTTTATCGGCAAGTTTTTATCCGCTCTGGCACTAGTGCTTATTCTGGCGGCCGCCAGTGCGGCCGTTTACTTCAACTTTGTAGATAAAAGCAAAGGCGCTACTTCTGTCAGCCAGTCCAACAAGAGGGAGGAGCCGAAAACGGTTGCTTCTCCCTTAACCGGTATGCCGGTAGCCCCAGAACTGGCCACCCGGCCGGTTACCGGCATTATGATAGAAAATAGCCTGGACGCCCGTCCCCAATCCGGAATACAGGACGCTGGTGTGATTTTTGAGGCCATAGCCGAAGGCGGTATTACGCGTCTTATAACCTTGTTTCAAGACGCCAGGCCAGGTTACATTGGCCCGGTGCGTTCGCTGAGGCCGTATTATATTGATTGGGCGGCTAGCTTCGACGCTTCAATAGCTCACGTTGGCGGCAGTCCTGACGCGCTAGGCCAAATTAGGAATGGCGGCAAAGATTTAGACCAGTTTTTTAACGCCAGCAGTTATTGGCGCGAAGGCAGCCGACCGTCACCGCATAATGTTTACACAAATTTTGATAAGCTTGATGAGCTGAATAATTCCAAAGGTTACACCAGCAGCAATTTTACACCATTACCGAGAAAAAAAGATGAAAGATTGGCGACACCGTCAGCTAAAACCATAGATTTAAACATTTCCAGCGCCGCTTTTAATGTCCACTACGACTACGACTACCAAAGTAATAGCTACCACAGAAGCGAGGGCGGAGCAGCCCACATCGCCACAAGCTCGGCTGGCGATAAAACAGGCACTCTGCTAGCCCCGAAAGTTGTGGTTGCTATGGTGATGCAATACAGCATTGTCGATAACAGCGGCCATAGCGGGTATGGCACAACGGGTAGCGGCACGGCCTACGTTTTCCAGGACGGCTTCGTGGTGCAAGGCACGTGGACCAAGACGACCATTTCCAGTCAAATTGATCTCAAGGATACAGCCGGCAATCCTATCAAACTGAACGCCGGACAGGTTTGGCTGACCGCAGTCAAGGACGGCCAAACAAAGTATTCCCCTTAGGAATGCTTAAATTTTCAAGCGGTCTGCTAAATGTTAAATTGTTAAATTAATGTAAAATGTTATCTGTTAAATGTAAAATATAGTTCGAGGTCCCATCGTCTAGTGGTTAGGACACCAGGTTCTCATCCTGGCAACAGGGGTTCGACTCCCCTTGGGATCACCATTCAACTCACTCATGGTAAGCCGGTTATAGTTGTCTTAATAGTTGCAAAGAAACTTGACCAAGATTATTTATAACCCGATCCGCTTGAGAATAATCTATACCTTTAAGATATCTATTGGGCACAGCGATGCACAGCATGCCTGCAGCCTTAGCCGCCTGAACTCCTTTTGGAGAATCTTCAAATACCACGCAAAACGAAGGTTCAGTACCTAAAAGTTCAGCAACCCTTAGGTATATATCTGGTTCTGGTTTGCCGCGCGCTACCTGGTCTGAGCCAACTATTACTTTAAAGTAGTCAAGTAAGGGCAGCCTGCTCAGGTCTTCTTGGACCAGTGATGTACGGGCACCGGTACCTATTGCTAACGGGTAATGCCGGTCAAGAGCCTTTAGCGCCGGTTTTACGCCCGGCATAAGATCAATAACCCCGCCCGTAAGTTGATGAAAAACAGCATGTATCTTTGAGTGTATCGCATCCGAAGAGTCTGGTAAGAAAAAGCTTTCGACAAGATATGCCGACAGACCACTTCTCATTAAGTCCAGTCTGTGTTCTTCCGTAATTTGCACCCCATAAATGGAGCACACCTGACGACAAGCTTCGAACCAAAAATTTTCCGTATCAACCAGCAACCCATCGTAATCAAAAATGATCGCTTCTACAGATTTCCTGCTCATGACATATAAAGAATAGCTTTGGTTAGTTTACAAAAGCGGCTCGGGTTGATAGCGGGCAGCTTCAGGATACTTATCCACTACCTTTTGTATACGGCCCACAAAAGCTTCTACCTGCGGAACAGCCAAGCCGATTAATTCCAGTGGTTTGCCGACTGCTTCCAAAAGCTGTTCCTTGCTTACTGGCAGTCTGTCGTCAGTACCCAGCCTATCAAATAAGTCATTAACACCCCCCTCCTGTCGCATTTTAGTAACCACTGCTACTGAGTGTTCCTGTATTATGTCGTGGGCATCTTCACGTCCAGCCCCAGCCTTTACTGCTGCCGTAAGTGCCTTGGTTGTCGTGAGAAAGGGCAAGTATCGTTGTAATTCCTGTTCGATCACTGTTGAGTAAGGCCCAAGTTCATCGAGCACATGCAACGTGGCCTGGAATAACCCATCAATAGCATAGAACGAATCAGGAATCATAACACGCCTAACCACTGAACAACTAACATCTCCTTCAAGCCATTGGTTGCCCGATAAGTGGCTGGCCATTGAAGCATGGCCGGCAAGAATAGCTTTAAGCCCATTAATACGCTCACATGTACGGGAATTCATTTTGTGAGGCATAGCAGAGGAACCCTTTTGACCCTTGCTGAACCCCTCATTTATCAGCTCATGACCTGCCATCAGACGAATCATAGTCGCAAGGTTAGAAGGACCTGCTGCGGCTTGCTCAAGCGCAGTGACTACACTCAAATCAAGCGAGCGTGGATAAACCTGTCCAACGCTACCTAGCATAGCCCCGAATCCTAGTTTGGCGGCTATACGTTTTTCGAGCTCCGTTACTTTGTTGGCATCTCCCTCAAACAAATCGAGCATATCCTGTTGGGTGCCCATCGGACCTTTAATACCACGTAAAGGATAAGACTCACGCAAACTACAAAGATTCTCATAAGCAATTAATAATTCTTCGCCCCAGTTCGCGAATCTTTTGCCAAGTGTGATTGGTTGACCGGCAACATTATGCGACCGGCCGGCCATCGGTAAAGTAGCGAATTCAGCGGATCTGGAACCAAACCGGGCAAGCGTGGCCACCATCCGATCATGGACTATGTCCAGCCCCCTAAGAATTTGCAACTGCTCAATATTCTCCGTAGGGTCACGAGAGGTCATAGCCTCATGGCCGAACTGGTGTCCAGCAAGTTCGTTAAATTCTGTAAGCCGAGCCATGACATCATGTTTCAGTACAAGCTCCCGCCTACGTATTGATTCTCGATCTATGACTCCCTGAACCTTGACATAATCTTCAATCGCTTCTTCGGGGATTGCTACGCCGAGGTCGGCTTGAGCTCGCATCACTTCAATCCATAGTCCGCGTTCGGCAAATATTCTGTAATCATCCGAGAAATTGGCCTTCATTTCTCGACTGGCATATCGGCTAGCTAGCACGTTCTCTGCTGGTCGTACATCACCAGTAAACTCAAAGCCTGCCATAATTCTTAGACTTAGCGTAGCTGCTAGGAGGTTAACGTGCAAGCATGAGCAATTTTGATAAAGACTTCCGGGGAGGTCTGCCCGCCGGATACTACCGCGAGCAGACCTCCCATTGAACCTTCAGACGAATCAGGCCGCCGAGGCCGCCAGAGGGTTGGTGCCGGTCAGCTGCTCGGCGATCTCGCCGTAGACCCGCACGGTCTCCTCAATCACGCCGCCTGGAATCGGTGGCGGTGGCGGTTTCTTGTCCCAGCCGGTTGCCGCCATAGCGTCGCGCACGATCTGTTTGTCGTACGAGGCAGGCGGTTTGCCCGGCTCGTAGTCGTCCTCATGCACGTAGCGCGACGAATCTGGTGTCAGCACCTCATCACAGAGCATCAGCCGACCGTCGATCAGACCGAACTCGAACTTGGTGTCGACCAGGATGATGCCGCGCTGCCGGGCGTAGGCCGCACCAGTCTGGTAGAGCTCTAGGCTGTAGCGCCTTGCCTGTTCGGCGAGATCACGGTCACCTAGGAGCCAGACCAGACCTTCGAAGTCGATGTTCTCGTCGTGCCCGGACGTCGCCTTGGTGCTCGGGGTGAAAATCGGTTCAGGGAACCGTTCCATCTCCCGTAGCCCGGTAGGCAGCGTGATGCCGCTGACCACACCGTCACGCTGGTACTCCTTCCAGGCCGAGCCGGTGATGTAGCCACGGACGACAAATTCCGCAAGCAGCATCTGCGCACGGCGGACCAGCAGCGTCCGATTCTGCCAACCGTTGACGTAGATCCAGTCCGGCAGATCATGGACGCTGGCGCTGATCAGGTGGTTCGTCATGACGTCAGCCACCGGCGTTCTCGTCAGCCAGTGCTCGGTCATGTGCGTCAGCACGACACCCTTGCCCGGCACGAGCTGGTCCAGCACGACATCGAAGACACTGATGCGGTCGCTGGCAACCACGACCAATGTCTCCGATGATCCGCCGGCGTAGGTGTCGCGCACCTTTCCGCGATAGATCGGCTGTGGCGTTTCCATTTGCACTCCTCTCTGGTACTTGTCAGGAAGGACGAATACCCGCTGGCCCGATGCCGTACTTGGGGGACTTAGCAGTCCTAGCGAGGTAGTTCTGGAATTCTCCTGCTTGAGCGCCTCTACCTCTGGTCAGGACCTGACAAGCGAAGATTGCCGCGTTACGCAGCCCGGGAATGCCTACCCCCATAGTCGCTACCGGTACGCCAGGCGGCATGTACAGGCACGAATCGATGCCGTCTTTGTCGAGAGGGACGCCCAGGACGGGCACCGTCATCTTGGTGGCGCCTGCTATGGCACCAGGCAGCGCCGCTGCCATACCGGCCACGCCGATGAACATCTCCGCGCCTTGTTCGAGCGCTTCACGGACAAAGGCACTCAGATCGTCCGGGTTGCGATGCGCTGAGTAGACGTGCGCATCGTAGTCGATCCCTACGGCATCCAGTACCTCGGTCATCTTTGAAGCTCTTACGACTTCTTGGTCGCTCTCACTACCAAGCACAATCTGCAGCTTCATCACAGCCCTTTCTCTCGGAGGAATTGGTTCGTCTAGTTATCCGATAGGTTTCCTCCCATCGTAGTGAAGGTCCGATTACAAGTGTTTAGCTTGCATAGCCAAATCATCACACGCCGGATATAGACATGCAAGCATAAGAATTTCAAATTATCATTGCAAAGCACAAGCGGGTTGGCGTAGAATTGAACTAGCCATACATGGGCCGGTGAATAACCCTCCTCCATGTAGACTATTAAACACTTTGGGAAACATACATCCACATCTGGAAGTCCCTGTTAACCCCACCAATCAGTTTCTTAGTAAACGAAGCATTCAGAGTGGTAATTTGTTTTTAATCTAAGCAGCTAGCCTTTATAAAAGCCACTTGCCGTTCCGCCAGCTGGCGGATGTCCGGCACTCTTTTTATAACCTTAAGTAATAATAAACAACTCTTATAGGGTCGTACCCTAAGGAGGCTAAGGGTACGACCCTTAGAAAGGAAAAAGTCATGGAAAATGTAGTTGCAATCAATAAGGACGTAAACATCGTAGCCTACTACTTTAAGCGGGGGACTAAGCGGCTGCGCTGCTTCCCAAAGAAAATGGAATGGGATGGTAAAAACGTAATCTTTACCGAACAGGGCCTGCGCCACCCTACCAAAAAGGGTCAACGCATGATACACGTCTTTGATATGACTGACGGCAGTGCCGACTACCGCCTGGAGTTCGATGCCCAAGCCTTAACCTGGACACTGGTTTACATAGCCGACCAAGCCTTTAGCCCGATGGATCCGCAATATGCCGCAAGCAACCTCAGCGCTGCAGCTACCGCTTAACCGAGCGCCAGCTTTGGTGATGCATATAGATTTAAACAGTTGCTTTGCGACGGTGGAGCAGCAAGCCAGACCATTGCTGCGCGGCAGGCCAATAGCCATAACCAACCGCCTGACTAAAAACGCCTGCGTGGTGGCCGCTAGCTACGAAGCCAAGGTCAAAGGCGTCAAGGTTGGTATGACCTTCGGCGCTGCTAAGGTGTTAGCACCGGATATTATCATGATCGAGACCGATCCGCCCAAGTACCATCATGTCTATCAAATCTTGGTCAACATCATGCGCTCCTATTCGCCTAATATTGTCATGAAGAGCATTGACGAAGGGATTATCGATTTTAGCGGTACCCGGGAGGCAGTCAATAAACGGCCGTTAACTGTAATTGGCTACGAGATAAAACACCGCCTGAAAGAAGAAGTGGGGCCGTGGATGAAGTGCAACATCGGCATTGCGCCCAACCGGTTTTTGGCCAAAACGGCTGCCTCGCTTCACAAGCCTGACGGCCTGGACATCATCGACCATTCCAATCTGCGAAAAATTTTATCTAAGCTGAAACTGACGGATCTAACCGGCGTCGCCGAACGTAACCAGGCGCGACTAAACGCCTGCGGTATTTACACGCCGCTACAGTTCCTTAACGCTCCAGCAGATCTGCTTAAACGACATGTTTTCCAAAGTGTTTGTGGCGAGGACTGGTACAAACGTCTACGCGGCTACGAAGTTGATGACTTTGAATCCTCGGTCAAGACAGTCGGACGGCAATTTGTGCTGGATGACATGCAACCCAGTGAGGAGACGCTACGCTCACGGCTAGCCTACCTGTGTGAAACCACGGCCATAAAGCTGCGTTACAAGGACCTGTGTGCCCGCGGCATATACATTTATCTACTATATGCCAGTGGCGATGCTTGGTATGAACGACGGATGTTTAAAAGCACCTTCTTTTCTAATGCCGAGGTTTACCGGCGGGCAACACTGTTGTTTAACCGACGGCCAAGAGGTGACTGGGTGCGGATGATGGCCGTTTCTTGCTACGGCTTGGAGCCTTCCAATATGGCTCAAGTTAGTTTATTGGACGAAGTCAACAGGGAAGTCTGGCTGACAGAGACCGTAGATCAGATTAACAGCCAGTTCGGCGAATTTACAGTGACATATGCCAGTAGTTTGAAAGCTAAAAGTGTAGTCAGCCAAAAGATACCTTTTGGCTCAACCCGGTATTTTGAGCTTTTGCTCAACCGAGCATAAGTAGCTAGCCAGACGTAGAACGGCAGATTGAAATATTAAGCAAGAAAACAGATAATGGGAACATTAGCGGCTTCAGTTAAACTCTAGGTGGGCATAGTAAGTGTGGTTTAAGAGTAAAAAAACAGACGTCGACAAAGAAGACCCGAGCAAGAGAGTTGCGGTCAGCGACAAGCTGGCTAAAGACCAGGGTCTTAGTTCAGAATTTATACTCGGAGCCATTGAAGATGGCATTATTATGGTCGGCGCCGACAAGATTATTCATCTTTTTAATCCCGCCGCCTCCCAGATTACCGGCTGGCCGGCTACCGAAGCCGTCGGCCTGGATTTTCACAGCGTGGTTGCGCTCACCGACAGCCATGGAGTGATCTATCCGGAAACTACTCACCCATTCACCCGGGCGCTAGGTACCAAGACGCCAATCCGCGACAGCAAAGGCTTTTTGCAAACTCGCGGTGGTAAGTTGATACCTGTGTCGTTAATCGTCTCGCCAATTATCAATCCAACAACTCAGGCAGTGGAAAATGTCGTCGGCGTTTTCCGCGACATTACTGTCGAAAAAGCAGAAGAGGCCAAAAGGTCTGAATTCATAAGTACCGCCAGCCACGAGATGCGGACCCCCATTGCTGCCATAGAGGGCTATCTTGCATTGGCGCTAAACCCAAGAGTTTCTCAGATCGGCCCGCACGCCAAAAGCTACCTAGACAAAGCCCACGCCGCCACCCAGCACTTGGGCGAACTATTTCAGGATTTACTAACTAGTTCCAAAGCTGAGGACGGGCGGATTGCCAGTTATCCGGCCGTAGTTGAGATAGGCGAAATTGTAGCTCAAGCGGCTGAAGCCGGCCGCTTTAACGCTCAAAAAAAGGACCTGCAGCTAAAATACCAGGTAAGCAGTCCTAAAGAAGTCAGCGGCGGTAAGGTTATCCGGCCATTATTTTACGCTTTTGTTGACCCTAACCGACTGCGGGAGGTACTGCAAAACTTGATAGACAACGCTATTAAATACACCCCTGAAGGTACCGTTACAATAGCTCTGACCGGCGATGACAAGGTTGTCCAGTTACAAGTGCAAGACACCGGACCCGGCATACCAGAAGAAGATATTCCGCACTTATTCCAAAAATTTTACCGAGTTGATAATTCCATGACCCGTACAACTTCCGGCACCGGTTTGGGGCTCTTTATCAGCCGTAAGATCATCGAGTTATACAATGGGCATATATGGGTTGAGAGTCAGCTGGGCAAGGGGACGACCTTTTTTATAAATCTGCCGCGACTTGACGCTCAGCAAGCGCTGCAAATGCAAAAAAATCAGGCGAATGTTGTCAGCCCCCTAGAACAACATTGATCACAGAACATAGAACTTGGAATATTAATTGAACTTAGAGCATTGACCGAAAAGGGTCTAAGATCAACGATAAACTAATGATCTACGATCAGGGATCAATGATAGACATTTTATTTTCTAGCATAAGCGGATAGAATAATGATAATGGCTAAGATTCTTTTAGTTGAAGATGATAATAACTTACGCGAAATATTCGAGATGCGCCTGCAGGCGGAGGGCTACGAAACACTGGCTGCAAGCGATGGTGAGGAAGCTTTAGTTGTAGCGCTTAAAGAAAAACCGGAGCTAATTATCGCCGATGTGATGATGCCCAAAATGAGCGGTTTTGAGATGCTGGAAACTTTGCGCGCGACTCCCGATACGAATCAAGTTAAGGTCGTAATGATGACCGCTTTGGGTCAGGCTGAAGACCAAGCTCGCGGCGAGAGACTGGGCGTGGTAAAATACTTAGTGAAATCCCAAGTCACATTGGAAGATTTCGTCCGTGTTGTTAAAGAAGTCTTGCAGCCCGGCGGGGCAACCGATGGCCAGCAGGTAACTAGCAACACCGAACTTGTCCAAGGAGACACCAAATCAAGTAATCAAGAAAGTGAGCAAACTATGCCTCCACAGAACAGCACTCCACCAACTAATGACGCACCAGATCAAGGTAGCGACGCTAACCCGATTAGCGGACCAGCTCCAGCCTCTGGGGGTCAAATGAGCAGCGCCCAAGCCCAAGACAAAGTCAACAGCCAAATCAACGACTTTGCTAGCAGCACGCCTGTTGGTGATGCAGGTAGTACACCAAGCTCTAGCTCTGCTTCAGGTACCGGTTCCGACATTCCTGTCGAGCCAGCTCCGCAGCCTCCAGTAGCGCCACCAAACCCAGATGGCGCACCGCCTGAGGGTCCATCAACACCAGGACCATCAGCGCCCTCAAGCGGCGTGTAGAGTAAGAACAAAAACTGCCAAGAAGCGCGCTCCAATGGGGCGCGTTTTTTGATTGCTTTTTCCAAGCTCGGACCCCAAAATAACACCTATGAGTAAACAAGCAAGCATTGTGGCGATCGTAGGCAGAGCAAATGTGGGAAAATCTAGCCTATTTAACGCCATCATTGGGCGGCGCGAGACTATCGTGGCTAAAGAAGCCGGTACTACCCGCGATAGCATCACTACCAAGGCCAGTTACGGTGGTAAAGACTTCTGGTTGGTAGACACAGCAGGGATAAAAAGTGCCGAGGACATGTTCGAACTTTCTATCCAGGAACAAATCACCGAGGCAGCTAACAGCGCTGATTTTATTTTAGTGGTCGTAGAAGCTGACGTACCAGTAGCCGAAGAGGATCGCCGGGTGGCCAAGCTGGCTCTCAAAAGCCAAAAACCAGTCGTGTTGGTAGTCAACAAAATTGATAAAAATCCACAAGCCGATCTGGAAGGGTGGCTTAAACTAGGCATTAAAAAAGTGCTAGCTACCAGTGTGAGCCAAGGACAGGGCATTGAAGAACTGCTTAAAGCAACAACCGCAGGCTTGCCGGCCACTAAGATCCGCCAAGACAAAGAACGTATACGGCTATCGCTGGTAGGCCGGCCCAATGTCGGCAAATCGAGTCTTTTTAACGCGCTAGGCGCCAAGCAGCAAGCGATTGTGTCAGAGAGAGCAGGAACCACACGCGACGTCAACAGGCTCGTGGTGCGCTACCACGAAAAGGAAATTGAGCTGATGGATACGGCCGGCATCCGCCGCAGCGGCAAGATTGAACGCGGGGTTGAGCATTTTAGCGTCTTGCGTGCACTGGCCGCGATCGAGCAATCGGACATCTGTCTATTGCTGATGGACGTCAACGAGCTAAGTGTTCAGCTGGATCAAAAGATTACTGGTTTAGTTAAGGAGGCAGGCAAAGGACTAATCCTAGTAGTCGCCAAGTGGGATAGCTACAGTAAAGATGCCTATTCCCGTGACCAGATAGCCGCGCTGATCGCTAGCGAGTTTGCCTTTGTGCCGTGGACACCACTGGTTTTTACCAGTGCACTAACAGGTCAAAACGTCAGTAAAATCTTTGACCTAGCGCTAGAGGTTGAAGACAACCGTTCTCTCAAATTTAAAACGACCGAGCTTAACAAATGGCTACATAGCGCCGTTAACCAGCACCCACCGGCTGGTCTGAAAAACCGCAACCCCAAGCTGAATTACATAGTCCAGGAAGCTAATATTGATATGCCCAGTTTCAAAATCTTCGGCGCCCACACTAAGTTTTTGCACTGGAGCTACAAGCGATATTTAGAGCGCAGTTTCAGGGAGACATGGCCACTAGCCGGCACCCCATTGAAATTTTGGTTCATCGACAAACACTAATTAGACGTTAGATGTTGGAAGTTAGATGTTCGAACCGAGGAATGTAGTTTTGGTTTTTTGCTAACCTCTAACCTCGATCGTCTATACTCTAATGTATGGGTTTGTTTCAGAAAAAGCCAGTTACCGTTGCTGTGCCGTTTTATACCATCGGCAATACCAGGACAGTCCTGATATTGGGACTCGGTAATCCAGGTGAGGAATATATTGGCACACGTCATAATATCGGATTCGAAGTTCTAAACTACTTTGCCAAACAAAACGACTTTCCTGACTGGACAGCCAAAAAGGATTTAAAATGCGAGCTAACAACGGCAAACATGAGCGAAAACCGAGTTATTTTGTGTAAACCAACGACTTATATGAATAGATGCGGGGAAGCCGCCCAAGCGGTTCAGCGTTTTTTCCGAATATACAATCAACAAACTTTAGCAGTCTACGATGAGCTAGCAATTCAGTTTGGACAACTTAGAATCCGTCTGGGCGGCTCAGACGCCGGCCATAACGGTGTCAAGTCGCTTATTCAGTACTTAGGCGAAGATTTTAGCCGCCTAAGGGTGGGTATAGGCTCAGAAGGAGCGGAGAATGTTGAAAATAGTAATTTTGTGCTTAGTAAGTTTAGTCAAGAAGAGCAGGTAACCGTGCCAAAAATCCTGCAGGAAGCTAACGCTCTCATTACCGAATACATCTTCAGTGGATCTTTGCCCCACAACACCCGCACCGTAATTTAGGTTACAGGTTGCAGGTTACGAGTTAAATGAATCTCCGGAGGGGGTGGGCATCAGTTCGCTTTTCGATGAATCCTAAAAGGTCTCCAGAGGGGGTGGGCACCGCTGGAGACCTATTACACCCTTCAACCCCACCTAAGCGAAGCGTCGAAAGTATCCGCATATAGCTAAGATATTCGTGCCGTCCCCGCCGAGGCGGGAAGCATCGTTAAGACTCGCTGACCCACATTGAAAGTCGGTCTCCCAGTCCGCCTAAGGCGGACGGGGCAGAGTTAAAGGGAATAAGTTGTTTAAGAGTTCCCACCCAATTTTTTTAGCTTTAACAATTTTCTTTGCCTTAACCTAAGGCTATACTCAATTTAAAACCAAAAATTGGGTGGGATAGCTGTAAGTGGAGGGTATCAACTTACACCAAATCTTAAACACTCAACAAAGAGCAATGATCAATGTTCAATGATCAGTGATCAATGTTTTGGGGGTATAAGGTACGTAATCCACTAATATGTGGATTACGAGTTGCGATTTTAGCAAAAAAGTGTCTTTATGTCAAGATTAGAAAATGATTATCAATGAAAGTCAAAAACCTTAAGCGTAATGACCCTAATTTTCCAAAAATACTTAGTCAAATACCGTCCCCACCGGAGCAAATATTTTGGTTGGGAACCGACCCCGCAGAACTCCTCAGGCAACCACGGGTAGCTATCGTTGGCAGCCGTAAAGTTTCGCCCTATGGCCGAGCTGTCACTACACAACTAACCAACGAGCTATCTAGGGTGGGGGTTGTAATTGTTAGTGGCTTGGCCTTGGGCGTTGACTCAATTGCCCACCAGGTAGCACTGGATGCCGGAGGTTCTACCATAGCGGTTTTACCTACCAGCCTTGATGTGATATATCCGTCATCGCATCTAAATTTGGCCAGGCAGATAGCCAGCGGCGGCGGCTGTATACTATCCGAATATCCACCTGGTTCGGAAGTGTTCAAGATTAATTTTATTGCTCGTAATCGCCTAGTCAGCGGGCTATCCGATGCGCTGCTTATAACTGAAGCGGCAAAGAACAGCGGTACCATGCATACGGCCGGCTTTGCGCTAGAGCAGGGCAAAACGGTCATGGCTGTCCCTGGCAACATCAGCAGCCCGGGGTCCGAGGGCTGCAATAATCTGATCAAGCGCGGCGCCACTCCAGTCACATCAGTAGAGGATATCTTTTTTGCTCTAAACTTAAGGTTAAAAGAAAGAAAGATTAGAGTTTTTAGCGGCAGCCCGGAGGAGCAATTTATCTTCGAATTAATTGGAAAGGGAATATGCGACCATGACAGTTTAGGCAAGGCTAGCAAGTTGGATGGCGCGACGCTTTCTAGCACGCTGACGATGCTGGAAATAAATGGCTACATCCGGGCTAATGCCGGCAACTGGCACCTGACATAGATCATTGAACTTAAGATCATTGATCGTTAATTGGCCGTTTAACATTGATCAATGTTTTATGTTCTATTAATGTTTAAAGTCTATGATCAAGGGTTCATGTTTATGGTAGACTGGCAGGCATATGCCAAAGAATTTAGTTATTGTGGAGAGTCCGGCCAAAGCCCGTACCATTGCCGGTTATTTGGGTAAGGACTTTAAAGTCGCCAGCAGCTTTGGCCATATTCGTGATTTACCTAAAAAAGACCTTGGTGTCGATATAAAGAAAAATTTTGAGCCAACCTATGTAGTGCCGCCGGAGAAGAAAAAAGTAGTTCGAGAGCTGAAATCAGCTGCTAAAGACACGACTGTTTGGCTAGCCAGTGACGAAGACCGCGAAGGCGAAGCTATAGCCTGGCACGTTGCCACCTTGTTGGGCCTGGACCCAGTTAAAACTAATCGGATTGTTTTTCATGAAATTACCAAGCCGGCCATAACCGCCGCATTACAAAAACCACGAACCATCGACCCTAGACTAGTTGATGCTCAGCAGGCTAGGAGGGTCCTAGATCGCTTGGTCGGCTATGAACTCAGCCCGGTGCTTTGGAAAAAGGTCAGGACAGGACTGTCCGCTGGTCGCGTCCAAAGCGTTGCTGTACGCCTGATTGTTGAGCGTGAACGCGAAATTAAAGCTTTTAAGCCGCAAGGTTCATTTAAGGTAACTGCCTTATTCGACGCCAAAGACAGTGAAGTGCCAGCTGAACTGCCAACCCGATTGCCTGACGATAAAGCGGCCAGAGACTTCTTGAAGTCGTTAACTAGCGCGATTTTCAAGGTTGAAGCCGTAACTAAAAAACCAGGATCGCGTAGTCCGGCGGCGCCATTTACAACCAGTACGCTGCAGCAGGAAGCCGCTCGCAGGTTAGGCTATAGCGTCCGCCAAACTATGACATTGGCCCAAAAGCTGTATGAAAACGGCCATATTACCTATATGCGTACAGACAGTGTTTATCTCTCTAATCTAGCTATTGACGAGTCTAAAAAATATATAACCGACAAGTTTGGCCAGCACTACGTCCAGATTCGCCAATATAAGACCAAGAGCCGCAGCGCCCAGGAAGCTCATGAAGCTATCCGGCCGACAAATATTCATACTGTAAGTGCCGGCGCTGACGGCGCCCAAAAGAGACTTTATGAACTGATTTGGCGCCGGACTGTTGCTAGTCAGATGACTGCCGCCAAAATCGAAAAAACTGAAGTAATTATTGAAATTATGCCCGAGCCCTCCTTGGCCAAGGCTATGGAGGGTAAAAAATTTATCGCCAGTGGTGAAGTATTGGTCTTCGACGGCTTTTTAAAGGTCTACGGGGGTGGCAAGGATGATAAAATTTTGCCAGATTTGTCCAATGGCCAAGAACTAAACTTAAAATCGGCCCAAGCATTAGAAACTTTTAGTCGTGCACCAACCCGTTTTAGCGAAGCTACTTTGGTCAAAAAATTGGAAGAGTTGGGCATCGGTCGCCCCAGCACTTACGCGCCTACTATTAGCACTATCCAGGATCGAGGTTACATTGAAAAGACAGACCTGCCAGGCGAGGCAAGGATGCTGCGTGAAATAAAACTGGAAAACGGCGCCATAGCAGAAACGACGCAAGAGGTTGTAATCGGTGCCGACCGAGCCAAGCTATTACCGACAGAGTTGGCCGAAATTGTTAACGACTTCTTAATCAAATATTTTGCGCCGATCATCGATTATGACTTTACGGCTAAAGCTGAAGAGGAGCTTGACGACATAGCTACTGGTGAACGGACTTGGCAGCAAATGCTGAAGTCTTTTTATGAATTCTTTCACCCTTTGGTAGAAAAGTCCCACGCCGCCAGCCGTGCCGAAGCCATGAAAGCCCGCGAGCTTGGCAAGGATCCTAAAAGCGGGCAACTGATACAGGTCCGCTTTGGTCGTTTTGGGCCGGTTTTACAAATGGAAGCCAGCCCCAAGCCGCGTTTTGCCCCTTTGCCGCCGGACACAACTATCGAGACCATAACGCTGGAACAGGCCCTACCAATGTTTAACTTACCAAGGCGGGTAGGTAAGACAACTGACGGCGGAGAAATAACGGCTGACGTCGGACCCTACGGTCCCTATATTAAGATTGGTAAAAAATTCATGAGTATTAAAGATAAAGACCCGCTGACTATCACTGAAGCTGAGGCTAGGCAAGTCATCGTTGAGCAGGCCAAAGTTGCTGCCGACAAAACTATTGCCGATTTTGGCCCACTAAAGATCCTGCGCGGCCCCTACGGCCCCTATATAACCAACGGCAAGAAGAATGCCCGTATTCCTAAAAAC
>JACPKG010000012.1 GCA_016187175.1 Candidatus Saccharimonadota bacterium
TGGCTATAGGCCTTGATAAGCCACTAAATAAATTTCTGGATAGCTTGGATAAACGTGGACGTGAACGAGAAATAAAGCGTGTTATTAAATACATGAAACAGAAACATCTGATAGATTACAGTTCAGCCGAGAGATTTGAACACGGTATCACTATTACCAAAAAAGGTCGTGCAAGACTTGCCCACAGTCATTTTAAGTCCTTGCGTATAGCTAGACCCGATAACTGGGACGCAAAATGGCGATTGGTAGTTTTTGACATACCCGAAGATCGTAAATTAAGACGTGATGCTCTAACCGCTAAACTCTACAGGCTTGATTTTCGACCTCTTCAAAGAAGTGTGTGGATCCATCCCTTCCCTTGCCATGAAGAGATTCAGGCGGTTGTGCTTTATTACAAGCTAGAAAATTACGTGACCTATATTGAGACCAGCTACATTGATAAACCGGATAAACTTAAGGCTTTGTTTCACAATCTTCTCAAAAGCTAGAACAAAACTCAGCGATCGCTGAGTTTTGTTAGAAATTTAGGAAAGTCATTTAAGACATGGCCTTAGCGACCCAAATCGTGTATGTCTTGTGCGTATTTTCAGCGTTTGTAGTCGGCCCTTGAGTTTCCAATTTTAGCCGTTGTCAATGCAGTAAAAGGTATTAGATCTATCTAGGGCAATAACGAAAGCGTAGGAGCGGGCATTAACACCGCCGCCGGAGCCGGCCTGGACACCTTCGCCATTGCAGCGGTTACCTACAGAGATCCAGGCATTACCTTGGGCCCATGTAATAACTGCGCTGCTGGTCGAGATATTAATGGCCGTATTGCTACCAGTAGAGGGATCGTTAATGTTGACCGGCGGATTGGCTCCGGTAATATAGCGACTCAACCAGTCTCCGCATTGGCCTGTACCCGAGAGTGATGTACAGTTTTGGTAAGAATTGGTAACGCCGCCAAACGGGTACTTTCCTTGATTATTGCCAGCGTAGCTTTCCAGTTCCGATTTTAGACGAGAAACTATATTTTGACGCTGGTTATCTCGGGTGTTACGTTGTAGCTGGGGTACGGCAATGAAGACGATAGCTAAAATTAAACCGGCAATTGCCAGTACGATCATTACCTCGATTATGGTAAAGCCGGCAGGGTTTCTATTGTTTAGGTTCTTCATCTGTTTTTTTCAGCCCCCCCAAGTGATTATGTTTAAACTTCTTATGTTTACATACTAGATTTATGCATATAAAAATGCAAGCAGTTTTAGGGTGAGTCCTAGCGGGGCGCCGAAAATTTGCCGCCCAACGAATAAATCGGCAGCAGTACAGCGGCCACGATTATTAAAGCCAAAATACCGACAACTATCATAAGAACCGGTTCAATAATGGTTGATACGGATTTAATTTGGCTGTCCACTTCCTTTTCGTAATAGTCAGCTACTTTAGCCATCATGTCCTCTAGCTCGCCGGACTGCTCGCCAATATGTATCATGTTGGGCACCAGCTCTAGAAAATACGGGTCACCTTCTAAGCTGGCGGAGAGGGTTTTACCACCCTTAACTTGTTCAGCCGCCCTATGAATTGAGGCGGCAACCTGACTGTTGCCTACGGCTTCGGCGGTTGTATTTAACATCTGGATCATCGGTACCCCGCTGCCTATTAAAGTAGAAGCGGTCCGGGCAAACCGGGCCATGTATAACTTCCTAAACAGAGGTGCTACAGGCCAAGCGCGCAGTTTTATCTGATCAAGTACTTGTTTGCCCTTGGGGGTACGTAGCCAGCGCCGCGTTACTACAATTCCTACTACTAAAACCAGGATCAACACCCACCAAAAGTCAACTATAAAATTAGCAGTCCCTACCAACCATAGCGTAATAAACGGTAGTTTAACCCCCGGCAGACTTTTATAAAGGTTCTCGACTTGAGGTAAAACAGTGGTCATCATAAAAATAACCAAAGCAAAAAGCACCAAAAGCACAATTGCCGGATACATCATGGCCCCCCGCACCTTCGACAGAACCTCGGCATCCTTCTCCTGTTGGGCGGCTAAACGTTCAAGTGATAGGTGCAGCTTGCCAGAGGTTTCGCCGGCAGCTATGAGGCTGACGTATACTCCATCAAAAACTGATGAGTGCTTAGCTAGAGACGAGGCAAGGGGAGCACCAGCTTCGATGTCTGTAATTATTGCGTCAATAATCGCTTGTAGTGCCTTGTTGGCGGTCTGGCCCCGGACAGTATTTAAACTCTGCAGCAGCGGCAGACCAGCGTTAATCAAAGTCGACAGCTGGCGCGAGAAAATTACCCGCTCCTTGGCAGGTACACGATTGCGAAAACCGACTCCCGGCTTCCTGGTCTTTAGACCGATTTCTAAAGGTATGAAGCCACGCTCAATTAAGAGTTTGCCAGCGGCTTGTTCATTTTCGGCTTCAATTTCGGCCTTAACTTTCTGGCCGGTTTGGGTATTGCGCGCCGTATAGGTAAAACTCTGCATCACACTCTGCCTAGCGTCGGCTCGATTATCAATTGGCGATTATCAATTGGCAATGAATTATCAATGATCAATGACAAATGATCAATTAATGGTAAATGGTAAATGGTAAATGGTAAATGGAGTGACGGAGTCACGATGTTAGCCTCTCATCAGCCGGTCAAGTTCTTCTATATCAACCGCGAAGTTACGGGCTTCGTCATAGCTGACTATCCCAGAGTGAATCATGCTAACAAGTGTTTTATCCATGCTTTGCATCCCGTACTCACTACCGGTTTGGATGACAGCATCCAGTTGGTAATTCTTACCTTCGCGAATAATATTACGAACGGCTGGTGTAGCAATCAAAATTTCCGTGGCTGGCGCTCGGCCGCTGCCAAGTGCCGGAATCAAGCGCTGCGAACAGATAGCCATCAAAATGTTGCCCAGTTGGGCCCGGACCTGCGGTTGCTGATGTGGCGGAAAAACGTCAATCATGCGGTCAATGCTCTGGCTGGCACTGTTGGTATGAAGAGTGGCAAAAACTAAATGGCCTGTTTCGGCTATCGTAATGGCAGCAGCGATAGTTTCTAAATCGCGCATCTCACCAATCAAAACAACGTCTGGGTCTTCGCGCAGCGCAGATCTAAGAGCCGCCGAAAAACTGTAGGTATCATAATGTACCTCTCTTTGCACCACCACCGCTTTTTTAGACTGGTGAGTATATTCAATTGGATCCTCCACGGTAATAATGTGCACTGCGCGCTCGTTATTTATCTTGTCAATTAAAGCTGCCAACGTTGAAGATTTACCCGAACCGGTAGGACCCGTTACTAAAACTAGGCCGCGTGGGTAATTAGCAAAATTATTAAGCACTTTGGGTAGTCCTAGTTGCTCGATAGATCGGATCTCATTGGAGATTAAACGCATAGCAGCAGCTAAATTGCCTCGTTCATGAAAGGCATTGACTCGAAAACGTCCAATGTCACCGAAGGCAAAAGAAAAATCAAACTCTTTATCCCGCAGCAAGATTTGTTTTTGGTCTTCGTCAAGTAACGAAAAAACCATCGTTTCAACCACCTGTTCATTCAAAGAGGTGGCATTTTGACTAGGAGTCAAGCGGCCGTCAATACGAATCATGGCCGGCAAACCTACTTGCAGGTGCAGGTCAGACGCCTTGCGCTTCACGACTTCATCAAGCAGAATCTCAATCTTTGGTTGCGCCTGCATCTTTATTCCCCACCATTTTTCCTACGCATCTATTGATGCAACTCGATTAACTTCTAGCAGCGTGGTCAAACCCGCTAAAGCCTTTAGGTAACCATCTTGGCGCATGGTGATCATACCTTGGGTGATAGCCATTTGCTGAATCATAGTACTAGTGGCCCTTTTTAAGATTAAATCTTGAATCTGGTCCGTAACTTGAAACACTTCATAAAGGCCCATGCGTCCAGAAAGCCCCGATTTATTCTCGGGCAAGGGCTTTCCCTTAACCAAAGTATAAGCGTTTTGGCTGGCAAGTGGCAAGTTAGAGTAGCCTAAGTCCTGGCCAACCGAACTGACTTCGGCGGATGTCTTAGGCAGCAAGTGGCCAATGGCTGTCTTGATGGCTTTTGTTTCAGCCGGACTTGATTTATAAGTTTCACCGCCGGGCACAACTCGGCGCACCAAGCGTTGGCCGATAACAGTGTGTACTGTACTGGCAATTAAAAATGGCTCCACGCCCATGTCCAGCAGCCGCGGCAAAATACCGGCAGCCGAGTTTGTGTGCAGCGTGCTAAAAACCAGATGTCCCGTTAACGCCGCCTGGACTGCTAGGTTAGCCGTTTCTTTGTCGCGGATCTCGCCGACCATGACCACATCAGGGTCTTGCCGCAATACTGACCGCAGACCAGTGGCAAAAGTTAAACCGACATCGGGGTTCATCTGAATCTGGTTAACACCTTCGATTTTATATTCAACCGGGTCTTCTAGCGTGACTATATTAACGGAGTCAGTTTTTATTTCCTGAATCATGGCATACATTGAAGTCGATTTCCCGGAACCTGTGGGTCCTGACGTCAAAATCATGCCATGAGGTTGCTTTAAACCTTGACGTATCAGACGCAGAGCTCTGCCTATGTACCCCATATCTTCGAGCCTCATGCTGGTACCAGTTTTGTCCAGTAAACGCAGTACGACTTGCTCCCCCCAGACGGTAGGACTTATGGCCACACGCACATCTATGGGCCGGCCGCTGGCAGAAATAGAAAACTGTCCGTCTTGCGGAATACGGTGTTCGTCGATTTTTAGGTTGGCCAGTATTTTAATACGGCTAATTAACGGCGGTTCCGCGCTTTTTGGTAGCTTCATGACTTCACGCAGTACGCCGTCAACCCGACAGCGGATTTTTAACTCCCCTTCTAAGGGTTCTATATGAATATCACTAGCTCGATTCTTGACAGCGTAATCCATCATAGCGCTAAGCGCTTTGCTAATCGGCGAGTCTTGGACAATGGTTTGAACCGTTTGACTAGGGGTACCAACTTCAGTTACGGATGGCTCAGAAGCCTCAGCCTCTATCTCTTGGGGTAAGCTTAACATGCTACTTATGCGCTTAGCGCTATCATACTGCCCAAGTACATGACGAATACCCGATTCGCTAGCAACATAAACTTTTAAGGGTCGGCCTATTTTATTACTCAAGAAGTCTACGGCTTGTACGTTGTCGGCATCCAGCATGGCTACCACCAAGCGGTGCTGCATTTCGCCAAGCGGTACGGCCATATAACGGCCAGCTATATCTTGGGGCAGTAGCTCAAGTACCCTGGGGTTAATATGGGCATTGCTTAAATTTACATAAGGGATGTTGCTAACGTTAGCTAAAGTCTTGGTCAGTTGTTCATCAGTTATATGACCCTCTTTAAGAAGCAGGCTAAAGACCGACTGGTTTTGTTTTTTGGCTTGACTTTTTATAAGGTTAAGCTGGCCGTCAGATATAAGGCCGTCAGTAACTAGCTGTTCTTCCACATTTTGTTGAGTGGTAGTCGATAAAACATTCACGCGTTAGTCACCCCTTGCCTGCATTTACTGACTCCGGTTACTGAAAGGCGCATTGTTTTGGGTATTACCAATTTGAACCGGTTGGGCAGGATCAAGGGCGTTGGTATTAAGAAAATATTTGTAAGCCGGATCGTTCTTAATATCGGGCAATGAAGTGCCAATAGGCTCAACTACTGGTACCTTGGAGCTTTGTTGGTGGGGGGCGCTGAAAAAAAGACTGGCGATTATTAAAGAAATAACACCTGTTAGCGCCGCTACTGTAGCTAAAGCGGTCAGATCTTTACGATTCATCTAACGTATCTCCTTGGTATTGGTCATTAAGGATTTAGCCGGCTGATAATAAGTACTCAGCACAGTTGATATAACTAGGTTAGATTCACTGCCAGAAAGCGACAACTTGCTAATATCAAATGGTCTAATTGATCTCTCAAAATCCTTAATCAGCGCCTGAGCGTTATGGTAGCCGCCATTACCACTAACTGACAGGTCGATTTTGACAGGCTGCGGATTAGCCGACGGCGTACTTGTTAAAGTCGAAGATAGGTCGGAGCCGCCAATGGAGGGGCTACCAATACTATTATTAGTTAGAATCTTAGAAACACTTGTTAGCAAGGCCGGAAAATCATAACTAGTTGGCAACGCATCCAGCACAATGCGACCGTTAGTGCCATCGGGTGGCGAAGCATTAGGGCTAGGATCGTTTTTACCACCGAGGATGTTAGCCGGACTGGCGCCTTCAAAAACGTCATTATATTGAGTAACTAAAGTGTTCGCTTGTTTAATATTTTCTTCAATCTGCTTGGTGGCCGCATGTCGGGCATTAACCACACGGTTTTGATAGGCAAATCGGCCAAGCAACGCCTTTGTGCTAACTAAAGAAAAAACCACGATCATCGTGGACAGCGCAATTATCAACATCATTCTGGATTGACTTTTGTCTATCTGCAGGCTTTTTTTCGATAATTTAATATTCATGTTACCTGCCGCCTGTCTGATCTTTAAATATCGCATTACCGGCATCATTAACACCCCTCCTAGTAGTAGTTAGCGTCGGCACCGATAGTTTAGGTTCTTGGGGATTTCCTTGATCGTCCAGCAGGTTGTTAGCAAAAAGCTGGGGGTCGAATTGGATATCTAGGCTATAACTGACGTTACTTGGGTTAATGGCAAAGGCGCTTTCCACGACTGACGGAAAGGCTGTTTGGTTGCTGTCATCTGTACCGATCTTAAAGGTGGTGAACTTAAGAGTATCGATGAATGTGTTGACTGTTTTCTGAGAGTCGGCGTTACCCGATACGCCCATAGTATTAGTTGATAAATCCATGTCTAGTTTACCAATGCTGGCGCTGGCAGGTGTTACCTGAGATAAATAAGTAAAAATGCGGGAAGTTATATGTTTACTCTGATGTAAGCCTACCAGGGTTTGGAGTTGGTTTTGAATAGTTATAACCTGCTCTAAATTGGGAATATTCTGCAGCCGCTGGCTGGCAGCGTTTTGAGCTTTGGCGGCGTTATTCAGCTGCGTTTTCTGGACTACGCCAACCATGATTAACATAACTAAAAAGAGAGTCAGTGATACAGCGCTAGCCATAATGGCCGCCTTAAAAACCAAACTCTGGAGGCGCCTGGCCTTATCAAACCGCTGCTTAGTATCGGGCAATAAATTGAATTGGAGTCTGGTCATATTTCCCTCTCCGCCAACCCAACGGCTACGGCAAAATGGTTGGAAACTGCCAGCACTTCATTTTGCCGGGCGGGCGGCACGCTGACGTTACGCCAGGCATTACCAATTTCGACATTGATATGAAATTTATTGGCTAAATAAAGTGGCAGTTCGGGCAACGTCGAAGCGCCACCGGTTACAACTATCCTTTCCAGCTTGATACCACTGTACCTCTCGGCAAAGAATTTTATGGATTTTTCGATTTCACCTACTAAAGTGTCAACAGTTCCGATGATGGCACTATAGACTTTGCCCTCTAGCTTATCGTGACTGAGACCAAATTTAAATACAAATTGCTCGGCCTGAGCTGGTTCAACCCCTAAAGTCTGAGCTGCTGCCGTGATAAAAGCCTGCTGGCCTATGGGAATAGCACGTGATAGGCGCGGTGCGCCGGCGCTGACTATTACTATGTCGGTAGTGGCACTGCCAACGTCCAGCACCATACAAGGCGCAGTAGTTGCGGTAGAAGTAACAGCCCGCACTAAGGCCAGGCTATCGGGCTCAAAGGCAATCACATTTAAACCTACTAACTCTAACATCTCCAGCCGTTTTTCGATAAAATCATTGGGTACGCTGGACAGTAAAACCTCGACTTTTTGAGCGTCCTTGGGCGAGTTGCCAATAACTGCCCAGTCAACCTTGGACTCTGCCAAAGGGGTGGGAATATAAGTATCTACTTGGTAATGTATGACTTTGGCTAGTTCTTCAGCCGGCAGGCGACCTATATCAATAACTGTTGTAAATACGTGGTTTGAAGGTAAATTAACAGCTACGTTTTTCGTTGAAATCTTAACTTGCTCAATCAGTCTTAAAATTGTCTGAGCTACTCTTTGTCGATCAGTTTTAGAATCACTTAGTGCCATAGTGCCCGCAAAAGGGGCTTGACCGTAACTATCTAGCGTTTTGAAAGGTCCCTGTCCTCTTAGCTGCACTACTCTCACTGCGCTGACTCCCATGTCTAAACCAAAGAAGTCCGAAGTCCCACTCATTAAATGCATAATTGCTTCCGATTATAGCATGAGCGTTTTGCTTTAACCCCCTAAAAAACTGGCGGTAGAGCAATAAGACTATTGATTTTCGGACCAGTAGTTGGCGTTGGGTTAAAGAACGGCCCGCCGATAGTCATAGCCGGACTGTAATTGATAACTTCGGCTATATTGGAGTTGCCAATGCCTTCACTTGGAGTATCTTCACTAGTAGAAGCACTGGCCACGTCGCCCTTAACCCGCATAAAATTGACCTGCTTGGCCACCAACGCCCCATTAATTACCAATTGATTAGTGCAGGCGGTAGCTGGGAAGGTGTAGTGAATCGGATCGGTATTGTTAAGATGACAAGTCCATATATCACCAGCCGTCGTGCTGTTGCTGAGTGGTTGAGCAATATAAAGTCCGTCCAGTTGAGTAACGCCTGGATCTATGTAAATGTTCCCCTTGGCTACAAGTGCAAATTTGGGCACATTGTTGACTTTATCAAGCTGATAGACAATATTCTGACCGATAAACACGTTACCATCAACGTAAATGGTTATTTTAATACCCAGCCCTAAAGTCACTACTGAGTTGTTCAACGCATAGTTGGTACCGCCGCCAGCCGAAGCTGTATAGACGCCGGAAGGCGTAGATGAACTAAGAGAAGCTAGTCCTGGGGGCGCCGGACTTGGCAGCTTGCTGTAGTAGTCAGGAATGCAGTTGCTCTGACGTACGCTACCATCAAATTTACCTCCCCACACAGTGGCAGTGCTGCCATCATTGGCAAATGTCAGTAAGTTTCTTGAGGTGGGAGCGGTTAACGCTTGCGCCCCGGCACTGTAAAAGCCATACAGCTCCGGATCAGAACCTTCAATAATACCAAGAGCAAAGACACCAAATTGTGAGCTGGCACCGCCAGCCGAGCGGCCAGCACCGTCTTTTTTAGCGTAACTCAAAATACCGCCAGTGCGATCATCGCGGCTAAAGCCAGAAGCTGGATCGGAGTAGTTCGGATCTTGATATTTAGAGTCGGTGGACGTATCGCAACTGGTTCCCGAATTAAACCAGCCGCCGCTAAACACATCCGACCCATAGGTTTTAAAATATGGTTTAGTCACAGCCAGTACTGGTACGGCGGTCACTAAAATACTAAAACAGCAGGCTAAAGCCGTAGAAACTATTTTTTGTCTTTTAGTGATCTGGGCTGACCCCATCCCGTTAGAACCTCACCCTTGGTTTACGATGGTTGTTTATCGCTGGATATCCAAATTGCCTCCGACATAAGGTGTGGCTGAAAGTTGCAGGCTGAGGTCTAACGGGACCCATACATAAGCATTATATGGACCCGTTAATAGTTTGTAAATCGTTTAGCGAAATGAGATACTTTGACTAATTGTCAAATTGGTGTCTTATACATAAGCTTTTAGGAATTGGGTCGGCTACTACAATAGTATTGGCCATTGTTATTCTATTCACAACGTCTGCTACTAACGCCGTGACCTCCTTTTCATGGATCAACGATCCCCTTGCGTTCCAAAAAGGGTCTGATACAACAGCGGCGCCAACTTCACTTAATAGTAATATAGATTGCCACGCACAAGATTCTTCTACATGTGCAGTCCCAACAACATACGGCGGCGCCAGCCAAAATGGGACTGTTCGATTAAATGGTACTGAGGTTTTTCGACCAGTTATTACCTATGTAGATAATAGGCAGCATTTTTTAGGCGTACCTAATTCCGCTACCGTAATTAGCTATACTACTGAGCCGCCATATGGATTCTATCTATATTTCAACTACAACTTTGGAAGTTCAATAACAAGAGTACCGGTCTTTGGCGGCGGTATACAATACCAAATTAACAGACCGCCAGATGGAAAACTAGTCGATAAAACCAACCGCCGCTTGGCTGCTGATTACGGATCCTTGAATTTTTCGAAGAACGGTCAATGGATGGTTGTATCAATGCCTAACGTAGCCATGCTGCGGGTAAACTTGCAGACTTTTGAGGTTATACCCTTTGCCGGCGGTTTTAACTACACGATTGGAATCGACCCAGCTATTAGAACCGCAATTAGTAATGATGGACGCTATGCTGCAGTCAGCTCCAAAGGTTTTAATACCTTCAAGATTTATGATTTAGATACTTGTGCGCCGACTCCAAACACAATCACCGGGCCAGTGCTTTGCCGCTCACGTGATCTTAAAAGTTTTATCAACCAGCGGCTACCTGGATATAGCTTCAGCAGCAACGTTGAATTTATAAATAATGATGGCTTGTCATTTTACGGCACCTATCTTGTTGGCACGAATCGTAAAACAGCCAAAATTCTAATTGGCGCTAGCGGTAGTATTGCGCATCAACTGGACCTACTTGGAGTGGGAGAGTCTTACATATCCGGCGAAGGGGCATTTAACTACCAAAGCGGCACTGACACGGCTGACAATAAGTGCCACCTATCGCTTATTTCATATCCGTACCTTATCGGCCGTGATTTAAACTATAACTCGTATCACTCTGTGGCGTGTTCTGGTGGACGCGCAGATGATATAACCAACTCAGGCTTAGATTATAGAGGCCAGGCCCAAAATAGAACAATTTTAAGAAGCGAAAGAACAGCTCAAGACGTTGATTCAATATTCGCTTCTTTCAAGCCGGGCTATGTAAATCAGTCTGACTTCGTTAGCCGGTACCAGCCCAAAGTTATTTTGTTATCGATTGGCGGTAATGATATCGGTTTCTCAAAAATCGTTACCCGCTGCGCTGCACCATGGGAACTGACCATATGCTATAGCAACTACGAGGATAGGTTAGAACTAGTTCGGGAAATGAATAACCAGGTCTTTCCAAGACTGGTACAAACATACCAAACAATTAAAAGTGCCGGGGCGCCGGACAGTCGGATTTATGTTATCGGCTACCCACAAATTGCTAAGCCCGGCGGTAACTGTGCGCTTAACATCCATTTAAACCAGGAAGAAATATTATTTTCTGAGCAGTTAATCAGTTATTTAAACACAGTAATTAAGCTGGCTACCTTAAAGGCTGGGGTCAGTTATGTTGATACCGAAGACGCCTTTAACGGCCACCGACTCTGTGAAGCCAAACCTGGTTCGGTCGCAATTAATGGACTAACACTGGGTAATGATGCACCCTTTTCTTTTGGGCCAATTGGCAATGAGAGCTACCATCCCAACGACCTGGGTCATCAGCTGCTAGAAAATAACATCCTAGCTACCACTCACAATCTAACCGACCCAATGCCAATTGCCAATCTGAGTATCATACCGCCGAGTGAAGCCAATTTGGGGATTCTAAATGCCCCACCTTCCGGCCGGGCAGTCTCTGCTCTCCAATATGACGACAACATAAGCGATAACTTGGTTTTTGCGCAGTCTTCCGCTCCATTGATAGTTGACGGGTCGCAGCACGCCTTAAAACCATTAACTTCTTACCGCGTCGAACTCCATTCCGACCCCGTCATCTTGGGTAGCTACAGTACAGATGCAACTGGAAATTTAAATACCCAAATTCAAATCCCAACCAGCACTTCGCCGGGTGAACATTCACTGCATATTTATGGCACAAATTTAGCCGGCGATTCAATCGATGTTTACAAATCAATTTATGTCGGTGCCAGTTCGAGCGACTACGATGGTGACGGTATCCCAAACAGTAGTGACAATTGTGTGTTTATCGCTCCATCCGGTCAGGATTATGATCAGGACGGGATTGACGATGCTTGTGATGACGTGATTTCAGAGCCGCCACCAGCGGAATTAAATCAAAACCCCACCGAGCAACTGCCCACCCTACCAAGCCAGCCTTTAATGCCAGCATTACCTGTTAGTGTTGGCACAAGTTCAAGCGGCTTTTTAAATCAAGACGCTGCTGATGTGCTTGATTTGGTTTTTACTACCTTTCCTCAGGCGCCCGCCTTCGTCAACCAGACCTCGTCACCAGCGTCCATTTCAGGCCCGACTTTTACTGATCTTACATACGCTCATCAAACTGCGCCAACTCAATCTCTGATCTTAAATAGACCAACTGTTTTATCCGCAAAAACAAACCGCCAAACCACGAATTCTCATAACAGATCAACCAAAATTATCACTTTTTTAACCGGTGGCGTAGTCGCCACCGGACTGGCCGCAGGTATTTATCGAAAATATTTTTAAGCTGTAGAGAATTTGATGCTTAAGCTGAAATTTCGTCGAAGTCGGCGGTTTCTGGAGATTGATAGACTATCTCTTGCGGAGAATACAAACGGCCTTTCTCTCTTTCAAAGATTAAAAAACTCTGTCCCAGATTTAATCCGGAAGCACCATAGTGTCGTATTAACCACTTAGCCGCTCCTTTATTATTGCTTAGCATAAGGGCCTTTATCGCATCCAAAGCATCAACGATCACAACTCGAGCCGCATCATATCGCCCCATACAACAATCAACTGTATCTATGATTGTCCAAGTACCTTCATGCCGCACATTATGCTCTCGAACTGGAAAGGCAACGTGAAGATACTGTTGCTGAACAATTGCTGGCTCATTGCCCTCAGGCAAGATAGTAGGCACAAACCAAGCGGCTATTTGGCTGGACATCTCCTGGCCTTGATACTCTTCCATAATTATTATAATAACAGCTGGGCCCTCTGTTAAAATAACAAAGTGGCTTTATCTATAGGCATAGTGATTTTATAGCCATACCTTTTGAAATAAAGGTTAAGATGCCACCAACTGATAGAGGTAAGCGCGGTTATTCGGATGAATACTTTGCTAGAGCTAAGAAAGAATTACAGTTAGCTTAATCCTTGCAATCGTACGTCAACCTCATTAAATACTCCGTCAAAACCCTTGCCGTAGTCCTTGCCATACTTTCCCTTAAGTTCTGTCCAATCTTTTCTGGCGTAATCTAAATTTGCTTTAGCATTTTCCATTAGTTGATTAAACAGCGCTTCAGCGCGAGGGTTAGCTTTTGCTTTTCTAAGCAATGCTACTACTTCGTCCCATCTATCCTGTAGAAATTTGGGGGTAGCATCCCTTTGCCATTGCGAAGGACCAAAGGTAGGAGTTCCAGGTTCTACAAAAAGTTGTATTCGTTCGGCCAAAACAAATTCTGTTAGGTCTCCCGTTTTTGCGTGTTCAGCATAATCTCTGAGCTTTTTGGCAACTTCGGATTCACCAAGGCCAATGTCCTCCAGGCCTTTTATCAGTTCATCCGCAGCAGTGAACGTTTCCAAAACAAAGTCTTTATCTTGACCACTGGCTATAGCATCAGAAAGCTCAACCAAAATACTACCAACCGTAAAAGCAACATTTTTTCTGAAGTCATCATCAACTTGTTCTTGGCCAATGCCTGATAGAAAACTACCAAACTTGTCGCCATCCTCCAGTTGTAAACGAACCGGACCTATTTCTTCTTTACCCTGTGGACCGAACATTACAGCTTGCTGGCGAACTGGCGTGATTTTTAAACCGATGGGCTGTAAGGTTTGCGCACTGGTAAGATCTAAAATACCGCGAGCCATTTCTTGTTCTTCACTATGCGGTACAGTTTCTGGCCCTTCCTCTGCTACAATTCGTCTAGCCTCTAACTCAGTCATTCCAGATTCCATTAGTTTACCAATTCTTAGGTTCGGGCCAATTATCCCAAAGATTGAATGTGCCATAGCTTTGCCCAAAGAATATTCATCATTATGGGCATGGATAGCAACTAAAGCCTCATTAAATTGCCGAGTAGCCTGGGATTGTGGATGTGATTCTGAAGTGGTTTGTTCTTGTGTACTCATTTTTTGTTTTTAGTTGACTCTTATAAAATAGCATATTTTTGCTATTTTGGCAATGGTTTTTCCTATCGTGCTATGATTAACAGATGAGAAATAGTGAGGAACATTCTTGGCACTTCAAATAGGGATTGTGGGGTTACCAAATGTCGGCAAGTCTACTTTATTTAACGCGTTGACAGACGCAGAGGCATTAATTGCTAACTACCCTTTCGCGACTATTGAGCCAAATACCGGCATTGTGCCAATACCGGATGACAGATTGCCCAAGTTAGCCGAGATTCATAAAACAGACAAAATTGTACCTGCAACTGTTAAGTTCGTGGATATAGCTGGTTTGGTAGCCGGTTCTAGCCAGGGCGAGGGCTTGGGTAACCAATTCTTGAGTCATATTCGCTCAACCTCGGCTATTTGCCATGTGGTCCGGATTTTTGACGATCCAAACATCCAAAATTCCGGCACCTCGGACCCCAAAAAAGACATAGACATTATTAATACAGAGCTAATTTTGGCTGATCTTCAGACCATTGATAAAAGATTGCCCATTTTAGAAAAAGAAACTAAGTCTAACCCAAACTTAAAGCCAGTTTATGAAAATTTAGCCCGCACTAAAGAACTGCTGGAAAGCGGCAAATCTCTGCTTGGCAATGATGCTATAGACTTAGAACTTTTGGCTGATTTATTCTTAATTACTACCAAACCGGTTATTTATGTGTTTAATGTTGATGAAGAAAGCCTAGCGGATGAAGCCAAGAAAAAAGAGTCGGCCGGCTTGGTGGTGCCCGCGAAAGCGGTCTTTATCTGCGCAAAGTTAGAAAATGAACTGCGTGGTTTGGACGAGATTGATCGTAAAGAGTTACTGCAGAGCTACGGGCAAAAAAAGAGCGGTCTGGTGCAACTAATCCACGCCTCATACGATATCTTGGGATTGCAAAGTTTTTTGACGGCCGGCGAAAAGGAAGTCCGGGCTTGGACCATCGCTAAAGGCTCAACTGCTCCCCAGGCCGCCGGAGTAATTCACAGCGACTTTGAACGTGGTTTCATTGCCGCCCAAGTTGTGAGCTATCAAGATTTAATAAATGCCGGTTCGTTAGCTGGGGCTCGCGTGGCCGGCAAGGTTAGAACAGAGGGCAAAGCCTATATCATGCAGCCAGACGATGTGGCTGAATTTAGATTTAATGTTTCTAAATAAAATAATTAATTACCAGAAAAAATAATTATATTTTCTCAAGTAAATAAAAGCGTTCCAAATTACCCCTGCTGCCGGACACTTTGCTGTCGGTTTTACCAACAGTTTTGAACAATTTTTTTGTCCAATTTTCATAATCTTTGAAGATTCGCCGGCGTATCCGGTCATTTTTAACGACACCTCTGTTAATTTGATCCTTCCCGGCCTCGAATTGGGGTTTGAGTAGTACTATAATTTGAGTTTTTGGACCGCATAGACTAACCAGATACTGCAAAATTAATCTGGCCGAAATGAATGAAATGTCCATCAAAATAATATCAGGGATAATTCTTGGCTGAAAATTCCTAATATCTGTTTTTTCATGTAGCTCGATTCGTTTATCCCCACGTAGTTTTGGGTGCAACTGATTAGTCCCGATGTCCACGGCTATAATTTTGGCTGACCCATTTTGCAACGCGTAATCTGTAAATCCGCCCGTACTACTGCCTACATCCAGCACTATTTTGTTTTTAAAATTAATTTTAAATAATTTATTGGCGGCTTCTAATTTAAATCCTGCCCGACTGACATATTTTTCTGATTTATTTAATTTAATTTCCTGATTTTTTGAAATAAATAATCCGGGCTTCAAAACCGGCTGGCCATTTACCAAAACAAAGCCTAGTTTAATATAGCTTTCAGCTTGGCTGCGCGTGGCAACCAAACCTTTTTGCACTAAAGCCTGGTCCAGTCTAATCTTATTCATGAAATATGGCCTTGGCAGCTACTTGGCGCATGTGATCTTCGCGGCGAGTGGCACGAATTAAGACTAGATGCGATACACGAAATTTTTCAGCTTCGGTCAGCACAAAACCCCTGCGTTGGGCGACATGCGGCTTATAATCATCCCCAACATAAGGATCGCGTTCGGCCCAACGTGCGCCTAGCTCGCCAAACCAAGACAAGGCCAGCTCATGCAGTTTTAGAAATTGGGTTCTTGGCTCGATGATGTTAACTGGAACATCCTTTTTAGGACCAAACATTCTTGGTTCGCCGACCATAGCATCGAATCGTTGTACGCCATCGAAGTGTTTGTAGAACCAGTCAATGAACGTCTTTTCATCTGTTTCCAAGGCAAACCACGGCAAAATGGTAATATGAAGTTCTGAAGGCGTAAACTTAGTGCCCACGGACAAGTCTCGCAATAAGTACGCGATATAGTAACGGTAAGGCTTAGTCTTTAACGCGTGTTCTGTAGGTGCCATTAGCTGTATCCACCGAAATTATATCGCCTTGTTTGATAAATGCCGGGACTTTAACCTTGATACCTGTTTCCAGTGTGGCATCTTTAGTGATAGCAGTGCTGGTATCGCCGCGGACTGCATTTGCGGTATAAGTTACTTTGAGAGGCACATTTTTTGGTAGCTCAACGTTGATTATCTGGCCATTGAAGAACTGAGCCGAGACGTTGTCACCCTCTTTCAAGTAGCCTTTTTTATCTGCCATATAAGCTGCGCCAAGGCTGAATTGTTCATAATTTTCGGTATCCATAAAGTGATACTGGCCACCATCGCTATAAAGATATTGCACAGGCCGGCTGATGACGCTGGCGCTGTCAATATCCTCGCTGCCCTTGAAGGTTTTATCCAAAACTTTGCCGTCGGCTAGGTTACGGATTTTTACGCTAACCGTTGAGCTGCCCCGCCCCATCATGGTGTGTTTGTAATCAAGCACCTTATACGGCGCGCCGTCCATCTGAAAAATCGTCCCTTTTTTAAGCTCAGTAATCGAGAGACTCATAGTTTCTCCGAATTACTGAGCGCTATAGGCTGTTCGTATTTGGTATTTGGCTGAGACCAGGACTTTACAGAACTAGTTAATCCATTGACCAGCTTGTGAACTCTTACTGCTCGGTTGGCAAGAGATTCATATTTATCAATATCTAAATAACCAACGTCTCGTGCAAGAAGCAATTGACTTTGAGATTCAACAACCGAACCTTTAGCAACCGAATAAAATTGTATTTTTTCTTTTATACTGTGTCTTGAAAAACCTTCGGCTATATTTGAACTAATTGAAACAGCCGCTCTTCTATGCTGACTTGTCAGACCAAATTGCTCGTTAGCTGGGAAGTTATTTGTAGCTTTATAGATAGCAACAGCAAAAGTGTGCGCTTCCTGCCATGCTTCCAAGTCTTCAAAAGAGTTAATCTTATTAGCCATATACGAAATACCAATAGCCAAAGGCCGTTCTTTAGCCGTTAGCGACGAATGGTAATAGGGCAATGTGGCGGGCGCGTTTGATGGCGCGAGCCAGTTGGCGCTGCTTGGACTCGGTCAAGCCGGTCTTTTTGCGCTGCTCTATCTGTCCGTATTGATTGATGTAGCGCTGCAAGGTTTTGAAATCCTTGTAGTCAAAGTAGGCTACATCAGTTCGGTGTTTAAATATCTTCGCCATTTAATTCCTTTCTTATTAATTGTATCGGGATGAGCAGCCGGAGCGTCGGATTCATTCCGCGCCCCGCGCGATGAGAAACCTTCCGAAGGGGTTTCTCATAAGGCGAAGCCGCTAAAAAGGTATGTCATCTAGGTTAATTGGTTCGTCGCCGATGTCTTCGATGACCACGTCCTCTTCGTCTTTTTTCTTCGCTGCGGATTTCTTAGCCGGTTTAGCGTCCGTTTCGTCAGCCGGTTCAGCTACGGAGGCTGGTGCCGTTGTGCCACCAGGGCTGCCCAGAAATGTCACATCATTAGCCACGACTTCGACTTTGCTGCGTTTTTGGCCGTCTTGCTCCCAGCTGCGGCTTTGCAACCGGCCACTAACTAGCGCCGGCCGGCCTTTGGTTAGGTATTGGGCTACCCGCTCACCCAGCGGACCCCAGGCTACAATATCAATAAAGTCGGTCATTTCTTTCCACTCGCCGTCGCCGCCTTTGTAGCTTCTGTTTAAAGCCAGGCTAAAACTGCAGACGCTTTGACCGTTCGGCGTAGTGCGCAACTCAGGGTCGCGCGTCAAATTGCCCATCAATATAACTTGATTAAAACTCCTCGCCATGGTTCGCCCGTTTATACTAACGAATTACTGTGTCAAGCCCTGCGTTACTCCCTCAAAGTATTGTCCATACATTTCGGTCCGTTACTCAAGCTTTCCTTGTACTTCGTTGCCTAAACGATCTCCTTTCTACAAATTGCTACTTTAATTCTACTCTAGTCCGGCGGCGAGGCTGGTCTTCCTCATCCTCGGCTTCGTTTTCATCTTTGCCACGTTCGGCTGCTTTCTTCGCCTTTTCGGCTGCCAAGGCTTCGGCTTTGGCTTTGGCTTTAAGGTCCGGTTTGGTGACCAAAAAGCGGATAATTTCATCGCTTATATTAAAGGTCTGCTCGATTTTTTGGACGCTTTCAGCCGGCATTTCAACCGTATAAAAAACATATACGGCAAACTCGTTTTTCTTGATTGGATAGGCCAGTTTGCGCTTGCCCCAACTGTCAGTATTGGTAATTTTGCCGCCGTTATCGGTAATGATTTTTTCGACCTTTGTCGATGCTTTTTCCAGATCAATTTCCAGATCCGGATGGTACAACACCGCAACTTCATAAGTATTCAACGACCCACGCACCGCACTGCCCTGCCCACCAGCAGAGCCGGCGGCACTGACCGTGCTTGCAGGCGCATTACTGCGTTGCCGACTGCGGTCCGCAGTCAACGTACCTTCCTGTACGTCTCCTTTGCGCTCCTCGTCGGCGTCTTGTACTGCACCTGCCTGCGTGGCTCGTGCAACCATAATTTTTCTCCTTCCTTCGGTTATCGCCTAGGCGCCTTACAAAGATGCCCTAAGCAGAAGTTTTGTTAACTGGTTAATTTTAGCAGAATTACTAACAGGGGTCAACAGATTGCAGCATTAGCATTTTTGTTGTATTGTTAGAGTAAGCCCTGGAGTGGAGACATTCGGGCTCTCGGTCTTTATTGACAACCCATCTACCGAACCACCGAGAGGAGGTTCCGTTGACCAGCTCGACAAACAACAAGATCGGCTGGCTGCGAAGCCTTTTCTGCAGCCATCTCAAAAGACTACTGCTGTTCGCGGCAGCCGGCGTTCCGCTAACAGCCATAGGGCTCGGGCTTTATTATGTCGAGGTGTCGCACCTCGACGCTAATAAGTTCGCAGTCCGCCCCGTCAATTGGGTAGTGCTGACGGGGCTTGGATTCATGCTCAACTGGCTAATTTGGCGGGAGCGGCGTTCGCCGAAATGCCTGTCGGGCGTGAAGTTCTATCTAGTGGCGGTAGTCTGCTCAGGGTTAAGCTTTAGCCTGTTTGTGCTGCTGACCCTGACAGCTGACTTGCAATACCTGTTGGCTCAAGTAGTCACAGGTGCAACCGTCGGCTTGCCGCACTATATCATCAACGACAAGGGGGTGTTCATCAGAAAATCGAAGACCGTAAGGGCGTGAGTACTGGTTGAGCGCAAGCTCCCGTACTCACGCCTCGCGCAATTTATAAATTATCAATCAAAAGAAACAGGGCGGTTTTATAAACCATAGTGATGCATATGCTAAAACTAAGCTAACCGCAAATACAACGAGCATTAATAGGACGACAATAAAGCCAAACAAGTAATTGCTAGTTTTTTGATTAAATCTTTTGTATATCTTATAAGCAGCAAAGGCGCCCATCAATACAAAAGCTATTGGCACTAACCAGCCCAAAATACTCTGAAGAGCACCGCTTTCGCGGCAACCATCACTATCCCAGGTGAAGAAACCGCCAAACACTATTTTTCCTTATCTGGGAAGTTGTCGTCGTAAATATCATCATTGGCACTCCCGACGCTCCGGTCGGGACCCCGAATATCCGTCGGGGCAAAAACTTGGTCAATGCTGCTGACTAATACCTGGCGTGGGCGGGAGCCTTCGGCCGGGCCGACAATGCCTTGCTCTTCCATCATATCTATAAGGCGTGAGGCGCGGCCGTAGCCAATGCGCAGTTTACGCTGCAGCAAGCTGGTGCTGGCCTTGCTGCTGGTTATTACCACCTCAACCGCCTCTTTCCAGGCTTTGTCATCTACCCCGGCCTCGCCGCCGGAAATTATCGCCCCCCTGCCGGTCAGCTGGACCGGCTGGCTGACAACTTCGTCGTCATAGGTCGGCGGGCGCTGGGCGCGCAGGAAATCACAAATTTTGTTAGTCTCGGCATCAGTAATCAACGCGGCCTGCATGCGGCGAGGCTTGGGATATTCTGGAATACTAAATAACATATCTCCGGTACCGAGCAATTTTTCGGCGCCGGCTTGGTCAATAATGGTACGCGAATCTACCTGGCTGATAGTCGTGAAGGCAATACGGCCCGGCACGTTGGCTTTAATTAGGCCGGTTATAACATCTACGCTCGGCCTCTGGGTAGCAATTACCAAGTGGATACCGGCGGCGCGGGCTTTTTGGGCAATGCGCACAACCAGCGCCTCGACGTCGCGAGCGGCCATCATCATCAAATCGGCCAGTTCGTCAACCACAATGACAACGTAGGGCATGCCTTCTTCTTTTTTAAGTTGGTTGTATTCAGCTATGTTGCGCCGGCCAACTTCAGCAAAAGCTTTCAGTCGGCGCTCCATTTCAGCCACCGCCCATTTTAGCGCGCTAATGCATTTTTCCGGATCATGAATTACCGGCGCCAGCAAATGCGGGATATCTTTATAAAGGTTCATTTCGACTTGTTTGGGGTCAACCAAGATAAGTTTAAGATCACTTGGGCTGTTGCGGTAGAGCAAGCTGGTTATCATAGTGTTAATCATAACGCTTTTGCCCGAGCCGGTTTGGCCAGCAATGAGCAGGTGCGGCATGCGTTCCAGATCGCCAACTATGGCGTTGCCGGAAATGTCTTTGCCGATAGCAATAGCCAGTGGGCTTTTGGCCGCCTGCCATTCGGCACTGCTTAATATGCCGTAGGCCGATACTGTTGCGGCCTTAACGTTCGGCACTTCAATACCAACCGCCCGTTTGCCGGGAATTGGCGCCTCCATACGGATGGTGTCAGCGGCTAAATCGAGCGCTAGGTTGTTTTCCAGCGTCGTAAGGCGTGACAGTTTAACGCCGTTCGGCGGCCTGAGCGTGTATTGGGTAACGCGTGGGCCAACATTAGCGCCTTCGACTTCGACATCGATATTAAAATTGGCAAAAGTTTCTTTGATAGTTTCGGCATTTCCTTGCACGTTGCCGGCATCTGCTTTGTCCTGCTTGTCATTAAGTAAGTTTAGCGGGGGGAACTGCCAGTCAGGATCGCGAGCTGTTGTTAGCGCAGCATGATCTTCGGATGGCGCTAGCCTCTGGGCAGTGTTGCGCCAGTTGGCCAGGCGGGTCGTGCTGTGATGCTCAACCGGTACGCCTTCATGCAACTGGAAGTTGGGGCTCATCTTACCCTTAAGAGCAGCTAAATCTTCCACCTCCTTACCCTCGCCTTCGGGTTTTTCGCGCTTGAATAGTACCAGCAGCTTAATCAAGGAACGCGGGTCAATGGCAAAGGTGAACAAAATGGCGAAAAGGGTCAGGATAAAAAAGACCAGCGACGATAAGAAGTTGCCCATGGCGCCCTCTAGTACATCACCTACTGTCTGCCCTACCCGGCCGCCATTGGTAAAGGCCGTATGCATCCAGCTGGCAAAAAAGCTTAGCAGACCCAGTGTGGCCAGCATTTTAGGCAGCGGAATTTGTTGATCTTCAGTTAAAAACTTCAAAGAACCAAGGTAAATTAAGACAAACGGTACAAACGCGGCGCCGATACCAAAAGCTCGCCAAGCGCCGTCCCACATGTCACGAGGAATAGGCGCGTCTATAAAAATGCCAAAACCAATAACGATACCGGCAATAATTAAAAGCACGGCGCCGACGCCCCGCCAAAAATTAGACGAAGCCTCGCTTTTTTTAATTTTTTTGGGCGGCCGGCCCGGTTTGCGTTTAGCAGACATTGTTATAAGTATAAGTGTTATAGCTAAAACAGTCTATTCCACCAGCCGGCGGATAGACTGTTGTAATTATAACACATTCACGCTGCCTTTGTCAATTTTCCGTTTTGGCAGCGTGAGGAGGTCCGTCCTTGGGAAAAGCAAGATTGGAAATATAAAACTATAAGGTTTTACCTCTCTTTTCTTAAGGTCGGACCTCTAAGTGAGCTGTCAAGTAGAGCTTTTCAGGGTACTTTCTATTATCATCAATGTGGCTCCACGCAAGGCTAAATCCTTATAAGGATATGGGTGAGCAAAGACATCAGCTGCAGCTTCCTGTCTAACTCTTAGCCTAAAGGGTGTTTGGTCTATATCTTTTGGTTCGACCTCAATAATAAGTTTTCCATCTCCAGGGTCTAAAAAGAGACTAACCCTATTGGCTGCGTCGTTGCGCTCATCAACCTCAAGTAAATTTTCGCCTCCACCAAACGTTACTAATTCGGGCGCGTCTTCAGGTACGTTACTCATCTTCCTTCCCCTTTGTTCCAGTCTTTATTTTTACCAGTGAAGTCAGTGGCTAGAATTCCATATGGGTTGACTGAATACTCCAATTAAACTCCGCAATATATTGGAAGTCAACACAAAAAGCTGTGATTAACTAAACTGAAAGCCGGCAAAACTTTTCGAAAACTAGCCTAAATAAAATAGTTAAGCCATCTGCCGGGGTGTTCTGTACCGCGACTCTCAATACTTATGATACGAGAACTGACAACTTGCCCTATTCGCCGTCCCGTTAAACCGTGTTTTTGGCCGACTTTAAGAACATTATTTGGTTCTTCAGTAGCGATAATCAAACCTATCCCCATGCACAAAACCCGGTAGGCTTCTTTATCCGGAACTCTACCTAATGTTTGAGCTAAAGCCATAGCTTCTGGTGGTTTAAAAGGATTATCGATAACCGCGCCGTAACCACTTGCCTTGAGTAAGCTGCTAAGTTTTTCGGGAATTCCACCACCGCTAATGTTAACTGCGCCACTAAATTGGGCTGGGGCTGGCCGGTTGAGGTCATAGCCACCGGTCATATCTACCAGTGCCGGAGTATACATTTCAGACGGAGTGAGTACCAGATCAGCCAGTCGTTGGCCCATGAACTGTTCCTCGCCCCACTCCTCGCCATAATAATATTCAAATATATCCAGGAGTAATGAAAAACCATTGCTCCGAAAGCCGGCTTCGTAAAAACCAACCAAAGCATTGTCAGGTTCAATCTTCGAGCCATCAACTAGACGTGATTTATGCCCAAAAGATGTTAGCGCGCCGTCCCATTCAAAACGAAATTCATCAAGATGTCCCATGGTGTTGTCCTGGGCTAACTCACCATTAGTAATTGAGATTCCAGCCCGAGCACAAGGCTCGGTGCAACTTTCTCCTAGTTCTCTTATTTTATCCAGCCGGGATTCATCCTGGCCTAGAGTGTTAACCTTCACAACTGTGACTAGATGTACCGGCTCATAACCCTCGCAGGCAGCATCGCATCCAGAAGCTTCAATCAGGTCGGTGGAGATTGTATCAAGCCTGCCGGCAATCCTGGCAATTTGCGGTTTGCTGCCTGTCCCATCGGCGTTTTCGTACATCACGGTTCCTTCTGGAAGACAACTCACATCACTAAACCGGACACCCCTGAAGTCATCATAAAGAGCCTCTACCTGCCCTAGCTTGCCGCGACGGTTCTCCCAAGTAGGTTTGGACGTTTCATAAAGAATGCGCGAGGCTTTTCCTTCAATACGGACATCAACACCCGATTCACCGTAGCTAAAACTTTTCGGTTTCCAAATCTCTGCCATAAGAAAATTGTGGGGGCCGCTAGTTGATTTTGCAAGCGTAATCGGTAAGCATTGCTTGACTCTGGTAGTCTAATTTCCTACTATGCCACTAAAGGATTCATCTATGGCAACAAGTGCCGAGCTATCTCGTGCTCCAGAAATGGTCACGCCCCAAGATCTCTACAACATTATGGTGGTCCTTGTTGATAGGTTCAAGCCAGAGCATGATACAAGACCAACATTTGATGGACGCAGAACAGTATCTACGGAATATTTAACGGATAGCATAGATGCCGCTAAAGTTGCTGATCGAACAATTTTTAGGCTAGGAGTTGAGATCCATTCTGACCCAGAAAATTCAAGCAACGTAAAAGTTCTTCCCAGACAGCTCTTTTGGCCAGTTGGCATATATAAAAAAGGCGCACCGTCAGAATATTATTATCTTCATTTTGAAGGCAACAACGGTCACGCCAGCAAGATGACATTGCCCACAGACTTAGATATTGCCGCCAGAAATAATCTTATAAAAGAACTATATGATATGTTTAGTAACCCAAACCTGGTTACTGTAAATGAAGCAAAAAGGCAAGAAAAAGAAGCCGCAGATGCTCGGCGAAGTTGGGCCGGCCGCAAAACCGCAGGTCTATTAGGGAGTGCGCGGGGGATCGGACGAGGATTGGAGCGAATGCTTAGCGGGCTTTAAGTTCAAGACCTAATCTACCCGGGCGTCTTGGTTTAGTAACCGTTGGCGCATTTGGGCAAAGCGGCGCTGCTGCTCCAAGGCGATTTCTTCCGGCGTCTTGGGTCGTTCGCCGTTGGCACCAGGTCTATGTAGTTCATTGCCAGCCTTTTCGGCCCGGCCGCCAATAACATTAACAACCGGAATGACAATTGGGCTACGCTGGGTTTGTTCGTAAAGAAAGTGCGTAACATAGTCTTTTAACTCGGCTTTAAAGCGGTCCAAATCAACCCGTTTGAAGCGTTGTGTCACGGCCCGGCGTAATTCGGCGCGAAAGGCGTTCATCAACTCTTCGTTTTCTTTCATATAGATGAAGCCGCGGCTGATGATGTCTGGGCTAGTTAGCAGTTGACCAGTCTTTTTATCGATTGTTAGCACCACGGCTACCATGCCCTCTTCGGCCAGTAGCACGCGGTCCTTGACCACGATGGTACTAACAATGGCGCCGGTCTGGTCCACCAAAATTGTGCCGTGCGGCACTTCTCCGGTTAACTCCATCTTATCTTTTGTGAAAGTGATTATTTGGCCGTTTTCAGCATTGACCATGTTTGCACGGGGCACTCCTTCCTCTAGGGCGATATCCACGTGGTACTTCTTGGCTGTGTAGTCGCCATAAATCGGCACGAAGAACTTAGGTTTGATCAGTTTAATCATGTCACGGTATTCCTCGATACTTCCATGACCGGAAACATGCAGTGGGCCGCCATGGTCCAGTTCGTAGGTTTCGTGACGGTAAACATGCACGCCCTTACGCAAAAAGTCATCGACCATGCTGCGAATAAGTGCGTCGTTGCCAGTGTATGGGATAGCCATACTGGACAAGATAACTGAATCTTGCTCCTTCAGCGAGATGTGTTTGTGGTCGCCCATAGCCATACGCTGTAGTGCTGAATTTGGCTCGCCTTGGCCACCGGTGCAGACAATCACAACTTCGTTATCTTTGAGGTTGGGCACTGAAGCAATTGGCACAAAGGTACCTTTGGGAATCTTCATAAAGCCGTTTCTAACAGCCATTTCCATGGTGCTGATCATGCTGCGGCCGTCGAGTGCTATCTTACGCCCGTGGTGAACAGCAGCGTTCACTATCATCTGAACGCGGTTGACATTGGTTGAAAAAATGGCCACAAAGATGCGGCCCGGGGCCCGGTCCATAATGTCTATATAGCTCTTTTCAATGGTACTCTCGCTTGGTGTGCGACCCAAACGCTCGGTAGTTGTGCTTTCGCTCATCAGCACCAGCACCCCACCTTTGGTCAGTTCTTCCAAGCGGGCGATATCCGTCCTTTCATGATCCAAAGGGTTAGGGTCAAGACGAAAATCGCCGGTATTAATTAAGCGACCAATCGGAGTATCAATTACCACCATGGTACTGCCTGGAATAGAATGCGTTACACGAACCAACTCAACATAAAATTCACCAATTTTCAACCGTTCGTGCGTAGTTTCGTTCATGATTACGGTCTGCAATTGAAAGCCATCAGGCATTGGCAGGCTAAAGTTTTGGAAAATTTCTTCCACGCGGCCAATTGTAAAGCGGCCGCCGTAAACCGGTACGTTATATTTTGGCAAGATATGCGGCAGACCGCCCATATGATCGAGGTGGCCGTGGGTTATGACAAAGGCGCGCAGCTTGTTTTTAATCTGGTCGAGGTAAGTCGTATCGGCAATTCCATAGTTAATGCCTGGTAAGTCAACCCCCAAGTCATTACCGCAATCGATAACAATTGCGTCATTTTGGTACTCAATAACCATCATATTTTTTGACCCGCCACCGTCCATGCCGCCAAGGCCGATAATTTTCAGCCGGGGGCTATCATCAATTAAATTGGCGCGCCGTCCTGTACCAGACGGTTCAAGGCGCCGCGGACGGGCTGCTTGTTTGGTTACGCCAGGCGCCGTCTGATGCCTGGCTGCCGCATCCAGATATTGGCTAGCCACCCGGTTAGCGTCGCTGACAGCCTGTCTCTGAGCCCGCATCGCCGCTCCCCGGCTCGACCTTCGAGCCGGGGGTCTTTGTTTACTAGGCTGATTTGGTTTTTTATCCATTTAATCTCCTTATGTGAAGAGGTCTGTTCTTTTGCTTTTTCCAAGGACAGACCTCACTTTAACTTCTTGGTTAATCTTTTTTAAAATTGCAGGAATCCGCATGAAGTCGTTAACGAGTGTTTGGCGCAGGCCGTTGTCATATAGCGCCGCCGCCGGATGAAATAGTGGCAAATACACCTGCCCTTTATATCTTTTGGGCTGTCCGTGGCACTGGCTAATTTGCGGTCCTGCCAAGAAGCACTCCATGCTGTGCCGGCCCAGTGTCACGATAAGCTTGGGCCTGATAACTTCTATCTGCCGGTGTAAGAATGGCAAAAAGGCGGCTTTTTCGGAAGGTAGGGGGTCGCGGTTATTCGGTGGGCGATATTTAACGATGTTGGTTATATAAACGTCCTGCCTTTTTAATTCGATCATGGCCAACATTTCGTCCAAGAATCGGCCGGCCGCGCCGACAAATGGCAGCCCTTGCTCGTCTTCATTTTTGCCTGGCGCCTCGCCAATAAAAACTAAATCTGCGTCTGGATTCCCTTCGCCAAAAACTAGCTGAGTTGCGCCGACAGCTAGATCGGGACAAACGTTTTGTTTCACAATGTCAGCCTTAATTTCTTCTAACCCTTGTCGCTTAGAGGAATTACCCGTTTTCATTTGCCTGTTGCCTATGAGTGGTCATTTACCCTTTACCAGTACCAGTTTTTCGACCTTTTTTGATGATGCGTCTTGCGCTTCGGCATAATTTGCCCCGATAGCCGTAATTGATCGAATAAGCTGATCACCTACGGATCGCGGGATATTCCTTTGCTGCTCGGTGTATTTAATAACACGTTCACTAAGTTCAAGCATTTGTTCTAGTATTTCGTTGCTCTTGCGCTTATTATCCATAACTGTTAATTGATAACCGATAATTCATTGATAACTGATAAGTGGTAATTGATCATTTAGGAAAAATGGAGTGTGTCAGCCAAGCAGTTTGTTTGATGGCCCAAATGAAGAAAAGGATCGCCAGCGCATATTCGATTAGACTGCCCGAATCAATGGCCAAGCTGGCAAAACCGTAGGCAATACCTAAAAAGAGTACAGCCAGTACTGCTCTAACCCACCGTCTGTTTAGCAGTTTTTGCTCCTCGTTCTTAATCATTCTTTTTGTCCAATTCTCGTGCTGCCGCTCGCATTGACAGCTGCAGGCGGCCGCGGTCATCAATAGCCACCAATTGAACTGTTACTCGGTCGCCCTCTTTCACAACATCGCTCGGCTTTTCGACTCGTTCTTCACGCATCTCACTAACGTGTACCAAACCCTCCTTGCCTGGCAAAATCTCCACGAAGGCACCAAAGTCCAATACGCTTACCACTCGGCAGTTTTCGTAAATCTTGCCCACTTCCGGCTCGGCAGTAATAGACTCTATCCATTGACGCGCTGCGTCAATGGATTTTTTATCCGGGCTGGCAATCATCACCATGCCATCATCCTTAATATCGATCTCGGCGCCGGTTTCGGCAGTAATTTTTTGGATAGTTTCGCCGCCCTTGCCTATGACTTCACGGATTTTATCGGGGCTAATCATTATCGTTTCAACACGCGGCGCATACGGGCTCAGCTCCTTCCTCGGTTCTGGCAAGATAGAGCGCATGTGGGCCAATATCTCGGCGCGGCCGCTTTTGCTCTGCTTCAACGCCTCAGCCAGGATTGCTATCGGTAGACCGTGTACTTTAATGTCCATTTGCAGCGCTGTAATACCAGCCGGCGTGCCGGTAATTTTGAGGTCCATATCGCCGGCAAAATCTTCAGCGTCGGCAATATCACTCAAAATTACATACTTTGCCGCCTGCCCCGAGCCTGTCGCCCTTCGAGCTTCCTCAGGGCGACCCTGAGCACCAGTCGAATGGGTCGAGGGGTTGGTTATCAACCCCATAGCGATTCCGCTAACCGGCGCCTGCAGAGCCACTCCGGCATCCATCAGTGCCAGGCAGCTTGCGCAGGTTGCCGCCATGGACGTACTCCCGTTCTGGCTCATAATTTCAGTCACGGAGCGGATTGTATACGGAAAATCAGCTTCGCTTGGCAATACAGGTAACAGCGCCCGCTCGGCTAAATATCCATGGCCGATTTCGCGGCGGCCGGGGCTAGCTAAACGCCGAACTTCGCCAACCGTGTAGCCAGGCGCGTTGTAATGGTGCATATAACGCCGCTCGCCTTCGCGCTCCATAGTATCTACCATTTGGGCGTAGCTTAGCGGTGCCAGAGTCACAATGTTCAGAGCTTGGGTTACGCCCCGTGTAAATAAGCTGCTGCCATGCGCCCGTGGCAAAAAACCAACTTCGCTACTTAGCGGACGTATTTCCATCATTTTTCGGCCGTCGGGACGAATACCTTCGTTTAAAATGCCCTCTCGTACATCATTGTGGACAGCCACTTGGAAAGCTTCATCGTAATCGGCCGCTTTGGCCATAAATTCTTCTTCGCCTAACTCCCCAGTAAAGTTTTCGTGCATCTTCACCCGCAGTTCGTTAACTAAGTCGTTACGTTCCGGATAGGGCGCGCGCAAGCCAGCGCCCAGTTTGCCTTTTAGCCACGCGTCAACGCTTTTTTGGATATCTTCGTCAGGCAAAATCAGTTCATACTCCTGGGGTCTGATGTCAACCTTCTGGACAAGTTCATTCTGCAGGTCGATTGCCGGTTGGATAATCTTATGCGCATAGGCTAACGCCTCAGTAATTACGTCTTCACTGACCTCGCGAGCCCCGGCTTCTACCATCATGATAGCGTCTTTGGTGCCGGCGACCACTAAATCAAGGTCGCCCTGTTCCAACTGCTCAACGCTGGCAAAAGCTTGTGGCTTACCGTCAACCAAGCCAACCCGAACGCCAGCTACCGGACCTTTAAAGGGCACGCCGGTTAGCATAAAAGCAGCACTCATAGCAATCATGGCGATAGCGTCTGGCCTAAAGTCTGGATCTAGGCTCAATACCGTGGCTACACCCTGCACCTCGTGTCGATAACCTTTAGGCCACAGCGGGCGGATGGGTCTGTCTATTAAACGGCCGATCAAAACAGCTTCGTCACTAGGTCGGCCTTCTCTTTTTATAAAGCGGCTACCACTGATCTTACCAGCCGCATAAAATTTTTCTTCATAGTCTATACTCAGCGGGAAATAATCCAGCCCTGAGATAGTCTCAGGGCTCACCATAGCGGTGCCTAGAACTACTGTATCGCCGTAACGCGCCACCACTGAAGCCGAGGTCCTAAAGCCTACCCGGTTTATTTCTAAACTTAATTCGCGACCAGCGAAAGGGCCTGTTACTTGAATTATTTTTTTACCGAACGGGTTAATGGTTCCTGCCATTATTTTTGTTCACCTTTCTCGAGTGAAGGGGTTCAACCGATCCGCTTTTGGCGGACAAGCTGTGCTCCGTCACCCGACTATCGCTGGCGAGGTCTGGCCTTGCAAAAAGACGGGTAAAATCTGGTGATTTTACATAAAAATCACTTTGCTTTTTGCAAGGCCAGACCTCGATTGTTAAGTTAATGATCCTAGAATTTAGGTTCTAGATTTTGGATATTAGTTTTGGCTAACGTCCAATGTCTAATCTCTAACGTCTGATCCCGAGTTTTTTAATAAGTTCTAAGTACGCGTCACTACTGCCTTCGGCGATGTATTTAAGGTGTCTTTTGCGTTTGCCAACCAGCTGCAGCAGGGCGCGGCGAGCAGCGTGATCATGCTTATTTTTCTTCAAATGATCTGTCAGTTCGGTAATCCGGGCCGTCATAATACCAACCTGCACAGCAGGCGAACCGGTATCCGTCTTGTGCGAGGCCAGATCTGAAGTAATCTGAGCCTTCTTCTCACTAGATATCATTCTTGGCTAGATACTAGCATATCAGAGGTAATTTGGCAACACATTTTCTCAACTACCTGCTTTTTAGCAGTCGATTCAGCCAGCCAATTTTGGGGCCGCTTTTAACTCGGAATTTTGACAAAGTACTTTGGAATTTTTCCCAATCATCTATTGAAACCGCTTCCATAAGCCCAGATCTCTTTTCTTCGGCCACTTTGCTTAAATCATTTATTATTCCTTCAGTCAATGAACTGCCTATCCATTCTCCAAAGGCGTCATTATATTCAGATTCATCTGAATAATCACTGGGGTTAGGCGCTTCATCCCATTTAAAGGGGCTGACAGATGCGTACGTCCAAGTTGATAGTTTTGATATTTCAGGAAAGTATTCGAAGAAATTAGTGATTACCTGAGAACCATTGTTACTAGTAACCCTTAGGTGAATTCTTCTCTTGTCATCTGGAGTAAAACCAAGAACTAGATTAGCTTCGTCCTTTCCAACAGTGCCCTCAGTCTGTCTGATATTATGAACTCTACCCCCAGGCGGACCATCAATTATCCTCGAATGTGTGAGGATTCTCTCGATATGGCGATCAATATTACCCTGAAAGGGGTTATGCTCATTAAGACGGGGTTGCTCACTCATAGCTTAATTTTTTTGTTTTTTAATTTAGAGCGATCATTTAACATTAATACATACCACACTTATTATATTTTTGCAAGTAGTCTTAGGCTATCTCCTTCAACTTCATCAAGGTTTTTTGCATTCTTGATATCAAAGCTGCCAACTTTAGTACGGCGGAGAGCTGATAAATAGGCGCCTGTACCAAGTTTTTGGCCGATATCTTCGGCCAGTGACCGGATGTATGTGCCGGATGAAACTTCTGCAACTAACTTAAGTTTAGGGTATTTATAGTCTGTAATCTGTAACCTGTACACTGTAACCTGCCTGGGCTTCAGCTTAGGCTTTTTGCCCGCTCTGGCCAGTTTATACGCCCTTTGGCCGCCAACTTTGATGGCACTATACGCTGGAGGAATTTGTTTAATTTCGCCAATAAATGTCTTAAGCACCTCCGTTATTTTCGGAACAGAATTCAGCGATCGTTGAATTCTGTTTAGGTTGTGCTTATCTGAAGTTGAAGTTATGGGACCTTCGGCGTCGCCAGTTGGGCTGGTGGCGCCAAGCGTCAGTTCGCATTCGTAGGTTTTGTCGAGCTTGGAAAACTCAGCCGCTCTCTTGGTGTAACTGCCAAGTACTAAAATCATTAGCCCTGACGCCAAGGGGTCCAACGTCCCAGTATGCCCAACGCGTACTTTAGGTGTACGAGTCGCTAGTCGATAGTCACTAGTCGTAAGCCCTTTTTGACTTTTGACTGTTGACTTTTGGCTATCGGACTGACGCAAAACTCTTCTAACTCTTGCGACCACATCATGAGATGTCCAGTCTTTTGGTTTATCAATTAGTAAAATTCCATCCACAAAGAATAGGTTACAGGTTTTAGGTCATAGGTTCTAGAACCTAACAACTCGATCCTAGAACCTCATTTCGGAGGAATTAGAGGCGGCGGAACAGGAGGAGGCGGTGTTGGATGTAAAGTCTGGCTGAGCGGTTGAGCACCCAAGCCAGCAATGGGGTGAGCGGCCGGATCAAACGGTGCTGCAGCGGCAGCCTTTTGAACCGCGTCGCGAGCATTGTCAATTGCGCTTAGGCCGCGATCCATCGATTGGTCGTTCTCACGACGGGCATTGCTTAGCGGATCATCTGTAAAAGTGTCCTTCGGCTCGGACCAGTTCGGTTTAGTGTCAGCCGAAAACGGCGTATCTAGAACTGGCTGATGAGACGATGGATCGAGAAATGAATGTGGACCGGGTATAGGTCCATCAGACGTTGGCGCCGGCCGGACACTTGATGGAGAGCTAACTGGTTCCGGCAACGTCGTTGGCTGAGTCTGTGCAGCCGGGATTATATTGCCCTTTTCGTCGATGCGAATTTCTCCTGTTTTAACCTCTATCTCCGGACTATCCGGTTTTTCTGGTTTATGCGATACATTCAACACGCCGGTCGGCGGCGTTTGGGGCTCTGGCGGTGGTTTTTTGGGTACTGGCCGAGCACTACTAGCAGGCGGCGGAGCTGGCGGTTCCAGCTTACTGACGATTAATTGCTGATTGGCACCGGCGGCCATCAGTTGGGCGCTCATGGTCATAACTTTGGGTGAGGTTTTATCATTACTGAAGCGCTTGGTTTCGGCCACTATACCGGTCAAAAAGGCCGTCGCCATTTGGTTATCAATTAATCCCGTACCAAAAGCCTCGCTGATACTTACCAGCATCTCACACAAACTGCTGGCCGTAGGATCTTGCCAATTTATCTGTCCAAGCTCCGGCGCTTTATCGTTACCGGCATTAACCGAAACTACAGTGGCGTCATGTAAAATGCGGCCATGCGCAGTAATGGCTTTATCCAGTTGAGCCCGGTCTTTGACGCCTAAAGTCAGTACTACTTCAACGTTAAAGTCGCCCTGGCTAAAGACCAGATCCTTTTCGCTCAAAGACGTTTTGTAGGGTGTTATAAAGATGCGTACCACGTCATTTTCAACTTTGTAGCGCAGTTTATCGGCCTTGTCTTTATCCAGCGAGATAATAAAGTCCTGCAGGCTATCGGTGTTTGTTTCGATGGTTTTTTCCGGCTGCAAAAATTCGATGGTCGAGGGCACTTGGCCGGAAAAAACCGCCGTGGCATGTTTGTTCATCTTGTTAAACAGCAGCGTCACGCCGATGCAGGCCGCCAGTTGATCAACCGAGGGGTTATTGCTAACCGTCACCAAAACATTGGACGCCTGCTTAATGCGTTCGATGATCTGCTGTTTAGCTGCCGCGGGGTCCATCCCGTTAGAACCTCACCCTTGGCTTATGATAATTATTTATCGTTGGGAGTCTAAGGTGACTCCGACATAAAGTGAAGCTGAGAGTTGCAGGCTGAGGTCTAACGGAATCCATTTTTTATTTTCGCTTTTTGACTATTGTTGCAACAGTAGCATAACAATAGCCGCTAGTCCATAGCCTTTAGCTGATGGTTATTAGCCAAGTGCTTCGGCTATGCGACCTCTTTACAAAAGAGTCCTCTATCTGTTATTGTCTCAATTTGCTTGACAACTGTAACCCGTAACCTCTAACCTGTAACCTACACTTATGCCAATAATTAAATCAGCTAAAAAACGCGTTAAACTGGCCGCTAAGGCCAACGCCCGCAATACACGAACCCGCCGCAGTCTGCGAGAAGCCATTAAAGCTTTTAACAAAGCCCTCGAGAGTGGTAAGTCTGCGGAGATTCTTAAACTTCAGACTGAAGCTACAAGCGCGATTGACACTGCCGCCAAGAAAAATGTTATTCATAAGAGCAAAGCCGCTCGCTTCAAATCCCGAATGGCTATCCAAGCCAAATCCAAAGGCATAAAGCCGGTAAAACCGGCTAGTCGCCAGTCCTCGATCGTGAGTCAAAAGCCAAAAACTAAAAAAACTCCAGCCAAACCCAGAGCTAAAAGCTAGAAACTACCGAGTTAACGACTAGTGACTAATGACTGTCGACTATCAACTAAAGACTTACTATGTAAGTCTTTAGGGCTTCATCCATGTCTAGGGCGGTCGTTTTGCCTCGCCAATCAATATCCAGCGCGCCGGCAATCATATTTTTTAAATCATTTTCGCTTAACTTATCAGCTAATTTTCTAGCTTTTCGTAAGGGGTAGTCTTTGATACCACTATCGCGGCTAACTTCTGATATATCCGCTTTTTCGGAGTATTTGGCAACAGCAATTACGTTCAATTGCCAAGCAATCATGGCCAAAATTGTCTGTGGTTCGACTTTTTGAGCCCGCTGCTCGTCATAAAGCCTTAATGCCCTTTCCTTGTGGCCGTCAAACACAGCGTCTAGTAAGTCAAAGACCTTGCTTTGCGGGTTTGGCTCAGTCAATAGGTCTATATTTTCGCGGGTTATTTCTGGACTATAAATCATTAATTTGTCCAGCTCGTTTGCCAAAAGCGTTTGGTTGGTTCCTAGCCGCTCCACCAAATACTGCGCGTCCAGAATAGGCAAGGAACCCCCATGCAGTTTTGCTTCTTCCACTATCCATCTTGCTAGTTGCCGAGCGTCAAGCTCGTTAAATTCTTCAATCCTAGTTTGGCTTTTTAACACCTTAAAATAACTGGTTCGACGATCTATCTCAGGATCTACAAAAATTAAATCGACACCGTCGTTTGTTGAACTAATTATTTGTTCGATTTGTTCAATCAGTTTTTTGTTTTTAGACGGATCTCTGACAATAACCATCTTCTTTTTTGCCAGAAATGGCAGGTTCTGCAAGGCTTCAAAAACAACTTGAGGCTCGACTTCTTCGCCGTCAATCCGCTCCAGCGCCAAGTCACCATATCTTTTTACAAACTCACTAGTCAGTTCATTTAACCGCCGTTTTAAAGTAAACGAATTACTCCCGATCAACGCAAAGATCATAAGGATATTTTAACAGTCTATAGTTTAAGAATGTACTTGGTGTACAATTGAGCTTACCTAGAAAGAAGTTTAAGAATGAACTCTTTGATTAGATTACTATACGCACTGCTAATCGCGGGGGCAGTAGTTACTTTTGTTGGACTAGGTATTTATTCCTTCTACCAGCCGCCAAAGTATCCAGAATATCCCAATTACAATTCAGTCTCAGCTGATGACACAGTTTACCAACGGCAGCAGAAGGAATTTGAAAAAGCCACCGAAGCCTACGATAAAAAAGAGAAAGTCTACCAGCGTAATGTAACTCTCGCAGTACTACCGTTGGCTGTGGTGTTTGTGGTTGGCGGCTCATATTGGTTGAAGCGCTCAGATGTCATTGGCGAAGGTGTGGCGCTTGGCGGTATAGCAACGACTATGTATGCCATTATTACTTCTAGCATCGCAGATGCACGTATCTTGCGGTTTTTGTCAGTTACACTCTTGCTTGCAAGTGTATTGTTTGTTGCCCATCGCCGATTTTACTCCAAAGAGCTTAAAACTTAACGCTCTTGACACTTTGGGCAGATGTGCGTGCCTCGGTTGGCAACCCGGATTTTTATAATTTCCGTGCCGCAGCGGGGACAGGGTTGACCCTCACGTCTAAAAACCTGGGCAAAGCTCAGATAACTCCCCTTTTTACCTTTGGCATCAACGTAATTGCGGTCGGTGCTGCCGCCTTTATCTATAGCCGTTCGCAGTATTTGGCGCAGGGCATTATGGAGCATTACTAATTTTGCTTTAGAAACTTTAAAAACAGGAGTAGCTGGATGAATTTTAGCGGCAAATAAGGATTCGTCGGCATAGATATTCCCCACCCCAGCCAACACAGTTTGATCCAGCAGCACAGCTTTTATCGAACTGCTTTTTCGGCGGTTGAGTCTTTCAATAAACACGCCAACCGTAAAATCATCTTCCAGCGGTTCCGGGCCGACTTTTTTCATAAAGTCAATCTGGGGCACTTCAACTGTCGGCAGCAGGCGCATCCAGCCAAACTTACGCTGGTCGTTAAAGTAGAGCTTGGGCTCATCTGTGAAATCAATCACTACCCTAGTACTTTTGTCCGGTAAATCATTTATTAAAGAATCCGTGGGGTGTCCGCCTCCAAACTTTTTTTCGGCTTTTTGCTTTTGGCTTTTTGCTTTTTGCTCGCTAGTTTTTGGCACAAAAACCAGTTGCCCTGTCATTTTTAAATGAATAACCAGCGAGTAGCCGCTGGAAAGTTCAATTATCAAGACTTTGGCTCGACGTTTAACTGATATGATCTTGGCATCCACCAAAAATCGAGCCACATCCGCCGGCGCGTTCGGAAAAGATTTTTGCCAGTCGTGCCAAACATCGGCAATAATCCGCCCGGGCAATAGTTTAGATAAGCCTTGTTTTATAATCTCAATTTCAGGAAGCTCAGGCATTCCTTAATTATACGTGAGGGTATAATAGGCAGTGATGGATAGTTTGGGAAAAATACTCAAGTCGCACAACGTGGTGCAAGCGCCTAGTGAGATAAAAACCATTCAAGGCTACATACTCAAGAAATATAAAAGTCCGGCTAAGGTTAGAGTCCGGCGGGGCGCCTTGATAGTTACTGTGCCCAACTCTGGCCTGGCGGCTACCATGCACTTAGAACAACATGCAATAATTAAAGCCTGCAAGCTTGAAAATTCTAAGCTGGTCATCCGCACCGGAAGATAAAACAGGTTACAGATTGTAGGTTATGGGTTACAGCAATGCTTCGAGCTCGATTTTCATTTGTTCAAAGTCTTTGTATTGTATCGCCTGCATCCCAATGTCCCGGGCTGACTGGCAATACCGGGCAATATCATCTATCATCACGCACTCGCTGGGCTGGACACCCAGGTTACGTGCCGCTGCCTCATAAATTCTAGGGTCTGGCTTGGCTATACCAAGCTTGTATGATTGCACCACATCATCTAACAAGGCTATTTGTTCAGGAGTAAAAAGTTGATCAAGCCAGTCAGCGCCGGTGTTGGATAGCATACCTACTTTATACCTAGGCTTCAATTTTTCGCGAATAAACTCAAAAAGGGACACATTGGGTTTATTGCCCTCCAAATAGCTAGATACTATCTTTTTGCTAACTCCAGCCAACTCGGCTAGAGCATTTTCGAAACTCTCATACTGCATATTACCCAACGACAGCTGGTCCATCGCGGTCTGCGCAGCAGCCCGTTTGTCCGGAGAATTTTTAAAGTACTGATCGCAAAACACTCTAAAGCCTTCGGTAGACAAAACCCCAAAGCAATCGAAGATTATGGCTTTTATCACTCTGGTATTTTGGCAGTTTCTCTAATAGCGGGCAAGTTGGATAGCTAAAGACCCATTTCTGACAGAGTTTCGGTAGTCAGTGACAGAGTTTCTCCATCAAAATTAATAATTCCTTTTTCTTCAAGAAGTGTTCCATACCACCTTACAACCTCTGGATGCAATTGGAGCATGGTCGCCAGAATACTTGTCTGATGCTGCCCTTGAATAATATTTGCAGGCCACTCAGCCGGATGGCGAGCATCTAACTCCAAAACACTTGCAATTGTTTTTACCGCGAAGATATGGAACTTACCGGGCTGCTCAAAGTCACCCTCATCCCTGTCCCTAAGGGCCGCTAGTATTTCCCCTGTACGATAAACGTAGTCAACGAAAGCAGCTCTTTTTTGCAAAATTTGCATTACTGTTTCACATTTTGCAGCTTGCTCTACTAATGCCTCTGGGGAATTTCCCTCTACTCCACCCGCACAATCACAAACCACATGGAATCGACAAAAATTCTCGCCAGTTCTCCAATCATTACCTTCGTGGTAAATCCAAGACCCTCGATGCCCATTGACTTTATAAGTAGTCACTGGCTGGATTTTATCGCCGTACCTTTTTCTGGTTGCGTTTGCCCAGAATGCTGAACGCCCGTCAAAATTAGCCGGTTGCGTCCCTACCTCAAGTTCTCTAGGAACATGAATAATCCTAAAACTCTTTCCTCGTCAAATGTGACGGAATGCTTTAGGATTTCAACAGAGGCCATAGAATACTCCTGAACTTTGTCGAAATTATAGCAAAACTATTTGGTAAGGAGTGTTGTGAATTCTGGTGGGTATTTGTAGACTAGCCGTCTAGCGGCTTCTTTTCTACTGACCCATTCATAGCCCGCATGTTCTTTACTAAGTAAAGATCTTGCTACTTTCCGGAATTTTTATCTTATAAATCATTAGGACTAACCCGACCGTTCGTCCATCGAGGGGTATATCTTTGAAGTTCGAAATAACGGCTGTGAAAAATTTGGGGTTGATTATTTGCTTAATGCCAGTTTCCTCTGCAACTTCCCGTCGCATCGTATCCAGTGCCGAATAGCCTTCTTGGATCCGCCCGCCAGGAATATCCCAATGTCTTTTTTGATGTTTTAAGTGCCAATCGCCAGAATCTAGCACCAAAATCTCGCCTTCATCGTTTGTAATTAGGGCTTTAACACCAACCTGGAATAATTTCTCGTTAGCCATTATAGTTCGCCCCAGTCATTCGACTCATTACATTCGTCCATGATTATAATTTTTGCCGGATTTATCCATATAGTTCACTATGTGTGCCGATAAATGTAAAAAGGGCTATTTTTTCCCCTTGCCACTGAAACAGCGTTCGTACATCGCCGGTAACATTAATACTCCAGTAGCCTTTGTATTTTCCTTTTAGCGGGTGTAGTTCCAACTGGGGGTCGGACTGGTCAGAAATAAAAAGCTTAAGTCTTAAGTCGAATCTAGTTTGGATTTTACGGGGAAGCTTGTGGTACTGTCTTTGAAAAGTCTTTGTAGCATCGTAACGAATCATAGCCGTTAGCTTTTAAGGGCGGCTAGAAAATCATCAACATTGTCAAAAGGACCGATTGTTTCGCCGCGAGCTATTTCTTTTTCGGCTTTACCAATCAGTTTTTCTAGCTTGGGAGTCATTGGCTCGGGCGCGTATATTTCAATCCGGCGGGTAGCGGCAACTTGATTAAAGTAGGCATTGACCAGCGTACTTAAAGTTATGCCAGCGCTTTTGGCGATTGCCTGAGCTGACTCCTTGGCTGATTTATCTACGCTTACGCTGATAGTTGTTTTCATATATTAGAAATAATATAGATTACAATAGTTATGTCAATAGTAATTTAATGTTCTCCTCAATTCATGTTGCGGAAGCATTAACAAAGACACATAATTATAATAATGTTAAGACGCTTCAAAAATCGAAGGTTCGTAATCATCTTTAGTTCTATTATTCTGGTCATAA
>JACPKG010000010.1 GCA_016187175.1 Candidatus Saccharimonadota bacterium
CCATCATCCCAAGCCACGAACTCCGGCCCGTCCATCCAACCTTTAAACACACTATTTCTACTGTCCAGGGCTATTCCCATCTTTTCAAAAGTCAGACCGTCTTGGGAGGTTGCCCACAAAAGCGGATGAGTTTCGTTATTGGGGACCATCCCGGAGGCGGTGTATTTCTCATTTATCGCACCGAAGTAGACCATTACGTACTTATCACCGATTTTTGCCACCGTAGGGGCACCCACGTTCGTCAAGACAAGATTCACGGAATTTAAAGTATCGATTCTCGTTCCGGACTCCTCGCTCCAAGCAAGGCCGTCTGAAGAAATAGCACTTTTAATCGCACTCGCGTTTTGGTAATACATTCTGTACTTCCCGTCAGCCAGTTTAAGCACAGACGGGAAGGTCGCTGGCTCAATTCTTGTGCCCTCTTCTTTAGTCCACTTCTCTCCATCAGAAGAAAGAGCGGAATAAACCTGCCCATTGAATCCGGCCACCTCCGGTTCCAGCGAATAATAGAGCCGATACTGCCCGTCGCCAAGGGCGACCACATCTGCGTCGGCGTAATTACCGGCAACGGCTACATCGCCCACTTGCCAAGTCTTGGAACTTTGACTTGATGCGCCGGTCGAGCTAGGCTGATCGGAATTTTTATTTTTAGTGCTGGAATAAACTTTCCAGCCCGCAAGTCCTGCGATTACCAGAAGTAAAGCAATTACAATAATTTCCAGGACGCCGATCAGTCCGTCTTGCTTTTTGAATCTCTTGTCTTGGTTTTTTATAAACATATCCTCAAGTTAATAGTTTCATCTTAACATAACGCTTAAGCTTGACTAAGCCTAAGTAGGCTCTAGGCAAGCAGAGCCTCACCATCAACGATATCTTAACATAAGCAGGTTGCGCGTTTGCCTCCAGGTGTATAATTTAGCCAGAATGGAGAGAAGGCTATGGCACAAAAAGTTTTAGGCAAAGTAATTCATTACTACGACCACCTGGGCGTGGCCGTGGTCAACCTTGCCAAAGGCGCTATGTTGAAAAAGGGCGATAAGGTCCACTTTAAGGGCAACAAAACCGACTTTAGCCAAAAAGTCGGTTCGCTGCAGGTGAACCGCAACGACGTTGAGCGCGTCAAAGCTGGCGACGATTTCGGCGTTAAAGTCGATCAACCGGTCCGCGAAGGCGACCAGGTTCATAGTACCAGTGAATAAATAGATAGTTTTGTGGTAAAGATCCACGACACGCAGTTTGAGAAAATTGTGGCTGGCGCGATTGATGCCATTCCATCTCCATATATCGACCGGTTAGAAAACGTGGCCTTTATAGTAGAAAGTGAACCGACCCAGCAACAGGCCAAAATGCTCGGGCTGCGCTGCCACGACCTGCTTTTTGGCCTATACGAGGGCGTACCGCTGCCTCGTCGCATGGGTGCAACCAAACTTCTGCCTGATAAGATAACCCTTTTTAAGAACCCACTGTTGTCAATCAGCAAGGATATGGCCGAGTTGACTACGAACATAAAGCACACCATCTGGCACGAAGTCGCGCACTACTATGGATTAAACCACGATAGAATACATGAGATTGAGAACAAAAAACATTCCAAACGTCATAGTTATTAAATTAACCTATTGACTCGTGACTGTTGCCCGGTCAGGTCATATAATGTAGATAAATGAAGCGTAAGCGTAATCAGCGTGGTTTTCACCATATTGGGTTGCTTATATTTGTACTTGTGCTGGTAGCAGTAGCTATCGTTGGGTTTAGAGTCTATAAGCAGAATAATAAGCAGTCACAAACATCGCCAAAGATTATAAGCAGCAACGAGTCTGATAATACTAGTAAGGCTGTTAAGGCCGGCCGGCTTCTTAGCCGCGGCAAATGCCAAGGCACGCAGAAGCTGACTTTCACCCATTTGCCGATGCGCGAGCAGGATTTTTCGATACTTATTCCATACGGGCTCGTGGTTGATGACCATGTGACACCTATTGACCACCAGTATTTTTCGCCAGCCGATTATAAGTCTGCCCGCGACGCTTATCCGGTCTATGCCATGGCCGACGCCACTCTTTCCGAGATAGAGCAGCGTACCACGGAGCGGGGCGTCGAATACAGGCTGGTTTTCGCCCATTCTTGTACCTCGCTTTACTATTACGACCTGGTAACTAGCCTGAGCGACAAGTTGAAAGCAGCTTATGACAGTCGCAAGGTTGACTTGAGAATCAAGGCGGGGGAACAAATTGGCGCCATCGGTGGCCAAACGCTGGATTTTGCTTATTGGGATACCGATACGCCGCTAACCGGTTTCGTTAACCTGGCCAGCTATGACGCTGAACCGTGGAAGATCTATACCGCTGATCCGTACCCGCGATATACGCCAGAATTAAGAGATTTGCTTATCGTCCGCAACCCGCGCACCACTGAACCTATCGCCGGCAAGATCGATTACGATCAGCCCGGTAAATTAATAGGCAGCTGGTTCATGGAAGGCACTAATGGTTACGCCGGCCGCCAAGGTACTGAGGGCCCGACATATTCGACTAGCCACTTATCAATTGTGCCAGAACATTTTGATCCCAGTTATTTCGTAATTTCCATGGGCGATTACAATGGTCAGTCGGATCAGTTTCTGACAAAATCCAACAGCCCCAATCCGGCTGATGTCACCGAAGCATCCGGACTCATCAAATATGAACTGACGCAGGTAACTTACCGTAAATCAGACGGCTCGATTTGGGATAGGATTTCATTTACAAAACCAATTAATGCGGATAGCTCAGGCTTCGTGGTCGGCATCGCCATAGCCCAACTTACCGATGGCGGCAATAAACGGAAGTTCGGAGCCTTTCCCAAGAAAACCGCCAGCCAAGTCTCCGGTGTCACCTCAGCCGCCAAAACCTACAC
>JACPKG010000014.1 GCA_016187175.1 Candidatus Saccharimonadota bacterium
AAAACGTATCATTTGTAGTATAGCATAGGAAATATAAACTGTCAACTAGTCTGGGGTCCACTTGCTTGCGCGAGGAGTTCGTTTACCCTATCAACGACGAGTTGTAGACCTTCTCGCAAACCCTCTCGGTGCTCAAACTCTCGAATATCGACTAACATGCCAACGGATAGATTTTCGATAGCTTGGTCTAGCTCTGTAGCACTTAAAGGTCCAAACTTTGTTGTAGATCTAGCAGTCTTATTACTAATATAGACCTCAACTTCGTGAACCATCGCCAGAGCAGCAACCTCAAATAGTATTCGCCTAAGTGTAGCTGCATCGGGTTGGATCTCAGAATCAGGCCGTCTTTCAAAATCGTTCACAGGATAATATTACAATATTAATAAGCTTATAGCAAATTTTTGGTTTTTTGCCGATGTCTAATTATCCTAGTGCGTCCAGGCTTTAATGCCGTACTTGATATCAAAAAAGTCAGGCGGACACATCAAAACCTGTTTGGGTATGAGCTTGATTCTACAGACTACCAACCGTGACTTGACAATCAAAGTTCTTATGATACATTCTCTATAAGAAGATAGATAAAAGAGGAAGTTATCATGGGAATAGAAGTGAAGATTAGCGGCTGGTCCGTGCCAATAGGCGATCCAATTCCGTCCGAATTTGTGCCTGGGCCCAAAGAATCGAGAAGGACTCCGAGTCTTTCCGACAAAAGGGCTCCAAGAGGTCTAAATCACGATAGGTTTACAAGCCAGGCAGCGCGAGGACGTAACACAGACCGCGGTTTACCAGCTTGGTATATGGCTTCACACAGCCGACCAAGAACAGCATCTCCGCGCGGACCTCAAGAAGATCAGGCCATCCAAGAAAGTCATTTGCTCGGAGTAATATTACCTGAAGGCGGTAGGATAGAACAAAGTGCCGAAACAGGCCGGGAGTCCGGCCAGCCGGTTTTGTCGGTAACTGGAGAGGGAGTAATTAGAATTTGGAATGTCAGGGTAAGCCCGGAAGTTCTGGCTAATGACGGTCTAACCAGAGCCATAGGTAGTCCCCAAGAGAACCCTTCTTCAGAGATTCCCCCGGCATTTATGCTTTAAACGGGGTAAGAATACCACTTGTCCTGGGGACTTAAAATAAAAAAGGGCTATTGACACAATTTCTAGCACTCGGGTATATTGAGTGCTAGATTACTCGCAATCCACCTGAGGCGGACGGCGGGAAACGTTAACTAACGGGGCCACCAAATTTCGTCCGCAAAGGAGAAATTTAGGCGGGCAAAGGAGTGATTATGGCCAAGACAAGTTTGCAGCCATTGGCTGATTGGGTGGTTGCCGAGCAGGAAGAAGCCGTTACAAAGACCGCTAGCGGCCTTTATTTGCCCAACAAAGCCGCCGAAAAACCAAAGATTGCCAAGGTGCTTAAAGTTGGCAAAAAGGTTAAAGAAATCAAAGTCGGTGACCGGATTGTTTACAAAAGTTACTCTACAACCGACATCAAGCTAGGCGGTACGGAGTACGTTCTCGTAAAAGAGGAGGATATCCTAGCAACAGTTAAATAGCTATCGGCCAACAGCTGAGTACTATTGGCTGGAGCGACTGAAAGGAGCGATTATGGGAAAGAAAGTTTTTTATGACGATGACGCCCGCCGGCGCGTGCTGGGCGGCGCCAAGATTTTATACGACGCTGTAGCAACCACCATGGGTCCAAAGGGCCGCAACGTGGTTATTAGCAAAAACTATGGCAACCCAACCGTGACGCATGACGGAGTGGCTGTGGCTAAGGGTGTAGATATTGACGATATTGATGATGAAACACTGGGCTACAAAGTCGGCGCCGAACTGATTAAACAGGCCGCCGGTAAGATGAACGACGTGGCCGGTGACGGCACCACAACTGTCACGGTTCTAACCTACCACATCCTCAGCGAAGCCAATAAATTGATTGCCGCCGGGCATAGCCCGATGGCCTTGCGCAAAGGTTTGGAGTCGGCTGCCCAAGAGGCTTTATCTAAACTCGGCAGCTTAAGCGAGCCGATCGCCGGTAAAAAAAGTCGGGTGGCCGAAGTGGCTACTATTTCGGCCGGCGACGAACAAATTGGCAACCTGATTGCTGATGTTATGGAAAGAGTCGGTAAAGATGGGGTAGTAACGGTAGAGGAAGGCCAGGGATTGGCCCTGGAAAGCGAAGTCGTGGAAGGCTTTACCACGGACCGCGGCTACGTTAGCCCCTACATGGTGACTGACACCGCCCGCATGGAAGCGGTTTATGAAAAACCAGCTATTTTGATCACCGACCAAAAAGTCAGTTCTGTCCAGGAATTCCTGCCAATGCTGGAAAAATTAGCCCAAGCTGGCAAAAAAGACTTGGTATTGATTGCTGAAGACGTGGAGGGAGAGGCTCTGGGTACATTGGTACTTAACCGCTTAAAGGGCGTGTTTAATACCGTAGCCATCAAGGCACCAGCCTTCGGTGACCGCCGCAAGGAAATTTTAGAAGATATTGCCATTTTAACCGGCGGCGGCGTAATTACCGAGGATCGTGGTATAACATTTGAAAATGCCGAAATGGCCATGATTGGCACAGCGCGCAAAGTAATTGTTACCAAAGACGAAACGACTATTATTGAAGGCGCTGGTTCGAGCGCCGCCGTTAAATCTCGCATCGACCAAATTAATAAACAAATTGAGGCTGCCAGCAGCGAGTATGACCGCGAACAACTGGAAAAGCGCCGAGCGGCTTTGTCTGGTAAAGTTGCCGTCATTAAAGTTGGTGGCGCCACCGAGACTGAAATTGAGGAAAAGAAATTCCGGGTTGACGATGCCGTGGCATCTGTTAAGTCGGCGCTTGAGGAAGGTATTGTGCCTGGTGGCGGCGTGACCTTCATAAGCCTGGCTAAGGCAATCGTGGCTGACGGCAACAACTCAGTAGCCGCCGGCAAACAGATTTTAAAAAGCATCCTAGACCAACCATTTAGAATTTTGCTTAGCAACGCCGGCCTTAATGCCGATGAGTGGCTGCCCCAAGTTAAATCGGCCAAAATTGGCTTTGGCGTTAACGTCAATGAATCCTCGGGCTTGATTGACTTAAAGTCTGCCGGAATTGTTGACCCAACTAGGGTAGCTAAAGAGGCCTTGCAAAACGCCGTTTCTATCGCTGGAACTGCCATCACCATGGGTGCTCTGGTAGTGGATGTGCCGGAAAAGGCTGCTCCAGCCGCTCCATCCCCCGCCGGAATGGACTATTAGCGGCTTCGCCGTATAAGAACATCCCTTCACGTTTGTGCTAGGTGTTGAGGGCTTGATTTTTTCGTAGTTTCTAATATAATATAGACTACTAATCAAGCCGCCAAAGCTGCCTCCGGAGCCTAGGCGGATAGAGGTAACCATGAGTCCTAAAACCGACAACCAGAATCAGTCTGAGGCACCAGAAACAGAGGTACGGATCCCGCATGATAAAGACCAAAAACCACCGGCAGCCGCTCCGCCGTTGGTGCCAACCGAGCCGCCCGAGCCGCCTTCACCTAGGCCGCCTCTGCCGACTCCTTCTCCGCCCGAGCAGCCTGAGCAAGTTAAGATCCAACCCCAGCAAGTAACGGTAGTTCCGGAATTTCACGAGGATGTTCAAGAACTGCAAGGCCGGCGTTGGCCGGTTCTTATCATGTATTTTGGACTGGCTTTAGCGGTTGCGGTACTGGTTGTGTTTGGCGGCCGCTGGGTTTATAAGCAAATTACAGGTAATGAATCAAAACCGACGCCGCCGTCGCCAACCGGCCAAGGTGCCCCACCAACCCCAGCCCCAACGCCCGCGCCGGCTGCCCCAACCCCTAGTGTTAGTCAGAATCAGACAGCCCAGCCTACCCCAAGCGGACAGTTACCAAACAATGGCCCGGGCGAGGTGGCGGCCATATTTGTGGGTACAGCCATTATCGTAGGAGGCCTACACTATCTTGTCGGTCTTCGACGTGCCCGATAATAGACAAAAAACAGTAAACAAGTTGCTTATTGTTGATTGCTATTTGCTTTGTGATTGTTGGGTAAAGTAGTTGATTTCGTTCACTACGTCTAACAAGGCTTGGGCGCGGACTTTTTCGTCCGTTATTTGATTGGCCGCGTCATAGGCCTCCTTAACCAGTTTGGGATTGTCGGATGCCTGAATCAACATCATGATTGTTTTGAATTTTTCGTCCGGCGCTTGATCTAACTGTCCAACTAACGGTTCCAGGTTTTGCAAAGCCTGCTGTTTGATTTGCATTAAATCATCGCTACTGGAATCTGCCGGCGGGGCGCTACTGGTCATCGCGGTATTATTAACACTTACGCCGGTGGCTGACGGAGGTTGAGATGCCCCCTCTGTTATCATTGGGTCTGCCAGTGTAGGTGCGGTGGGGGCGGCTGCGGTTACGTCAGTTGCCGGCGCGTCTGTCTGGGCGGTGTCGGTGGCCGGAGTAACTGCACCAACATTTTGATTTTGATCGTCACTACCGAACATTCCACCCCCAAGCACCTACGGCGCATTTACCATTGAACATTTTTCATTGATCAATGATTTATCAAGTATCATTTCTCATTTTAAGGCATAAGCATCTTCTGGCAAATGCCAAATGATAAATAAATGTGAAATGTACATTTGTTAAATGCCCGGCCTTCGTAGCCGTAGGCCACTACGGCGGAGTAGGCTAAAATGGAGTCATGTTAGACGATCTTAAGTATATTCATCAACGCGACGGCCAGGATGCGCTTGGAGTTGCACAAAAACAATGGCAACAACTTGGCCATGATTTTCAACTGCAAGAAATCGGAGGCTCATTTAGTAATATCGTTTACGGAGGCATGGGCGGCTCGGCTCTGGCAGGTTACTTTAGTAAAAGCTGGACGGGCCATAGCCTACCTTTTGAGGTAGTTAGGCAATACCATATCCCCAAATACGTGGGCCCTAAAACCCTATATATTGCTTCGAGCTACTCTGGCGATACCGAAGAGGCGTTATCGGCCTTAGCTGAGGCTGAGGCCGCCGGGGCGAAAATAGTGATTAGCGCCTCAGGCGGTAAAATGGGGTCAATTGCGGGGGCTAAAAGTTATCCGTTGGCGGCCATACCCGCTAACATGCAACCACGACATGCTGTCCTTTACCAGCTGAAAGCCCTGATAGATATCCTAATTGCTATCAAAATCGTTGATAAAGAGCGCTGTCTGTCGGAATTGAATAAAGCGGCAGATTTTTTAAAGGAAGCAGCTCAGGCCTGGTTGCCAACAATACCGGAAGATAAAAACCCAGCCAAGAAACTAGCCATGGAAATTGCCGGTAAAGCCCCTGCAATCTATTCCGGGCCATTACTATCACCGGCGGCCTATAAGTGGAAGATTAATTTTAATGAGAACTCTAAAAATCTGGCTTGGTCTAACGAATTCTCCGAATTTAATCACAACGAGATAACCGGCTGGTCCGGCCATCCAATAGACAAACCGTACGAGGTTATCAATCTTTTGTCGAGCTACGAACACCCACGAATTCGTAAGCGGTTTGAATTGACCAGCCGTCTATTATCAGGGCGCTGGCCGTTAGCTCACGACATTGAAGCACAAGGTTCGAATATCCTGGAGCATTTGCTTTGGACAGTTATGTTCGGCGATTTTGTCAGTATCTACTTAGCATTACTAAACAACGTCAATCCCACCCCTGTCGAGCTTCAGGAAAAATTCAAACTCGAACTCAACAGGTAAAATTATTCGCCACGTAACGCCACTATGGGGTCTTTGCGGGCGGCTTTGAGGGCGGGAGCGACGCTGAAGATAACCCCGACAACTACTGATACCACGACCGCCAGGATCATTATAGGTGCAGTTAAGACTGGTTCTAGACGCGTATAAAGCCGAAGACCGAAATAGATTAGAAGCGCCATAGTTATACCAATAATGCCTCCGCCAACGCTCAGAGCCATGCCCTCTACTAAAAATTGATTAAGGATTTGGCGGTTAGTGGCACCCACGGCCTTTCTAATGCCAATCTCGCGGGTACGTTCACTGACACTTACCAGCATAATGTCCATAATGCCTATCCCGGCTACTAGTAGTGAAATGGCCGCGATGGCCGTAATAAATCCAGCGGCCGAACCGACAGTATCGTTAGCTAGTTTAAGCAGCTCACGTTGTTTAAGAACAGTAAAATCATCTTGATTACCATGACTGTTAAGCAGTGTTTGTTTGACGTCCAAAACTGCAACATCGATATTTTGACCATCGCGGACACCGGCTAGTATTTGTAAAATGTTAGTTTGACCACCAGATATTTTTTTAGCTTCGTTAAACGGGATATAAACAACCGAATTAAAGTCGGTTTGGGCAATAGATAGTAGTCCGCCGGGGGAGGGGGCCAATACGCCCCGCACAATAAAACTCTCGCCTTTAATGCTTATGGAATGAGCTATGGGGTTAGTGCCATCAAATAGCTGTTTGGCTATGTCCGAACCTATAACCGCCAATTTTTCGCCCTCATTTTCTTCGCTAAAAAAAGCCCCTCTTTCGACCTTTTGATCCAGAACTTTAGTTAAACTGGGGGTGGTTCCAAGTACCGAGATGTTATTTAACTGCCGGCCATCACTGGCGAGGCTGTTGGTCGCAAAATTCAGCGGCACAACTGTGCTTACCGAAGGGATTTTAGCCAGTGCGCCGACGTCGTTTTCAGTTAAGGTGGTAGGACTAAGCAGGGCCAGCAGGTTAAGATTCATTTTATCTGTGCCTGCTGTGTCGACCAACTTACCCGGTCGGATGATAACTACAGCTGGGTCAATCTGCCTTATCTGGCCGACCAGTCTTTGCTTTAGTCCCTCACCCAAGCTCACCACCGTGATGACAGAACTAACACCAATAATAATGCCTAGCATAGTCAGTAGGCTGCGCGTTTTAGAACTGCGTAGATTGGCCAGGGCCGTCTTAACGTTACCGCTCCACATCAGATTTTACTCCGGATCCTTCTTCTGGCTCTTTTGTGCAGTTTTCTATACTTAGCAATTTTTGGTTGGCTAGCCAATTCTTTGCCCGGCACGTCTTTTAGCAGAGCCGAGACGCCGGCAATGACATCTTCCTGAGTAGTTTTGCGTCGGCGCAAATAGGTTCGCAGAGCGCCCTTGGCTACGGCGCCAATAGATGTTGACTCATCCTCGACTATGGTGCCATCACGCATATAAATTACTCGGCTGGCATAACGCGTCAGTTCGGGATTATGTGTGACCATTAAAATGGTGTGTCCTTGACGGTGAAGATCGGCCAAGAGTTCCATTACCACTTTGCTGTCATGGCTGTCAAGATTACCGGTTGGTTCGTCGGCAATAATTATACTGGGGTTGTTAATTAGGGCGCGGGCGATAGCTGCTCGCTGAGCCTGGCCGCCGGACAGGTGCTTTGGCAAAAAGTACTCACGATCACGCAGCCCGACTTGCTCTAGTATGTCGCTGGCCCGTTTTAGCCGGCGGACTGGCATCATGCCTCGGTAGGCCAGGGGAAGGGCGACATTATGTAGTACGTTTAGTCGGGGTAGTAAATTATAAAATTGGAAGACAAAACCAATCCGGTCGCGCCGCATTTTGGCCCGCTGATTGGACCGCAGCTTGGCAGCGTCACGGCCATCAAGCAAATATTTTCCATGCGTTGGCCGATCTAATAAACCGATTATATTCATCAAAGTAGTCTTGCCACAGCCGCTAGGGCCCATAATGGCTAGAAATTCGCCTTTTTCGACGGTTAATTCAACTTCATCAAGTGCCAATGTGGTTGCTTCACCAAAACCAAAGATCTTGGAGACTTCTTGAAGCTGGATTAAAGCCATAACGCGGCTCCTACCGTCGGTGCAATGACCACTGAGTATTGAACATTGAGCATTTTGGTTCCCGCTTAGGTTTATAAAGGGTATAAAAAATATGCCCCACCACCCCCTTGGAAGGACATTATTTATCTCTCTGACTTTAGTTTACGCCTGGCTAATCGCTTACACCAAAAATAAAAGGTTGCAAAATCGTCTACATCGTCGGAACCAACGGTCGGCTTCCACGAAAACGATAAATCTTTTCCGTTACACCCTCTAGTCGGTCCCTCCTCTCAATTTTGCAAAAACTGCTAAAGCGGGTTTTCACAAAATTGTTAAACTATAGCCCTTAAACTTTTTGAGTGGAATAGTTTGTAATCAGATTATGGAACTCCTCGAAGAGGTATGTGGTAAAAAATCTCGGTAGTGTATCTGTTAGAATTAAGCAATATGGAGGGGTGCAGGAGTGGTTGAACTGGCAGTCCTGGAAAGACTGTGTATCAGCAATGGTACCGTGGGTTCGAATCCCACCCCCTCCGCCAACATTTTAAGGCTCGCCATGTCATCTTAATTTTTGATACCAAGAAATAGGCCTCGGTCTTTTAGCAGCCCGTCTTTTAGAAAGGCCGCGTCAAAACCTGCTTCAGCCATTAGTTTCTTAAATTTTTCTATATCGAAAAGACCTACTTCATGTCTGTCACGATAATAGCTAATGTTCTTAGGCGTACCAATTAACCAGTGAAAATCTAAAGTGGCGATGTCTTTTTTACGCTTACTTATATTCATCCGGGTAATTTTTAGCTCGGGCCTGTTGACCATATCTGCAAATAAAGCACCAGCTATATACTTATCGGGCTCTATAAACGGCTCGATAATTAATACGCCGCCTTTTTTTAAATGCCTAGAGAAATTTTTTAGGGCTTTGTTTAGATTCTTATAAGTTTTCAGGTGGGCTATCGAGCTGAATAGGCATACCAAAACATCAAAATCTCTTCCCAGTTTCATGTTCATCATATCGGCTTGATGGAATTGCACATCGGGATATCTTTCTTTGGCTAGACCAAGCATTTTGTCGCTTATATCAACACCCGTTACATCATAATGCTGTTTAAAATACCCGATATGTTTGCCCGTGCCGCATGCAGCGTCTAGAAGTTTATTGCCACCAGTTTTCAGGTTACTTTTAATTAACGCAATAACTTTCCCTGCCTCGGCAGCATAATCTTTGTAGCTATATATCTCGTCATAATATTCGGCAAGGTCTTGATACATGTCTAAATTGTATCGAATAGCTTACTTTGTAAGAAATTTCACTTCGCCCCAGATCTAAAGGACTAATATTGATTAGTAAATGCAATCAAGGCTTTAGCTTTTTCTCAGGTTCGCTTGGTAGGCTAAACACACAAAAATTATAGCCACCTAAACTTCATAAAAGAAGTTTAGGTGGCCGAAGAAAGGACCAGCTATGAACGACAAAGACATGATAAAAGACGTGGTTAACAATGTCGCGATGCTACAGGACATGAAGCAGTGGGAAAGGCTAGAAAATTATTTTGTTAAAAAACCGTTTGTTGATAACAAATCAATTAGCGGCGAGATGCCGGCGATAATCCCCAAAAAACGCCTAATTGACAGTTGGCGCCGGGAAATTGGCAGCTACTTTTACTCAACCCGGCATTTTATTAGGCGACTGGCTGTACGAAGACTGAACTCGCGTCGCGCCAAGGTTACAACGAGCGTGGAGCATGTCCATTACGTGGCTGATCGTGGTGACCGTTACGCCTGGACCGTTCACGGCACGATTGATTACATTTTGGTAAAAACCACAAACGGCAGCTGGAAAATCAGCCAAATGATATTTAAAATGCAAGACCAAGCCGTAAGGCCAATATCAGCCTAGCTTTCTGAAGAGGTCCGACCTTGCAAAAAACAAGGTCGGACCTCACAAATAAACATGCTTACGCTAAGATAGTAGTGTGAATGTATTGATTGTCTATGCGCATAATGAGCCGACAAGCTTTACGTCGGCTATGAAAAATTTAGCTGTTCAGGTGCTAGGCGGCCAAGGCCATAACGTCTCGGTTAGCGACTTGTACGGTCAAGGCTTTAGCGCCACGGCCCAGAAATGGGACTTTATAACCACCACCGGCGGCCACTTCAACTACATGCTAGAACAAAAACACGCCGCCAAACTAGATTTAGCTTATTCACCCGATATCATTGCCGAGATTCAAAAGATTAAGGAAGCGGGGCTGGTGTTATTTGTAGCACCAGTTTGGTGGTTTAGCGTGCCGGCCATTCTAAAGGGCTGGTTCGACCGGGTGCTAGCCATGGGTGTAGCGTGGGACAGCGGAAGAATTTATGAAAATGGTTTGCTGCGCGGCAGACAGGCGATGTTAATACTGGCTGCCGGAGGCCCGCAGGACTACTATCAAGAAAATGGCCGGCACGAAGCCGTGCCACAGCAGATTCTCCATCCTATAAATCACGGCACGCTGGCCTTTTGCGGTTTTGACGTCCATGAACCATTTGTGGCCCTAAATGTGTTGGGAGCAGGGGACGTGGGCCGTGTCCAGATGCTTAAGGATTTAGAATATCGCTTACAAAATCTGCTCAGCAGCCCTAACTGGCTGGTTCACCACGACTAAAAGCAGCTTGCAAGCGGGTAATTTCGTTAAGCATTTTTTTCAGATTTTCGCTGTAGTAATCGCTGCGTTCGGGCTGGCCATTGGCATCAAAGGCTTTTTCGAAGTAGGGAAAATGTAGCGGAGTGGCAACTTGAATTAGACCCAGCTCGGTTGTGATGGCACGCAACTGTTCAACGGCCCGGGCACCACCAGCAATACCCCCGTAGCTGATAAGTCCGAGCGGTTTGTCTATCCAAGGTTTACCCACCCAGTCTAGGGCGTTTTTTAACACGCCCGGCGGTCCATGGTTATATTCGGGCGTGACAACAATAACGGCATCGGCTTTTTCGACCCGCTCGGCCCAAGCCCGGCCCTCGGGATGTGTATAATCATTCAGGCTTTTCATACTGAATGGACTGGTTGGCTCATCAAAGAAAGGCAGATTGGGTTCCCGCAGATCAACAAAATCAACTTCAAAACGGCTGTCTTTAGCCGCTTCGTCCTTGACCCACTTAGCTACTACCCCGCCTTTACGTCCTTGACGGGTGCTGCCCCAGATAATCATCAATTTCATTAGACTTCCTTGACTTATAGTTTACTTACGTTAATTCCGCAGCGCTCCAGCAACGCCCGGTTGAGTTTGTAGCTTTTAACAACGCCATCTTTAGATTCGCTGACTACTCCGGCCTCAACCAGGCGTTGTAAGTGATGGCTCAGCGTCGGTTGACTGAGCAGGCTTTTTTGGCATAATACTTCGGTGCTTTCACCCGGAGGACGGGCGGACAATCGGCGTACCACACCCAGGCGCGTAGGATCAGCCAGCGATTTTAAGATCTTAACCGTCGGGTCTTGAGCGGGTCTGGCTGCCGTTTTCATTCTTCTTCCATCCTTCCTCCACCCTACTCTCTCCTAGAAATATGTCAATATTTAAATATAGAGATGTTTCTATGAGACTAGGAGGGAAAGTGGTGGAGAAAGTGGAAAAAACAGACAAGAGAAGAAGAAAAAAAGGATATAATCTTACTATGCGACTTAGCGGGGTGGAAGTTCGTTACTTACAGACATTAGGTTTATTAAGTGCCTTTTGTCTGAGCCTGTTTGGCTTTAGATTGTTGGAGACCGGCGTGTCACGCTATTGGTTTGTACCCGAAAATCTACTGCTGGCCTGGCTGGCGCTTCTGTTTGGTTGGTTGCTGGTAAAGCAGCTAGAACACAAAAAGTGGTCAAACTGGCGGTCAGTTATACTGACACTGCTGTGGCTGATCGTCCTGCCCAATGCCTGGTATGTGATGACCGATTTTGTTCATGTTTTTGACACCGGCGAAATAAGTTATCTGTATGACATCGCTATGATTAACACACTAACTATAATCGGTTTCTTGCTGGGCTTTGCCAGTTTGTTTATGGTGCATCGGCAAATCTTAAAACGGCTGGGTATACTTTCGAGCGTTATTGTTATCGAGGTAATAATTTTGCTCGTCAGTTTTGCCATTTACCTGGGCAGGGACCTGCGCTGGAATACTTGGGACATACTGACCAATCCTAGCGGACTAATTCTCAGCATTACCGACCGATTTATTAATCCTTTCGGTTTTCCTAGGACCTTTAATATTACGGCCATTTTCTTTGTAATGATCAGCGTGGTTTATTTTACCTTTTGGTTGTTTTTGCGGCCAGTGGCTACCCGCAAGTCTTAACTGATATCATTAGTACATGCAGGAGTTAAAGGAGGCGATCAAAAAAGCCTCTAAAGACCTTTTTGACGTTGAGATTGAGCCCGAACTCACTCGTCCTGAAGAGCGCTTCGGCGACTACAGTACAAATATCGCCCTCCAATTTGCTGGTAAATTGGATAAAAAGCCGCGCCAAATCGCCGAACAATTAGCCAAAAGCGTGATAGGTCTAACCTATCACATAGAAAAGGCTGAGGTAGCTGGTTCGGGGTTCATTAATTTTACGCTGACTGATGAAGCTCTGATGACCCAGTTGAGGACAAAGCCGGCTCAAAACCTAACTGGCCAAGAAATAGTGGTTGAATATTCTGATCCGAACCCTTTTAAAGTCCTGCATGTTGGGCATCTTTATACCAGTGTGGTGGGGGACGCCATAGCTAAACTGCTAGAAGCAGCTGGAGCTAACGTGCACCGAGTTAACTTTGGTGGTGATGTTGGCCTGCACGTGGCCAAAACTATGTGGGCTATTTTGCAAAATTTAGGCGGAGAGCTGCCAGAGAAGCTGAAGGGAGTTGAAAAAAATCAACGTCCACTGTGGCTGACCGAACGCTATGTAGAAGGCAACAGCGCATACGCTAAAAACGCCAGCATCAAGGATCAAGTCGAAGGACTAAACAACAGAATTTATCAAATTCATAAAAAGCAAGACAAAATCTCGCCGCTGGCGCAGATTTATTGGACGACGCGCCAGTGGAGTTACGACTATTTTGATGAATTTTACGGCCGCATTGGTAGCCGATTTGAGAAATATTATCCGGAAAGCGAAACTGTTGAACCGGGCATGCAAGCTGTCAAGGCTAACATCAGCCGCGTTTTTGCAGAATCTGAGGGAGCGATTGTCTTTAAAGGCGAAGTTCACAATATGCACACCCGTGTGTTTATTAATAGCCAGGGTTTGCCAACTTATGAGACTAAAGACGTCGGCTTAATACTTCAAAAGTGGCAAGACTTCCATTTTGACAGATCAATTGTCATCACCGGCAACGAGATTTATGAATATATGCAGGTTGTTTTGAAAGCCATCGATCAGTTTGAACCCGAATTAGTCAAGAAGACAACGCATATTACTCACGGCATGGTGAAGTTAGCCGGCGGCGCCACGAACCAAACGGTACGTGGTGGAGTAAAAATGAGCAGTCGCTTAGGTAATGTTATTACGGCCGATGAAGTGCTAGCCGCAGCCAATGCAGCCAATAAGGCAGTTAACAAGCAGGAAAACGAACAGACGGCGCTTGGCGCTGTAAAATACGCTTTTTTGAAAAACCGCATCGGCGCCGACATCATTTTTGACCCCGCGGAATCGGTCAGTTTGCAGGGCAATAGCGGGCCGTATCTGCAATATGCTTACGTGCGTGCACGAAGCATATTGCAGAAGTCAACAGTCAACAGTCAACAGTCAACAGTCAACAAATTTGAGGTGGGGGAAAGAAGTTTAGTTAGGAAAATATCGGAGTACCCAGAGGTGGTTGAAAAGGCAGTCAACGAGCTGATGCCGCACCACGTCTGTACCTATTTATACGAACTGGCACAGGTTTTTAACCGGTTTTATGAAAGTAATCGCGTGATTGGCGATCCTCGGGAAAGTTTGCGCCTAAAACTTGTTCAAGCCTATGCCCAAGTTTTAAAAAATGGCCTGGAACTACTCAACATTCCCGCACCGGAACGGATGTGAAATGACCAAGCAATTCAAGGAAGATCAAATTAAGCAGAAACTGACGCCGCAGCAGTATGAAATCATGATAGAAAAAGGCACGGAGATGCCTTTTACTGGACAGTACCTTAAACACAACAAGAAAGGCATGTACACCTGCGCGCTTTGTGGCGCTGAACTTTTTAGCAGCGACACCAAGTTCGATAGCGGCAGCGGCTGGCCCAGTTTTTATAATGTAGTTAACAATAAGGCGGTCAAACTGACCGAAGACCGTAGTCAGGGCCTACGCCGAGTAGAAATTTCGTGCGCCAGTTGCGGCAGTCATTTGGGTCATGTCTTTAACGACGCGCCGGACCAACCCACTGGAATGAGGTTCTGCATCAATTCGGCGTGTCTAGACTTCGAGCAGAAGGCAGCTGATAACGAAGGATCGAAAACTTAAGACTCTGGTTTTCCGGTCTGCTCCCAATCCGCCATTCGTAAAACTTGAGTAATTTTTCGGTTGGCATCGCCGAAATTATGGTCATGTTCAATGATAGCTTTTTCGGTCAGGGATGTACTAACGGCTCGCCCCTTACCAATAGAAAAACCCATGTGCTCCTGCCATTTATCACCGGGTTTTTGCTTTTCCCAAACTAAAACATCGCCGGCTACGGGTTCTTCTACTTCTTGCCAGCCCGATTTTCGCAGATCCTCTATGGTGCTTGCGACAGTCCCGTGAAAACCGCCAATTTTTCCAAAAATAACCAAAACAGCGCTGACATAAAAAGCGCAGGCATCACTGCCGTCGTCAAGAGCGTCAAACTCGCCTCTTTCAGGCGTGCGGACGTAGAAATTACGGAACATTTGTGTACCAACCGAATTACGGAGCATTTGCAAGAACGATTTGAAATATAAACGTTCTGGTTTAGCCTCGCCCGGATAAATTTCTGCTTTGTTCATAAATCCATCATAGAATATAGACAATGGAACATAAAATTGTTGAGGCATACATTTTAAGCTTGCCGGGCGCCAGACTTGATTATCCGTTTGGTGAAGATGTGGCGGTTTATAAATATGTGGATCCTTCGACAAACTCAGGACAAGGTAAAATGTTCGCTCTAGTGCAAGAAAAAACAGACCCGCTTCAGCTTAGCTTAAAATGCGATCCTCAACTAGCTGAAACCTTGCGCGGAAAATACGAAAGTGTGATGCCAGGCTACCATTTAAATAAAAAGCACTGGAACACGATCGTTCTTTCAGGACAGCTCAGCTGGCCAGAAATTAAAGATTTAATTGACCACAGCTATCAATTAGTTACTGCGTAACGGCATAAGGTATGCCTTATGAAGTACTAAGATAAATCTAATACCAAATACCAAATACTGGATACGAAAACTATTTAAGCTGGGGGGCAGATAAAATAGTTTCAACGCTTTTGTAGTCACTATTCAAGATTGTCTGGACATTTTTGCCGACACCTTTGTAGGTAACGAGCAACTGGTTTTTATAAGTAGCCAGATTTGTTTTGAGATAGTCAAAGTAAGTCTGGTCGTAATTATTGTTTTGCAGCGCGGTTGCTAGTTTGGCATCAGCTTTTTTGTCCAAGTACAAGACTGCTATTTTCTTGACGTTAACCTTTACTTTGAGATCTGTTAAATAAGTTTGCAGTTCCCGGGCTTGACTATTTAATATCGCTTCCGTGGTCGCGGCCAGTCCCTTGGTATCAGGGTTCTTGGCCTGTTGACCGGCTAATGCGCTAATGCGGGCAATTTCTTGCGCTCTGGCCATTACAAGTGTTAATTGGTCGGTACCTGCGGTCTTACCGCCAACAAGTAATGAGTAAAGAATTACTAAAATAAATACAATACCAATAATCAAAAGAGCTACTTTTGCTGGTTTTGGTATACCAGAAAGTAAAACACTAAACCTATTCGGTGGTTTAGGCTGGTTTTTGAGCATAAAGTCGAATTGTCCAGGCGTTGGAGTAGCGGGTTGCTGGTTTGTATCTTGTGGCTGCATAAATAATATTCTAGCAGTTTCGGGATGTAATGCTTAAGCTTTCAGCTTTAAGCCTGCAGCTATAAACTTAACGTATGGATCCCGTTAGACCTCAGCCCGTAACTTCCAGTCTCGTTTTGCGTAGGAGCTGCTATAGATTGCCAACGATCAACAATTTTTATAAGCCAAGGGTGAGGTTCTAACGGGATGGACGCGGTTGCGGAGGTAAAATCCAGACTCAATATCGAGGATGTCATTGGTGAATATGTCCAACTGAAACGTTCCGGGCGTAACTTCAAAGGTTTAAGTCCCTGGACCAGCGAACGAACGCCCAGCTTTATGGTCAGTCCTGAAAAACAGATCTGGCATGATTTTAGTAGCGGTAGGGGTGGCGATATGTTCAGTTTTGTAATGGAAATGGAGGGACTGGATTTTCGGGCTACGCTGGAGCTTTTGGCGCGTAAAGCTGGAGTGGATTTGGAGCAGTTCCATCCCAGCCATGGCCAGCGCCAAAGCCGTCAGAAAAAACGAGCCATTGAAGCGCTGGAGCTATCTGCTAGGTTCTACCAAAAACAGCTGACGGTTAATAAAGCGGCGCTGCAATACTTAATTAAGAAACGCAAATTTAATAAGCAAACACTGCTAAAATGGCAGCTGGGCTACGCGCCAAATACCGGTTTTGCCCTAACCGATTTTTTAACTAAGCATGGCTTTACAACAGATGAAACAAAGTTGGCCGGAGTTAGCACGCAGCGCAGCCACCGTCCCAACGACATGTTCCGCGGCCGGATTATGATTCCGCTTCACGACTCCCGCGGCAGCGTGATTGGCTTCACGGCCCGGCTCCTGATAGAAGATAAAGACGCGCCGAAATATATCAACACGCCACAGACCGTAACCTATGACAAAAGCAGCCATGTTTTTGGTCTGCATTTAGCCAAAGAAGCGATACGTAAAATTGGCTTTGTTGTAGCGGTTGAAGGTAATATGGATGTCATCTCCAGTCACCAAGCGGGCATTGCTAATGTAGTAGCTACGGCCGGGACGGCCATAACGGAACGGCACCTGCGTGAACTTAAAAAATTTAGCGGAGACATCCGGCTCTGTTTTGATGCTGATCAAGCCGGCCTTACCGCTACCGAACGGGCCATTCCCTTGGCCCAAAAAGTCGGTGTTAATTTAAGCATCATTACAATAAGTGCCAAGGATCCAGACGCCCTAATCCAAGCAAATGTTAAGGCCTGGGAAAAAGCTATCGCCGGCTCTGTCTATGCGCCGGACTGGTTAATCGCCCACTATAAAAGTGCTTTGGATTTATCGACAGCTCAAGGCAAGCGAACCTTTACCGACGCCCTACTGGTTACAATCCGACGGCTATCTGATGCGGTTGAGCAGGAGCACTACTTAAAGCTTGTGGCTGAAGTAGCTGACGCCAGCCTGGAAGCAGTAAAGTCCAAGTTAAAGTCTGGTGGCGGGCAGACAATAACAGCACTACGTAAGCAGCCGGCTGCCAAGGCTGACCAAGAGGATAAAAACCTGTTAGAACAGCAAAAATTGCAGGATCATTTCTTAGCCATGATGCTGATGCAGCCAAAAGTCCGCCAGCTACTTAAGAACATGAAGCCGGAATATTTTAATGAGAGTCCGTCTAGAATCTTACTGGATTTTTTAAAGAAAAATCCTAATTTTAGGGGTGAGCCTTCGAAAGATTTTATCGAGGTGCTAGCTGCCAAACCAAAGGCAGCTTTACCCGCCGAAAATTCCAAAGAAACTTTGGCGGGCGAGCAATTGCTGGATATAGCTGATTATGTTAAAATTATGGCGTTACAGTTTGAGGAGCTATATCAAGACTTGTCGGTTGATGACTTGATGAAACAAGCGGCTCATCTCAAACACCGCTTGTTGGAGCGATATGTCAAAACTCAAAAAGAAAAACTGGCGGCGGCTATGCAAAGTACGTCTGACGAAAAAATACTGCAACGACTCATGAATCAAGCCGACGAACTGAATAAATTAATCAAAAAGGTGGAAGATTAACTAACTTATATGGCTAGAAAAATCCCAACAGAACCCAAAGCTAAGCGGATGCCGCGAAAAAAATCCTTCGAGAAGGAAATCGAGGAACTAGTTGCCCGTGGCAAAAAAACCGGCAAGTTAGACCAGCGTGAAATTTTTGCCTTAATTCCCGACACGCCGGCCAATATTGATATTTTGGACCATCTAAACGCCGAACTGACCGAAGCCGAGGTTGAGATAATCCAGCCTAGCGAGCCCGCGCCCGAAGAAATCAGTGACGCCTGGGCAGTTGAGGAAGAGGAACCAGAATTAGTGCCCGATACCAGCTATGTAGAAGATATTTCCGACGATTCAGTACGACTTTATTTGCGTGAAATCGGCAAGATTCCACTATTGACAGCCGAAGAAGAGTTAGCTTTGGCTAAAAGAGTTGTAGCCGGCGACAAAAAGGCTAAAGACCAAATGGCCGAGGCTAATATGCGCTTGGTAGTTTCTATTGCTAAGCGCTACGTCGGCCGTGGTTTAGACTTGCTAGATTTAATCCAAGAGGGTAACACCGGCCTGCTACGGGCAGTTGAAAAGTTTGATCCGGAACGGGGCTTTAAGTTCAGCACTTACGCCACTTGGTGGATCCGCCAAGCTATCACCCGGGCGATTGCCGACCAAGCCCGCACTATTCGCATTCCGGTGCATATGGTTGAAACCATCAATAAATTGCTACGTACCCAGCGTCGTCTGACCCAGGAACTTAATCGTGAACCGACCAACGAAGAAATTGCCGCCGCCATGGAAATGGACGTTGATAAAGTCGAACACATTATGAAGATTAAGCAGGATATTTCCAGCCTTGACGCGTCCGTACGCGATGACGAAGAAGATTCAGTTTTGGGCGATTTTATCGAGGACGAAGATACCAAAACCCCAACCGAATCAGCTTCCGAACAACTGTTAAAAGAACAGGTTAAAAAAATCTTAGGCACCCTAACCGAGCGTGAACAAAAAATCCTAAAACTGCGCTTTGGTCTAGAAGATGGTAAAAGCCACACGCTGGAAGAAGTCGGACAGGAATTTTCAGTCACCCGCGAGCGTATCCGCCAAATTGAAGCCAAAGCGCTGGCCAAACTCAGGAAAAATAAGGACACCCGCAAACTCCATGAATATTTACAATAAAAAATGAAAATCATTGGCATTGCCGGTACTAACGGGTCGGGGAAGGACACAGTTAGTGAAGTACTGGCTAATGATTATGGCTGGACATTTATTTCAGCCTCCGGCGACCTACTTATACCAGAGCTAAAAAGACGCAGCCTGCCTCTTGAACGTCAGCAAATGGCCGATTTGAGTACAGAATGGCGAAGAGAAATAGGCATGGGAGCAATTGTAATCAAGGCAGTTGAGGAGTATCAACGAAGAGCAAAGGGTAGAGAGTTGGGCGGATTAGTTATTTCTAGCCTACGTCATCCAGGCGAGGTAGATAAAGTACACGAACTAGGCGGTAAGGTTGTATGGGTTGATGCCGATCCGATGGTTAGATATCAAAGAATTTATAGCCGCGGACAGGGCGGTAAGGACCAAAAAACTTTTGACGATTTTTTAGCTGAAGAGCAGGCAGAGATGCAGCATAGTGGTGACGAAACTACCCTAAGCCTCGACGGCGTTAAAGCCAAGGCTGACATTTTTTTAGAAAACAACGGTACCCTAGAAACATTCAAAAAAACTATCATAAAGGCTCTAGAGCTACAATAAGTATATGGAGAAAGTTGGTGATTTACTGAAGCTTTCTCAAGACCCCGTCGAGGATCAAGGTGGCGTTGACCTAGACGAGTTAGAGAAAGAGGTTGCTCAAATACTTTTTGATGAGAATGACACTACTGCTTATGGGACAAAGAGTGTGGTTTTTGAGGGGGTGCTGCAGCGTGTTCATAATAGTTACCATTTTACTGCCATACTTGGTATGTACCAAGCCTTTATTAGCGGCAAGATGAATGATGAAGCGCTCAGAAGCGCCTATAAAACTCATGCTGCTGCCGGACATCTTTTAGAAATCTTTGCCTATCTTGAGAATACTGCTCCACAACTATATAAAAAAATGGCGGACATTATCAGTCAAAAGCGTCCTGATTCGACTAATAGTAGTCCAGCACCTAAACTTACTCCATATGCCAAAAAACTTTTGGTGACTGAACAGGCATTTTATAGCTCGAAGGCGTACTCTTTGGCTGCTCAATTTGCCAGACGTCAATATAAAAACTACGATTTAGGATACTTATACGAAGCGTAAGCAGTCGAAACTGTTAGTCCTCAGAGGTATACTGTTAAGTAGTGGCCGAGAGAAAAAAACTGGCAATAATTGATGGGAAGTCTGTCTTCTATCGTGGCTACTATGCTATGCCTAATCTTAGCACTAAAGACGGTGTGCCGACTGGCGGTGTTTACGGATTTACAGCTATGGCGCTGGAACTTATTAAAAAGCTCAAGCCAGATTATGTGGCTGTGGCTTGGGACAAACCCAAAACCAACATCCGAAAGCGCGTGCAAATGTACCCGCAGTATAAAGCCGGCCGCAAGCCGGCGCCGCCAGATTTCTATACTCAAATTCCAATTCTTCACGAACTTTTGGAAGCCTTTCATTGGCCGCTTTACGAGCTTGACGATTACGAGGCCGATGACATCATGGGTGCCCTGGCTGTCCAGGCTCGTAAAAAAAAGCTTGATACTCAGTTAATCACCAGCGATTTAGATGCTTTGCAGTTAATCAATGGTAATGTGCGAGTTTATGCCCTGAAGCGCGGTTTTTCCAATATCGAGGAGTTTCATCCGGAAAGTTTTACGGCCAAATATGGCTTAAAGCCGGAACAATTTTTAGATCTTAAGGCTCTAAAAGGCGACAGTTCCGACAATATTCCTGGTGTCCCTGGCGTCGGTCCGAAAACGGCCACTGAACTTCTGCAAAAATACGAAACCTTGGATAATATTTACAAACATCTGTCAGAGATTCCTGAAAAAATTCGTCAAAAACTGGAGACAGGTAAAAAATCAGCTTATCTTTCCAAAGAGATCGCCCGGCTTTGGACGGACGCGCCGGTCAGACTGGATCTAGCGGCCATGGACACTAAAAAATTAGATACAGGTAACTTGCGCAATCTGCTGCAAGATTTAGAATTTCGCTCGCTGCTGAGTAATTTACCGGAACATATGCAAGTTAGTCGACAGTCGACAGTCAATAGTCAACAGTCGCTGAAACTGCAGAAACACAAATTGATTGATACAGACAAAGACCTTACCAAGCTAAACTTTAGCATGAAAGATTTAACCTTTCACAAATTGCTTGTTCATTCTCGGGCAGCGGGTAAGCACGGCGCCGACCCGCTGGTTCTACACATTGGCTCAGCCAAACAATCGTACACTTTGGACTTAACGAAACTTGACCCCAAAAAAGTCCGCGCCGCCGTAACCCGTAACCTGTCACCTGTAACCTCTTTTGTTGGCTACGATATCAAAAATGATATAAAACTGCTTAAAAATCTAGGCGTCGGACTACGAAACGTCGAGCATGATGTACTGGTTGGGGCTTTCTTGCTTAACCCATTAATGCGGGCTCAGACTTTGACCGAATTGGCGGAAGTCAACTTGCGTTACGGCGGCGCGCCCTTTGAGGATTTACCAACCGAGGACTTTATCGACCGCGGCGCCGAACTTGTGGCGGTCATCCGCGAACTTTACGAAGTGCAATCTAAGGAGCTGTCTCTTAACTCTAAACTCTCAACTCTTGCCTCTACCATCGAATGGCCTCTGATTCCGGTACTGGCAGACATGGAACAGTATGGCATTAAACTCGATGTTAAATATCTACAAAAGTTCGCTGCCAAGCTGGAAGATTCCATTAGTGACCTAGAACAAACTATTTACGGTCACGCTGACTATGAATTTAACATTGGCTCCCCAGGTCAATTAGCCGATATGTTATTTGTGAAATTGAACTTGCCAACTGAGGGAATAAAGAAAGGCAAAACCGGTTTCTCGACGGCTGCCCCCGAGCTAGACAAACTCCGAGGGCTACACCCGATTATTGATTTAATCACTCAGTATCGGGAAGCAGTCAAACTTAAAAATACTTATGTTGATACATTACCGCACATGGTTGACCAAGGTAGTCGCTTGCATACGACATTTAATCTAACAATTGCCCAGACTGGCCGGCTTTCCAGCACTGACCCCAACTTGCAAAATATACCAGTACGCACAGAGCTAGGTAAAAGTATTCGTACAGCTTTTATTGCCGACGAAGGCTGCGTGCTTATTAGCGCTGATTACAGTCAGTTTGAGTTACGATTGGCGGCCGCCCTCTCCGGTGATGAAGGTATGCTGGATGCTTTCAATAAGGATGAAGATATCCATATTCAAACGGCTGCCCTAATTCTCGGTATCCCAGCCAGCAAAGTTACCAAAGAACAGCGCTATGCTGCTAAAGCAGTCAACTTTGGCATTATGTACGGCCAAGGCCCGCATGGCCTCAGTGTACAGACTGGCATGGATCACGCGACTGCTCAGCAATTTATTGCTAAATACTTTGAGGTTAGGCCAAAACTAAGAGAACATATCGATTTACTGCGTAAGCAAGCCGAGGAACAAGGTTATGTAGAAACTCTTCTAGGCCGACGCCGGCCGACGCCGGATGTACGATCGTCTAACTTTGTGGTCCGCGAAGCGGCCTACCGAGCGGCTATCAATATGCCAATGCAAGGCTCGGCGGCGGATCTGATGAAAATGGCGATGGTAGCGGTGAACAAAGAATTTGAGAGCCGCTACCATCGCCATCCTGAGCGGAGCGATAGCGGAGTCGAAGGGTGGCCTCGAATTCTGCTACAGATTCATGACTCCTTGCTTGTAGAATGCCGGAAAAAAGACGCCAAAGAAGTTGGCAAAATTCTAAAAACCACCATGGAAAACATCCACAAACTACCTGTAAAGCTAAAAGTAGATATCTCCACTGGCCACAATTGGGGAGAACTCTAGCTTATGAATAACTCGGTTCCTGATCAAAGAGACTTTTGGAATAGAAGACACGGTAATGAGCTAGAGGAAGACAGAGACGTTAATCCATTCGCCGTCCTTGTTGAGCAAAGTTTTCAACCGCATTCTCAAGTTTTAGATTTGGGCTGTGGAAGGGCAAGCGATGCGGTTTATTTTGCGAATAAAGGCCACAGTGTTTTAGCAACTGACTTTTCAAAGACAGTAATCGATCATAACAAAAAAACTTTGAGTAATTCTGGGGTTGATTTTCAAGTTTTTGATTTACGCCAGCAACTTACAGTAGGATCGGAAAGCTTCGACGCCGTTTATTCTAGCCTATCTCTTCATTATTTTGGTGATAAAA
>JACPKG010000016.1 GCA_016187175.1 Candidatus Saccharimonadota bacterium
AAGCGCTCAACCGCATCCCGCATACAACGTCTTTAACAATCGGAAATAGTATCTCGGCTGGGAAATCATCTGTAAAACCATGTTGATTTTGCAAAAACCGGTAAATCATATTTACGGCCTTGGTAATTTTATTATCAGCCAGCGAGTAGTAGGCTTTTTGGCCCTGTCGGTTGACTTTGACCAATCCGTATCGGCGGAGCAGTGTAAGATGTTGGGAAAGGTTTGGTTGGCTCAAGCCCAACATTTCTACCATTTCATTAACATTCAACTGGTGGTGCTTTAGAAGTTGTAAAATCTCCAGGCGTTTATGGTTGGCCAAAACCTTGAAGGTTTCTTCTTCTAGGGCGATCATCTTCTGGTGCATAATTGCGGCTTCGCCTTATGAGGGACAACCAATGGTTTTCCCTCACCTGAGCCGGCACGAAATAAATTCGATGCTCGGGCTGCTCCTTTCCCTTTTAAATAACATCGGGGATGCATGTTTAGATAATAGCACAAATATATTGATATTCGAATACTTGAATATGTCTATTATTAACTGTAGGCTTAAGTTAATGTTTTATGTTTTTTTGGCCATTAGTTTGATATTTATCTTTAGCTTGGTTTTTAAGAACCTGTCAAAAAAGCCTTTTTGTTCTCTTTGTGTAGCAGTCGCATCTACTTGGCTGGCCCTGCTGGTTTTATATAAAATCGGCCGTTTTGGCAACCAAGTCCTGCTTGGGCTGCTGGTCGGCCAAAGTACAACTGGTATTTTTTACCTTGCCTATCGGCGTCTGCCCCAAGCCCTGCGTATTTTTAGCTTGCCTTTTTTCTTGTCGCTGACAGCTATCTTCTACGGTCTAATTACAGGCGAAATCCAGCTGTCAGTTTTTATTCTGCTGGTAGTTTTATGGACCTCAGCTTGGGTAGTTTTTACATATCGCAGTGATCCCGGCAAGAAAAAAATCGCTACGATCTTAGCTGAATGCTGCGAGGATAAATGATGATGAATTTTCCCAAGCCAAGGGTGAGGTTCTAACGGGATGGAGTTAGTGACCGCCGCATCGTTACTGACCGCCTTCATCGCTGGTATGGCAGCGCTGTTTGCGCCTTGTTGCATAGGGGTATTGCTGCCGGCCTATTTGGCTTCGATCTTTAAGACCAAGACTAAAATTTTCTTGATGACCTTTGTCTACTTCCTTGGCCTGCTGAGCATCTTTTTGCCACTGGGACTGGGTGTAGCTAGTCTAGGCAGTTTCTTTAACGATAATCACGGTTTGTTTTTCGCGATTGGCGGCGCTTTTATGCTGCTACTTGGTTTCTCCATGATACTTGGTAAATCTATTATGCTGCCGATCCATGTTCACCCAAGATTACAAAAATATGATTTTGGTTCGATTTATGTGCTGGGTTTGTTTTCCGGTGTCGCCACTACTTGTTGCGCACCGGTACTGGCTGGCGTGTTAGCCTTGTCGGTTTTGCCTGGCTCAATCTGGCTTGGCGGTCTGTACGCTCTTACATTTGTCGTTGGGATGGTAGTGCCATTATTTATCATGGCCGCTCTGTTAGACCGCAGCCAGGTTCTTGATAAGTTTCGTTCACTTAAGCGCACTGTTAGCTATCATCTGCTTGGCCGCCAGATCAAAACCAGCCTGTCGCATTTGATTGCTGGTTCAATATTTACTGTTTTTGGTCTATTTATCCTGATTTACGAACGAGCGAATCCTGATGTCTTCAGCGCTGGCTATCAGCTAGATATTAATCTATTAGCCGCTCGTATTACCCGATATATTAGCCGCGAGGCGCAGGCGCTACCTGAATTTGTGTGGGCGCTATTATTCATGGCTATATTTGCAGCCATTGCTTATGCGGCCTATAGGCAGGCTAAAGCCGAAAAAGTCGAGGACGAGGATCTATGAAATTTAAGCTGGCGCTACTGGCAGTAATAACTGTATTTGGGGGGGCTTTTATTTTTGTCGCTAACAAGTCTGGCGACAAAACTATTACTAACATGTCACCAGCCGATAAGCTAGCAAACATGATAGGTAAACCAGCGCCCGACTTTAGTTTACCAAGCCATAATGGCCAGACTTTTAACTTAGCTCAGCAGCGTGGTAAAAAAGTCGTGCTTTTCTTTAACGAAGGTATTATGTGTTATCCGGCCTGTTGGAACCAAATGGCTTCTTTGGGTAGCGACGGCCGGCTTAATAACGACAAAGTGGTTTCAGCTAGCATCGTGGCCGACACTAAAGACCAGTGGGTCGAGGCGGTAAAAAAAATGCCCGAGCTCGGCCAAGGCACATTACTGCTGGACACGGACATGGCGGTATCCCGTCAATATGGGATGCTACTGCTGGAATCATCAATGCACAGGGGAAGCAAGCCGGGACATACATACGTTATAGTAGATGAAGAGGGAATTGTGCAGTACACCAGCGATGATCCACAAATGGGTATTAGGAACGATGCAATAGTGGCCGAGTTAAGTAAAATATAGAAATGCGGATACGGACTAAACTATCAAAAGTCGTAAAATCGGGCCGGTTTGTGATCGGTCTTAGTTTTATAGTCGGGGCTTTAGTAATTCTTGGTATAAGGTTCGTGACCTACCATCCTCCTGACGAGGTTCACTATCATGCCAACTTCGCTGTATATTTTAATGGCCAAAGAGAGTTATTCAAGGACATTTTTTATTACATTGGTACCGAAGGGGCCTGTAGTCTTGAGCCAAAGATGACGCCCCACCAAAGAGCCCATATGCACGACAACGTTAATGACGTAGTGCACGTCGAAGACCAGGCGGTAACATGGGGAGTGTTTTTTCAAAATATTGGCTGGGTGGTTGATGCTACGCTAATCAAGACAGCCGATCAGATTCTGCTGGCGGACCCCCAAAATAAAATCACTTTTATGCTAAATGGTGAGCAGACGGATAAAATAGTTAATCGGGTAATTAAAGATCAGGATAGACTGCTAGTTGACTACGGCAGCACTTCTCCAGCAGATCTTCACAAGGAGTACGAATCTGTCCCGACCACGGCCCGCCAATACAATATGCAGCAGGATCCTGCTAGCTGCAGCGGTCGCCGGCCAACAAACTTATCGGAACGATTCAAGCACTTGTTTTAATGATTTTTCTCTAAGAGCTAATCCACATCTCTCTATCGGCCAAAACCGAAGATCGCCCACTTTCAATCCGTTTTTCCCTCGTCAGCGTACCACTTTAGGTACGCTTCCTCACGAGAAAACAGATTAAAAATCATGGGCCCTGCTTCAATTTTGCCTATAACAGTGAGATGTGGATTAGCTCTTAAACTTATGATGCAGCTTATGAATTTCCACGGCCAGCAAAACCGTGAGAATTACAAAAATTGATCCAACTAGTAAATGGTCAAAGCCAACACTTGCAACGCCAAAAACTTCTTTTAGTGGTCCGAACATAACCAGTGACTGCAACAGCGCTGCCATAAAAAGCCCAAACAAAAGTTTATAGTTCATAACTTGCCCGCCGCGGATAGCAGAATGCTGTTCGGATCTGGCGTTAAAAGCATTAGTCCACTGGCTGACAACCAGCATAAAAAAAGCTATGGTCTGGGCATACTCCAACGAGTAGCCCGATTGGATCAAAAAGTCAAAGACTATAAGGATTGGAATTGACATAGCCGCGCCCACAATGACAATCCGGCTTAAAATAACTCTGTCTAAAATAGGCGCTCTTGGCCGGCGCGGCGGTCGTTTCATATGGTCGTCCTCAGCCGGTTCCAGGCCAAGGGGGATAACTAAAGCGGTGTCGGTAACAAGATTGACCCACAAAATCATAATGGCAGTAACAGGCAGGGGTAGTCCTATAAGCAACGCTCCAATCATCGTCAAAATCTCGCCGAGGCTGGTGGCAAGAAGATAAAACATCATCCGCCTGATGTTGTCATAAATTATTCTGCCCTCGCTGATAGCTTGGACAATCGAAGCAAAGCTACTGTCTAGCAAGATCATGTCGCCGGCGTCTTTGGCAATGTCGTTGCCCGAGCCCATGGCAATCCCTACATGAGCATTAGTTAAGGCAGGCACATCATTTACACCGTCTCCTGTCATAGCGGTTATCTCAGACCGTTTAAGTGCCCTGAGAATATTAAATTTCTGCTGTGGCAAAATCCTCGCGAAAACGGACTTGGTCTTTAGCACAGTTTCTAATTGCTCCTCAGTTTCGGGCAAATCGCTGCCCATTATCACCTGATCGCGGTGAGTACTTATGCCAAGATTTTTGCCTACATGAAAAGCTGTTTCAAAGTGGTCACCGGTAATCATCCTTACGGAAATACCGGCGCTTTTGGCGGCTGCAATCGCGGCAGCGGACTCCGGCCGCAGCTCATCGGCAAAAGCTACAAAGCCGGCAAACTGCAACGGTAGATCTTTAAGGCCTGCCAGCTTGTCAGCGGCATGATCAACCTTCGCCCAAGCTACAGCAATTACCCGCTGTCCATTAGCTACCATGTGATGCAATCTGCTTTCGGCTTGATGACGGGTCTCGTCATCAAGCTGGCAAAGGTTAAGTAAATGTTCCGGCGCGCCTTTGACATATAAAACTTTAGCGTCAGCTTCCTGCCACAGCGCGCCGCTCATACGTAGAGCTTGGTCAAAAGGGTAGTTCTTAATAAGCTTTCCATTATACATATGGTCACCGGCGAATTTCTGCAGCGCACGGTCGAACGGCTCAGTTACGTTAGCTGGTTGGCCAAGCGTTTTAAGAGCAATCCTTTTTAAATCAATGCGCGGATCAGCCGGCCAGTTATCGGCAACTGCTAAACTGTTTTTAGTCAGTGTTCCGGTTTTATCGGTGGCTATAGCTGTGATTAGACCAAGATCCTCAATGGTGCGCATTGAACGGACCAGGGCGTTTTTGCGGGCCATTCGGCGTATGCCTAGCACCGCGACCACAGACAAGGCAATTGGCAGATCTTCTGGCACGGCCGAAACACTCATAGCCAGCACGAACCGTAGTGCCTCATTAGCAGGAACGTCACGCAACAAACTCAAAGTAAAGACTACCGCCGCTACTACTCCCAAGACTTTTATCAACCGACCGACCAATGTATCGATCTTCTGCTGCATCGGGCTTTTGGGCTCAGCTTGAACCGCCAATTTGGCAATGGCACCAAACTCAGTTGCCGAGCCGGTGGCTATTACCATCGCACGTCCGTTGCCAGCTGCAATGTATGTACCTGAAAAAAGCATGTTTTCCCGTTCGTAAAGTGGCTTGTCTGCCGAAATTGTGGAAACGACTTTTTTAACAGGTAATGATTCGCCAGTTAGTACTGCTTCATCAGCCAAGAGATTTTCTTCGTGGATAACTCGGGCGTCGGCGGGGACGCGCTGACCTTCAAATAGTAAAACGATATCTCCCGGCACCAACAGGTTCGCAGCCACAGTTGTGCTGCGTCCATCGCGTAGGACCTGTACATATTGCTGGGCGTGCTTTTTTAAGCTTTTTAGTACGCGGTTGGTGGCTTGTTGCTGGGTATAATAAATGGCTATATTAACTGCAATGATGGCGCTAATAACAATTCCATCTAGGGATTTATGGCTTAAGAAACTTATGGCTGTCGCCAAAACCAGGATTATCACAAAGAGGCTGGCAAAGGGCTCGATAATTTTACGCCAAAGCGGCTGGCCGTCAGCTTCAAGCTCGTTGAAACCATATTGATTGAGCCGTAGGTTAGCCTCGGTGGTGCTAAGACCATGTTGACCCGAATTCAGCGAGGCATAGAGTTCTTCCAAATTTAAAGAGTGCCATACCTGCATTACAGACATTATAGTTTAAGAGCTTACGCTTTGTTATGCTAAGCCTACGATGGCTATTGATTTAAACCAAGAAATAAACCTGGATGATTTGCGTAAACGCTGGCACGGATGGCACCTAAAAAACACCTTTTTCCTAATTGACGGAATGATTTTGTTTTTCTTTTTAGCCAGCGTTCCTCAAGTTGATTCATTTATCAGAAGCCTTGGCACCCTTGGTCTTTTCGGCGCTTTTTTGGTCGGCTTCTTTTTTGTGCTAACCTATACGGCCGTACCGGCAGCCTTTGTCCTGTTTGAACTGGCAAAATACAACAATCCGCTGGAGATCGCCCTAATTGCCGCCGTTGGTTCAATGTTGGGCGACTATCTTATTTTTCGTTTCATAAAGGATAGGATAGTGCAGGAGCTAAAGCCCTACCTGGCGAAAATTGGTACGCCAAAAGTAAAACATTTATTTAAAACGCCCTATTTCGCGTGGCTGCTGCCGGTTTTGGGGGCGCTGATTATCGCCTCGCCAGCGCCCGATGAAGTCGGTGTGGGGCTGATGGGTGCGGCAAAAGTTAAAAATAGCCATTTTTTGATTTTTTCATACGCGCTTAATGCTATAGGCATATTTATTGTCGTGCTTTTGGCTCGCAGCCTTTAATCCAAAAATACCTATTTGCTACAGGGTCGTACCCTATAGTAAAGAAAATACAAGAGGGTAATTAGGTTTTTGTGCTAAGATAAATATATTAACAAATAAACAGCTGGAAGCCTGTGACCCATCCTCCGTTGAGACTACGGAGGGCAAGAATTCAGGCACTGTGCCGCAACGGTAAGAAAATGAGAAACCCCGTCGGGGTCTCTCATCGCACCGGTCCGCGAAAGCGGAGACGAATTTAGTTCGTCAGGTCCGATGAGAAAAACGTAGTTTGTCTCATATTTAAGTCCGATACAGCTTTACAATCCGCCAGCTGGCGGACTCCCGAGCAGGAGTACTAAGTACTTAACAAGTTAAGTATTTTCAACCCCTGCTCCACACAGGGGTTTTTTATGGTCGTAGCAGCCGAACAATTTATAGCAACACAGCAAGCCGAGAGCTATCGTTTTATTGAACCAGTTCACGATATTGGCGAGAGGGCTCTTTGGGGAGCTGGCGTATTTGTCCGGGAACTGGGAGTTAACGATCCTTTGACCCACTTGGAGCAGTATCTGGAAAACGGTGAGGCGGCAATGAACTCGATCGATGAAGACTTAATTACTGACTGCGCCGAACGAATCGAAAAACCACGTTTTATCAACCCGGTCCAATTCGACAGGGTAGTCAACGATTTCATATCCAGGCAAAACAAATTTTCGATGCGCTCCATGACAGCTAAAACAGAGTATAAATTTGCTGGTAACGCAACCGATATACGTCTTTATAAACGCGCCAAAATAGAATCAAAAGAAGTCGATAGACTGAGTAATTGGTTTGAGGGCGCTGAAGCCAATGAAGCCTACATCGTAGAGTCTATGCCCATAACAGAGAACGAAACTTACACTATAGTCAGAATTTACCAAAAAGTAAACGCGCATGTGCTTATTGAGCATGTAGTTACGTTGCATAATTCATCGGTTGGTATCTTTAATGAGTTGCGCCGTCAGCTTAGCGCTAACGTCCCTGAAAGCCAGACGCCTCTGGAGCTTTTAAATAAAATGTACGCTTACCACCTGCCTGAAAGCTGTAGTTTCTCGGACTTTTTAGACCAGTATGTGGCGACCTATGATGGCATACTGGCTGCTCGAAACTTAGGCAAAGAGTTCAGCTTTGGTTTAGAAAGGTCGGAACGGCCTGATCCGGGTGATGATGTGGCTATGGTTCGTCGCCAAGCAGCTTTGCGCTCGGTCTACTTAGATAACATTCGAGCCCTAGGCACCAGCGGCGGCTATGTTACCCCCCAAGTTCTGAATATAAACAAAAACCTTAACCTCGGCCTGAGCCTAGAAGAGGGCTTGGTAATATCTGCGCCCTTAGCCCGCAGTTTGTTGGATTTCAGTTTGCAGCATATAGCGGCGACTTTAAACCGTGCGCCAGCAGTCATCTTAGACAGGCTGGCTTCGACCGGCGATAAGGCCAGCGCCATTGAGTCCGCTGGATATTACGGAAGTGAAGCTAGGGCCAACGGAGTACGTTATGAAGGAGCGTGCCCGTCAGGCCCAGGCGGTATCGCGGCTCAGGAAGCGGCTGCCCTAGCGCACGGCCAAAGAATAAATCAAGACCCTACAAAGTGCGTTACTTGCCCGGCGTGTAGAAAAACAGTGGATTTACCCAAAGATTTATTCAAGAAAAAAATCTATCACTGTGTGGAATGTAAGACGACATATAAAAATGGCGAAAAAATAGACCACAGGACACTCGAAAGCTATGGGGTTAAGAAAAAAAATTTTAGCGCCATGGATATTCTTGGGGACTGGTGGCGGCGGCAAAAACAGGAGGACGAGATTAAAACAGCTGCCGGAAAACAAGCCAAAGCTGAACTTGGCCGAGATGTTACATATCTAGATAAGAAACGCTACGAAAAGCAGATTCGACAAAAGCTGGCGGCCTAGGACCTTGATTTTGCTATAGCGGCCACGCCGCGAATAATTGCCCGACCGAGTTTCTTGCGGTGTTCTTCGTTAAGCTTTTCCAACGCGCCGTAGTGTTTTTCCAAATAGCCCAGATGTCTTTTACGTTGCTTATGAAAGGCTGATTTGGACAATCCCGATTTGGCAATAAAGGTGCTAACCTGTTCGCTGCCGATATAGTGCGGTAAAATAACGTAGCTGGCTCCAGCTTCGTAATACTTGGCGGCGTCCAGCGGGTCATCACTGTGGAAGATGGCTACGGCTCGGGGATTTTTGCGCTTTAAATAATCCAGTAAAAAGGTATTAACCTGGAAATCAGGAATCGTCGAAACGACTAAGCGGGCCCGCTCCACGCCGGCTTCTTCTAGCAGTTCGACGTCAGTCGCATCGCCATATAAATAATTGATCTTACGACTTATCAATATATCAATAATCTCAGGATCATAATCTATAACTACATATTTTTTCTTGAGCTTTTTAAACAGATTGATAAACTCGTGCCCGCCGCGCTGATAGCCAAATAAAACCAGTTCATAATTTGTTTCCGGTTTCATGTCACTTTGAGCTTTTTTGCGCTCAAAAAGACTAAGATACTTTTCGAGGTGCGGATAAAGCCGGTCGCCAAAAGTTACCAGATAAGTTGATATGGCAATTGAAGCCAGGGCAATGATGGTGAGCAGGCTGACCATAGTAGGAGGAACCAAGCCTTGCTGCACGGCTAAAATGATAAAAATAATTGAAAATTCGCTGACACTGGTAAGGGCAACGGCTGTCTTGAAACTGGTCCTTCTGGTATAACCTAATTCGCCAAGAGTGGCGAGCAATATAATTGGCTTTAGCAAAACAACAATCAGGACAGAAGCAATTACGACCCCAAAGAATTCACCAAATTGATCAAAAGAAAGCTCTGTGCCAAGAGCAATAAAAAAGATTATAACAAAAAAGTCGCGCAACGGTCGCAGCCGGGCAGCAATTTCTTGAGCATAAGGCAGGGAGGCTAAAAATACGCCTGCGGCCAAAGCACCGATGGCCAAACTGAAACCGGCCTTGGCCAACAAGGTCGCGCCGCCAAGTCCCCAAGCGATAGCGAATAAGAACAAAACTTCTTGCTCACTGGCTACCAACTTCTGGGTTTTTGGCAGCAAGTACCGGCTTATCCAGTACATGATCGATCCCAGAATAAAACCCTTGAAGGCTAAAGCGGCCAAAGAGTCCAAAGCTAACCATTCGCCGTCTTGGGCCGAAGCAATGACTATTAAGGCGATAGCTGCTGCAATATCTTCGACTAAAAGTATGCCAATTGTCAGCTTGCCATACAATCGCCCTTGTTCTTTGTGGTCGCTCAGGAGCTTAAGAGCCACGACGGTGCTATTCAACGAAAGGCCCAAAGCAATAAATAACGCCTCGCGGCTATCAAGTCCAAGTACGGAGCCGACAAAATAACCGATCGTGGTCACTGATACAATTTGTATACTGGCTGTGAGGAAAGAGGCTTTACCAACTTCGCCGACCACCTTGGGGTTCATTCCTAATCCGATGATAAACAACAGCAGGGCGATACCCATTTCCCCAAAAATGTCTAGGGTATCTGGGGAACTACTGATACGTAACAACGCTGGCCCGACAATAATGCCAGTAATGATGTGGCCAATAATTAGTGGCTGGCCGATGGATCGCATCAGCATGGAAACGCCAGCGCCAATGGCAATTATCAGGCTTAGTCCTGCGAAAGCATTTTCCATCTGATTGTATTTTAGCGTGAAACCCCTAAAGGTAAAACTTAGCGCAAGTTTTTTAAAACATCGCCAAGATAGCAGCCCCACCAGCCAATGCCATGATGCCGGTTACACACCAACCAGCGATTGTCGTGGTACGCTTATTGACCCAGGGACCCATGATGCGACGATTGCTACTTAAAAGGACGATGAAGGTAAGTACTAACGGTGCTACTATGCCATTGGTAATCGCGGAGTAAATTAGTGCTTTAATAGGGTCAATGCCCAGGAAATTTATCGCCAATCCGATAAGCATCGAAAATATCAGCACGCCGTAAAAAGCATGGGCCTGCTTGAAAGACCGTGCCAGACCTTCTTTCCAGCCAAAACTCTCACTGACAGCATAACTGCTACTGCCGGCCAGTACCGGAACGGCCAGCAGACCAGTGCCGACGATACCGATAGCGAACAAGTAATATGTAGCATCACCGGCAACCGGCCTAAGGGCTTCGGCAGCCTGGGCGGCGCTGTCAATATTGGTTATCCCCTGGCTGAACAAAAGCGCCCCACCGGCGGCAATGATAAAAAACATCACAATATTGGAAAGCAGCATACCGCTCCAAACATCGACCCGCATTTTATTGATAGATTTTGGATCGGGCGTATGTTTTCTCATCACATCTGTCCGGCCTGCCAGCGCCCTTTCTTCAACTTCCTGCGAAGTCTGCCAAAAAAATAAGTATGGCGAAATGGTGGTCCCAAGGATGGCGCAAATCAGCAAAATTTGATCTTTAGTCAGCGAAATGGACGGTGACAGGACGCTTTTTGAGACTTCGCTCCAATTTAGGTTGGCCAGCAAAGCAGAGGCAACGTAAGCTAGCAATACCAAGGCCAGCCATTTAAGATAACGGGCATAACGGGCATAGGGAAGAAAAATCTGCAACAGCAGGCTGAGGGCGACAAACCCGATAACTAGAAGTACATAGTTAGCAGCCGGCTGCAATAATTGGACGGCCTTGGCCATGGCGCCAAGATCGGCGCCAATATTAAATGCATTGGCGCCAAATAAAAGTAAGGTAGCGATATAGAGCAAACGTTTAGAAAAATGTTGGCGGATATTGCCGGCCAGCCCCCGGCCGGTTACGATGCCAATACGGGCGCACATTTCCTGCACAATCGACATTAGTGGAAAAGTAAATACGCTTAACCAAAGCAGCTGGAAGCCGTACTGCGCACCGGTTTGTGAGTAGGTTGCGATTCCTGACGGATCGTCATCACTGGCGCCAGTGGTTAGGCCCGGGCCTAGCGTATGCCAATAATCCCTAGTTTTTTTAATTGGGCCAACTGCCTCAACCTTTTCGATTTCATTGATAATTATGTTTTGGGCCATCTTCTTACCGCTTATGTTATAACAGTTTGTCATACCTTACCATCTACTAACTACCAACTGCCAAAATATGGCTTGACGCAGTAAGCAATATTATCTAAGCTTATGTTTACGTGTTGCGGGCCATGTCCGCATCAAATAAAAACGGGAGGTAAAATAAAAATGCCTATCAAGGTTAAATTTATGCGCTCACGAGCGCATAAAATAAAAGTCCAAATCTCGCAGTCTTTCTGGGCTACATACCAGGTCTATTAGCCATTGAACTTAGACCCTAGAACGTCGAACATTACTTTAGCATTTACCATAGAACATGTGTTCCAAGAGCTACGATCTATTGCTTGGTTTGCTTGGCGATCTCAGCGTCTAGGAGAGTTTTAAATTTTTCAAACTGCGGACGGTTGTTTTGATCTGTCAGCCTGGAACTTTCTATATGGACACCATTTAGAAAAAAGGTCGGCGTGCTCATTGGCAAACCGCTTTTATTAAACTCGGCAAGGTCAGCATTAATAGCATCGTTGACTTTACTGCTTCCATAATCTTGCTTGAACTGTTCCATATTCAAGCCGATTTTTTGAGCGTATGAATCAAAAAGACTGCGCGCGTTAGCGGAATTCGTCCAAGTTTGCCAATTGGAGAAATCATAGAGTATATCGTGCATTTCCCAGAACTTATTTTGCTGATCGGCAGCCTCGGCCGCTCTAGCCGCCGCAAAGGCGTTAGGGTGGATGGAAACTAGAGGTAAATTGCGGAATTGGAAATAGATATCTTGACTGTATTGGGCTATTACTTGCTGTAGCACGGGTTCATAGGCTTCGCATGCCGAACATTGATAATCACCATACTCGATTAACCTGACATTTTTTGTGCCTTCGCCTCTAACATGATTAGTTATCTGGGTTTGGCTACCCAGCGTGCTACCACCGGCATTATTGCTAGAACGCTGGCTAAAGATAAATATGCCGCCAAAAATGACGACTATAGCGGCTAAAATTGTTAGAAAGCGTTTATCCATATCTCCTACCCTTAGTTTTTGATTATTATAACATAATATTGTCTTATAATGCAACCTACCTATTATCTCATACTCCGCTTTAAGTGCTTTGCTCTGCTAAGATTATAGTACGGATGAATCCCGTTAGACCTCAGCCTGCAACTTTCACACTAACTTTGCGTTGGATCTGCTTTAAATTGCCAACGATCAACAATTTTTATAAGCCAAGGCTGAGGTTCTAACGGGATGAAAACCATAGGCATATTACTTTTAGCGGTGGTACTGGCCAAGTGTATCTTGCTTTATAAAGCTTCCAAAGCTCTACCGCTGGCTGAACTTCGCCGACGGGCAAGGGGTGGTGGCGATAAACACACCCAAGCTCTTTATAAAGTATTAGCTTTTCAGTCTTCATTAAAATTTATTATTTGGACGGTCGGAGTAACTTCTGCCACGATGCTTGTTTTGCTGGCAGCTGATTTTTCTGGCTGGCTAGTTTTAGTATTTATAGCCGCCACCAGCTGGTTGCTTTTAGACGAGCGGTTTTCTATCCGGACCGGGAACTGGCTGTGGGAAGTTTCGGCCCTTGTGGCCTCGGTGGTTTTGCCAGTTGTCAATTTTTTGCAGCCGGTACTCGTGCGCCTCGGCGGCCATGTTAGGGGTTTAGAGCGTGGTCATACAGGTATTTACGAGGTTGAAGATTTAATGGATTTTATCGACCGCCAAAGCAGGCAACTGGATAACCGTCTTTCGGCCGCTCAACTCCAAAGCGTTCGTAGCGCTCTGAAATTTGCTGACCAAAATATCGGTAGTGTAATGACGCCGCGCAAATCGGTAAAGTGGGTGGCGGCCAACGAACCTATCGGTCCGACGTTAATGGACGACTTACACAAAACAGGTCATAAGCGTTTTCCAGTTGTGACCGATACCGTTTCTGTTAAGTCGACAGCACCAAAAATCGTCGGCACGCTTTACCTACGCGATCTTTTAAAAAACCTGGAAAAGCCGGGCACCGCCCAAGATATTATGAAAAAAGACGCCCACTTTATTAATGAGTCAAATAGTTTGCGCCAGGCACTGGACGGCTTTGTAAAGTCAGGCCAACATCTGTTGATCGTGGTTAACAACTTTGAGGAAGTAGTAGGAGTTTTAACTTTAGAAGATGTGCTGGAACAAATATTGGGAGAAAAAATTGCTGATGAATTTGAAAGTTACGATGATTTACGAGCTGTCGCCGGCCACGAAGCCAAAAAATAATTTGTACCGACGGGCTTAAGTATGTATATTGTTGGCAGTTCGTGGAAAGCCACAAATCTCTACCGCCACCAGGAACGCCCGAAAGCCTTTTATATCTTTTCCATCTTGACTATCCAGAAATTCAAACCCGTCGTCAAATGTCGGGTTTTTTTAATGACCACCAAATCCCTGCCGTCTTAGCCAAATGTATAGAGAACGGACTTCAGGTTAGTGAACATGTACGGGCATCAGTTTTAACACACCCCTCGTTGTTAAGCGTAAGACTAGTACAAGTTGACTGCCAGCCGATGCACGACAGACACATATCCTTATCCTTTGGGATTGACTGGGACTATGACTTAGTGCCAGAAGAGGTAGTGCCAATACAAGCGCTTGATCTATCCGGCAGTTGGGCAGACAGGAACCGTAAGATGATTGCCTACCATTCATGGGCAACGGATGACACTAAAGAATATCCTTCGCACAATCCACCGACTAAAAGATCCATGGCTATACGTAAGAGTGAGCGAGATCCACAAGTAGTTTTATTGATACTTCGTACAATCATTTCCCAAATTATGGTTGTGCCAAATCCTAAAATAGAAATGGCAGCGGCCACTATCCGGCCAGAAGTAGAAGCTATTGGCCAAGTGGCAATATTTTCAGCAGATTGAAAGCGACTTCTCGGCGAGCCACACCGTAAATTGTTACTTTTCCATTTCTCGTCTTTATCTTTAAGTAGGGAAGAAGCAGACATTGTGTGACGAGGCAGTAGTTACGGTAAATGGAAAATGGGAGAGTCTGGAATTCGATAATCCATCTGTTACAATTGTGAGGATGGATAGGATTTTAAGCCGTGATGTGGCGGGTCATGCTGGGAAAAAAGCCACGTTGCAGGGCTGGCTGCATAAGAAGCGATTGCTGGGCAGGCTAAACTTTATTTTGCTACGCGACCGCAGTGGCGTGACGCAAATAGTGGTTGAAGACGAGGCCGAAATTAAGAAGCTTCACGGCCTCCACATTGGTACGGTATTGGTAGTTAGTGGTACTGTTGTTGCCGAAAAGCGGGCTCCGGGTGGAGCTGAAATCCGCGACCCAAAAATCACAGTCGCAGTACCCGTAACTGACGAACCACCGATTGAAATTGATAAGCCCCTTAGTCACAAATCAGCCAATCTAGACACTCTTTTTGATAACCGCGTTATCGGCCTACGAAACTTGCGCGAACAAGCTATTTTTAAAGTTCAAGCGGCGGTTAAAGAGGCCATCCGCCAGTACTTGTTTAGCCAGGACTTCGTTGAGTTTAACTCGCCCAAACTTTTACCAGGAGCGACGGAAGGCGGGGCAGATGTCTTTAAGCTCGATTATTTTGGTAAAGAAGCTACGCTGGCCCAAAGCGCCCAGTTTTATAAACAAATCATGGTTGGTGTTTACGAGCGGGCCTTCGAAATCAACCCAACTTACCGCGCCGAGCCTTCGGCTACTACCCGCCACATGACGGAATTCATAACAATAGACGTAGAAATGGGCTTTATTGACTTTAATGAATTACTTGACTTGTTAAGTAATTTGCTTAATGTCGTTGTTGACAACGTATGGAAAAATAAAGCCCAAGAACTCAAACTGTGGGAAGCTAAAAGACCCGTCTTGCCAGCCACAATTCCGACTATGACTATGGCTGAGATCCATGAAAGATACTCCAAAGATACCGGCGAAAATTCGGTAGGCGAAAAAGACCTGCGACCTGACGAGGAGCGCTGGATTTGTGAATACACCGCCAAAAATTTGAAGTCCCAAGCAGTATTTGTGACGCAGTGGCCGGCCAGCGAAGCCAAATTCTATCACAAGCTTTATGATGATAAGCCGAAGCTGGCGGAACGTTTTGACCTGCTCTTTCGCGGAGTGGAAATTGCCACCGGCAGCCTGCGCGAACACCGCTACGATAAATTGGTCAAGCAGCTCAAAGACAAAACCGGTAGCGGGCCCGATGCGCCCGGATTCAAATATTTCCTGCAAGCGTTTAGGTACGGCATGCCGCCACACGGTGGCTTCGGCATGGGCCTGGAACGCCTAACCGAAAAGATTATTGGCCTTTCAAATGTTAAGGAAGCAACATTATTCCCAAGGGATATCAACCGCTTGACTCCATAGTTTATGAAAATTCCGGTCAAGACTCTAAAAAATGGTTTTTCATTACCGATCTATGGAATGGGACTATGGCAGGTTGGCGGCCGTTACGAAATTGATACCAGCCAGGATACTGAGGAAATTGAGAATATCCAACGAGCGATAACTTTAGGCATTGCTCATTTTGACACGGCCGAGCTTTATGCGGCGGGACATTCGGAAGAACTACTCGGTGCTGCTATCAAAGGATTTGACAGAAACAAATTAACAATTGCCACTAAAGTCTCACCCGAGCATCACCACTATGATGCATTGCTACATGCCTTCGAAAACAGCTTAAAGCGAATAGGTACTGAATACATTGATCTATATATGCTGCATCGTTTTCCGCCGCCGGGCACCAAAATTGAAGAAAGCTTGAAGGCCATGAACCGGCTTGTGGAAGAAGGTGTCGTTAAAAATATCGGTGTTTCTAACTTCACGAATAATCGCTTTAAAGAAGCCCAAAAATATTCGGCTCATCCAATAGCGTGTAATCAAGTCCATTACAATGTGGAGTATAGAGAAGTTGAAGATAAAAGTGTGCTTAGATTCTGTCAAGAAAATGACACCTTCTTGGTGGCTTACAGACCACTACAAAAAGGAGAACTTCCCAAATCCCCGCTCCTTAAAGAACTTGCCGAAAAGTACAATAAGACCCCAACACAAGTTTCACTTAATTGGTTAATTTCACAAGACAATGTGGTAACAATTTGTAAAACCAGCAATCCAGAGCATCTGAAAGAAAATTTGGGGGCCTTAGGTTGGAAGCTGGAGGCTGGTGATGTTGAGCGAGTAAGACGGAATTATGAAGTCCAGCATAAAGTTTCAGATGCTGTTCCGCTCGATTACGAAGGTGACATAGTACCATGAAGGCGTTTTTGATTCCTGGAAACGGGGAAGACCTCAAGTCGCGGGATTACCAGGCAGTGTTGAACATGTACAAAGAGCTTGGCTATAAGCCCAAATTCGTACCGATCGATTGGAAGTATAAGACAATTGATGATTGGGTGGGGCAAGTCAAAAAACAAATCCCAGCAAGCGATATCAAAAACTCGCTCTTGTCCGGCTTTTCCTTTGGGTCAATGATAGTTCTGGCGGTAGCGGCTGAAGTTAACCCGAAAAAACTTTTGCTGTTTTCTTTATCAACCTATTTTGCCGAAGATTTTCCGAAGCAAGAAAAAGATTTAAAACGAATTGGCAAGAGACGAATTGAAAAATTTAAAAACCTTTCATTTAGCAAAACCGCAGCTAAAATTAATTGCCCAACATTGCTTTTTGTTGGGAGTAAGGAAATAAAGAAATACAAAGATACAGATCACCGTAGCAAAAAAGCACATCAAGAAATTAGTAATAGTAAATTGATTGTTGTACAAGGCGTTGGCCACAATGTGAGCGACCCTAAATATGTAGAAGCAATTAAAAAGGAGTTAGTGTGAGGGTTTTGGTTTTTGGTGCTAGTACGACTCAAGGCTATTGGGACACAGAAGGCGGTTGGGTAACTCGCCTGCGTCGCTATTATGATGAGAAACAGGTTAAATTACAGGCTGCCGGAAATGTTAATGAAGGCCAACCGGCAATTTTTAATTTAGGTATTTCCGCGGATATGTCATCCGATGTGCTTAAGCGCTTTGAGCCCGAAACAGTTGCTCGCCAGCGTGGCGAACTAGCTTTTATTTTTTGTGTCGGCGGTAATGATAGCGCAATAGAAAATTCCAAACCTCGGGCGACAACTGAGGACTATAAGTCGAATATAGAGACCTTAATAAAAAAAGCCCGCCAATTTTCAGACAAAATAATGGTTATTGGTCTAAATCCAGTTGATGAGACGCGCACTACACCTGTTTTTTGGGCCGATGTCCATTACACGAATGAGGGGATGAAAAGCAATAATAATACTCTTATGGAAGTTTGTAAGAAAGAAAATATCCCATATGTTTCCATTTTTGAAGATATGGAAAAACGCTTTAAAGCTGGCGAAGAAATGTTTGTTGATGGTTTACATCCAAACAACGAAGGTCACGAGCTGATATTCCAATTGGTACAGCCTGCCCTAGATCAGCTTCTAAATACTTAACCTGTTAAGTATTCTCGGCTGAGAAAGATTTATGAAAACAAGGCGTACAATGTAACATCAGCTTGTTAGCGTTGCTTACAAAAGCATATAATCTTAATGGAAAAGGTGGTATTAATGTCGAATAAAAACTCTTTGGTTGACGAGAATAAAACACCCGAGCCAGCCAGACAGCTGCCGGAAATAGAGGCAGACTTACCTCTGCCATCGCCGCCGGCCGGACCGCCGCCCCCAAAACCGGCTGCCAAAAAACCGCCACCGGCTGGTTCTCGATGGCAACGTTTGCGCGACTGGTATAGTGCGCATAAAAAACTATCTATTCCGCTGAGCGTTCTAATCTTGCTGCTGATTATTTTGGCTATTCCGGCCAGCCGCTACGGTGTTGCCGGGCTGGCCCTTAAAAAGAACTTTGTAATTGCAGTAAAAGACGCTACGACTAACGCGCCAGTCAGTGGCGCTTTGGTTAGCGCCGGCAGTATTAGTGACCAAACCGACGGCAGCGGCAAGGCTACATTGAAGCTTAAACCCGGCAACCGTACAGTTACGGTCTCGAAAAAGTACTATCGGGAAGAAACCACAAAAGTGATGGTGCCGTTATTGCAATCTAAGAGCACACCGGAAATCAAACTCCAAGCCACTGGCAGGCAAGTCCAAATCAGTGTTAAAAATTCCATAACCAAAAAGGCGCTACCCGAAGTAAATATCAAAGTTGCAGACATTGACGCCAAGACCGACAAGGACGGCAGTGCCTTAATAGTTCTGCCGGCCGGGTCTGCTTCGCAAAAGGCGGCACTATCCTTAAGCGGCTATAACGACACCGATGTAACAGTTAAAGTTAGCGATGCCAAGGTCGAGGAAAACGAATTTACACTTGCACCAACGGGTAAAATCTACTTTTTATCCAAGCTCAGCGGCAAGATTGATGTAGTTAAGTCAAACCTGGACGGCACTGGACGTGAAACTGTTCTAGCTGGTACCGGCCGCGAAGACAGCCAAAACACCGTATTACTGGCCAACCGTGACTGGAAGTACCTGGCGTTGCTATCACGCCGCGACAGCGACCTAGCGAAGTTGTATCTCATAGAAACAGGCAACGATAAAATTACTGCCATTGACGAAGGCAACGCCACATTTAATCCCCTTGGCTGGAGCGGCGCGTACTTTGTTTATCAAGTTGACCGGAAGGGTTATCAGCCATGGCAGCCTAAACAACACGTCTTAAAAAGTTATGATGTTGCCGCCAAAAAGACCAATTTATTAGATGAGACAGGTGCGTCAGGCAGTTCGAGCAACGATGCAAAATACGAGTTCTATAGCAGCACTTACATTGTTGGGCAGCGGCTGGTATTTAGCAAAGCCTGGTACATGGGTCCGGGCACTGAGGCTTCAGACGACAATCAACTTGGTATTTATAGCGTAAGCGCTACTGGCAATGGCGGCAAGGCCACTCATAAAACCTTCAGCTACCAGGCCGATAAGTCAACTTATGAACAATCTTTTCTTAATAAGCCCGATCAAGTTTATTTTCAGGTTACAGAAAAAGACGGGGAAGCTAAATATTTTGTTTACGCTAACAATCAGGTTAGTGAAAATCCTTCGGTCAAGGATGATTTCAATAACAATTTAAATAGCGGACAGTATATTACTTATTTGCTGTCACCGTCTGGTGGCTCGACATTTTGGAGTGAATCACGCGACGGCAAAAACAGCTTATTTATTGGTGATGGCGTTGGTGGTAACGCCAAGCAGATAGCAAAACTTTCTGAATATGAAACATACGGTTGGTATACAGAAGACTATCTACTGGTTTCCAAAAATAGCAGCGAGCTTTACATTTTTGGAACTGAAGGCCTAAAAAAAGACGACGCAGCATTAAAAATCACAGATTATCATAAGCCTGATTTTTCTTACTATGGCGGTGGCTACGGAGGACTGTAAATACTTAACTAGTCAAGTATTTACAAATTAATTGAAGCTAACCACAATGGTTCATCGTGAGTTACATGGCTAATAATTTTGACGCAAAAATCATTGAATGGCTGAGATCCGGCGGTCTAGGCTTTATGCCGTCTGATACAATTTATGGATTGTCGTGTCGGGCGCTGGACGAAAAGGCTGTCGAACGTCTACATATGTTAAAAAAACGGGACTTGGATAAACCTTTTATAGTTCTGATTTCCGACATATCACAACTTAACGGTCTAAATGTTGATCCGGCCCAGGCCGGACCGATAAAAGACTATTGGCCTGGGAAGATAAGCCTGGAATTTAGTGCGCCAAAAGCACCAAATTGGCTACACAGAGGAACAAATAAATTTGCGATTCGCTTGCCAGATAATCCAGACCTGCGGGTCTTGATACAGCAAGCCGGACCAATTATAAGTACTAGCGCAAATATTCAGGGCGCCAGGCCGGCTTCTTCTGTTGCCGAAGCCTGGCGGTATTTTGGAGAAGAATTGGATTTTTATGTTGACGCAGGTGAAATCAAGACCGAGCCTTCAACAATCGTTAAGATTAGAGACGGTAAACTAGTAGTGGCACGCGAAGGAGCTGTTAAACTCAAGCGCTTAAGCTTCATGTTAAAATGCGAATAGATGGGACCAAGAGTTGCACAAGATATCACTCCGCCGTCTGTTACCAGGCAGCCGGACAGTTTGCTTAAGACGCCCTTGATGCCAGAAATAGTAGCAGATATACCTGTTAAAATGCCCGCCCGGCCAACCACCTCATTTATTCCAATTAGCAAACCGGATGAAAAAGTTATCCCTGCCAAGACCAAGGCACCAAAAGCACATCATGTTCCTTGGTTAGCCATAAGCTTGGCCTGTCTATTTACCTTTACCATGAGCCTGGCTGCCTACTTTGCCTTTAAGTCTTGAATTCTTGGCGGAGCCACTCATCCAGACTACCTACTCCACCGGCCGTCAAACATAAAACTATATGGCCTGATGCGGCGTGCTTGGCAATTACTGATTTTAATTTTTCATCCAGTTTGGCAGCTTCGGTATGTTCTTGAGCTTTTTGACTTAGTAAGTTTTTTAAATCCTGGGGTGACAGGGTTGGTAATCTTGGGTCTTCGCGCGCCAGATAGCTGGGTACTATATAAAGCTTTTTAACATTGTCAAAAAGCTTTCCCAGTTCGTCTTTTATAAAGTGCTGGCGTAGATTATGCAGCCCTTCGTATATGACTACAATGTCTTGCCCGGTTTGCCCTGAGCCTGCCCGCGGTGAGCTTGTCGAATCCGTCGCATGGGTCGAACGAGCGACTTCTTGGGCCATTTGCAATGCACCCCGTATTTTTTCTGGCGTATGCGCGTAGTCGCTATAGATGTTTGGTGTAATTTCTTCAAAGCGCCGCGCCAGACCAGGGAAACTGTTGAGTATATCTATCAATTCGTCTAGCGGCCGATCAACTATCTCGTAAAGACCTTTTGCTGCCAGCCAAGCATTCAGACGGTTCACCTGACCGGGCAGCTTGATTTTGTTAATAGCCTCGTCATTGTCATGCAGCAGCAGCACGTTTTTAGCTGGAGACAATTTGAGTTCCTTGGCGTCAGCGTGCCATATAACGGACCACTGGCTCTGTTTAATAAATTCCCGAAATGCTTGGTAGTATTCCTCGCGGCTGGGATAAATGTCCGGGTGGTCCCAGTCTAGACCGCTAATGAGGCTTATGAAAGGGTGAAAAGCTAGGAAATTACGGTCATATTCATCGGCTTCGTAGACAAAAAATTCGCTGCCGTTAGCATACTGACCAGATTCACCAAAACTGAACTTGGCGCCGACTGAATAGCTGATAGGAATGCCGAGCTGCTTAAATAACCAGACGGTCATGGCCGTGGTAGTAGTTTTGCCGTGTGTACCAGCGATGGCTATTAACCTAAGCTGTTTTTGCGACAAAATCTCGTTTAAAAATTCGTCTCGCTTACTGGTTTTAATGCCGTGCTCTTTACAAAAGGCCAGTTCGGGATGGTTGGGGTCGGTCTTGGGCAAAGCCGAGCTGTAGACGAACCAATCAATTGGTTTTTTAGCGTGTACAGCTGCGATCTGCTCTTTGCTCTGCCCTACATGAATATCTGAGACTCCTTGACCTGCTAAGTACTTTAAGTGTGAGCTATCATGGACGTCTGAGCCGCTGACATTATAGCCGGCCTGCTTGGCAATCAGAGCTAGCGGCCCAATCCCGGCGCCGCCAATCCCCGAAAAGTAGATATGCATACTTAAATAGCGTATCCAGCCTTCGTAGCATTAGCAATAGGTTTAATACAGACTCTGATGCTAGGTGTAATTGAGGTTATACACGTATAACAGACTACTTCGGCGGAGTAGGCCAGCGGGAAGCGTTTAGCGTACAGAGTCAAGTATTTTTCTTGGATTTTGACGACGTCCATCACTCGTGACAAGATATTAATAGATGTGAAAGAAATATTAGATAAACTTCGTCGAGTTCCCTACTCTGCTTTTTTGGCGCTTTTTATTATCGGCGTCATTGTAACACTGTACGCGCTGAGGCATAACAACCAGACAATGGTAAAGCTAAGAGCTGAAGTTTATGCGACCGACCAAGCCGGTGGTGACGTCAATGGCGCGTTGAACAAGCTACGAGAATATGTCCACGGCCACATGAATACCAGTCTATCTAGCGGTAGTAACACCATTCAACCTCCAATCCAGCTCAAATACACTTATGAACGGCTGCTGGCAGCCGAACAAGCTAAGGCCCAAAGCGCTAGCTCCCAAATATATACTGATGCCCAAAACTACTGCCAACAAAAGTTTCCGGCCGGCTTTTCCGGCAGTGGCCGCATTCCTTGCGTGCAAGAGTATGTGACTAGCCGTGGTGTAAAAACAACACCTCTTCCAACAGCACTTTACCAGTTTAATTTTATTAGTCCGACCTGGTCGCCCGACTTGGCTGGCTGGAGCTTGGTCTTTAGCATTTTAATGTTTCTGGCTTTAGTTTGGGGCTTTTCAATGAAACAACTGACAAAACCTAAAAAGCCAAAAATAGTTTTGGACTAACCAAACGTTTCGGGCTTTGGTTTTATTGGCTGGTTGATGGCGTGGGAGTGGTGCTAGGGCCACTTTGCGGAGTAGTGGTAGTTGGCTGGTTAGTGCCGTCGGTCGGTATAATAGTGCTGGCATCCGGGTTCTTATAGTATTCGTTGATTTTGGTAACTACTTGGCTACTATCTTTTAGGTTTTCCCAGAAAGTAACGGTGTCGCGGTTGATGATCATTGTATCCTTCGGGGCATGAAGCTCAGTGGTGCCTAGTTTGCGCAAGGTATAATTGGTATTCTGTTGGGTTGTATTGGGTGAGTTGGCGCTGTTGTTCTCGATGTAAAAAATGTTTGTCAGTACCAGAAACTTAGAATTTAAATCATTGACTTTACCAAAGTATACCTGCCCATTGTTTAGAAAAACGGCTTGATACTCTTTTTTGTTAATGTATTTTGCCTCCGAAGTGGGATCCGCCAGTCCGGCATAAAGCGCCACAGCCACTAGAAGTAGGGCGACTCCTACTATTACCGTAAATAGTTCTATACGCATGAACTTAACACCTAGACTTAGACGGTGCTTAGGCCTTTGTTGGTGCGCCGGCCCAGAACCGCTAGTTGCGGGTTGATTTGACAGGCTGTTTCTGCCACTTGGTGTAAACTCCATTAGATTATCTCCACTTGTCCGTTAACCTTTACTCCACCTAATATAACGCATAAGCGCTTTAGCGTTCAACTATGACTAGTTCCTCTGGGCTTGACAAGAGAAAACCCCTCGGAGTATGTTAGGGGTACATTAGTAACCTAAGGAGAGGGAAATTCACAAATGGCTTATAAGCATACAAACAGTAAAGGTGTTACATACTACTTGAACTCTAAGCAAGTCACACTTCGAGGTGGTAAAACTCAAACTATCTATTATTTTTCCAAGGACGAGCGCAGAGATACTGGAACGGATCTGCCATCTGACCGCGCAGTCAACGAAAACCCCCGCAATGGTTTTCTTACGCTAAAGCGTAAATAATCCGGACAAAGTACACGTTAAGAACATCCGCCAGAGGCGGATGTTCTTTTATAGGTTTCTCTCCTCTTAAAACGGGAGTCCCTGGTTTATAATTTAGCCAGGATGAATCCCGTTAGACCTCAGCCTGCAATTTCCAAACCCAATTGGCGTGGGAGTTGTTTTAAACTTCAATCGTTTACTTTTGATCGTCAGCCAAGGTTGAGGTTCTAACGGGATGAATCGATGGCTTAACCGCGCCAACCAACGAATATCTCTTACCGGTGCCGCGGTACTGCTGGTGGTGGCTGCTTTGGTCGGCCAGATGCTGGGTTTTTTACGCACCCAGATCATTAATGGTAACTTTAACAGCCCCGGCCATATCACAACTGATGCCTACTTTGCCGCTTTTAAAATTCCTGACTTCTTTTTTTATACCATTGCTGCTGGTGCGTTGGGCGTGGCCTTTATGCCGTTTTTGGCTGATAAGCTGGCCGCCGGTGATAAAAAATCCGTTTGGCATTTAACCTCGGGCTTACTTAATCTGCTAGGCCTTTTGATGGTGGGTGTTGCCATTATCTTGCTTATTTTTACTGAACCCCTGCTAAAAATAGTGGTCGGTAATAACCTGAGTCCAGACCAGATGCACGATGCGGTGACAATCATGCGAATTGTGGCTCTAAACCCCTTGATCTTCACTATTTCCGGAATTCTTACCAGTTTGCAGCAAACTTTTGGCCGTTTCTTTTTCTTCGCCCTAGCGCCAATTCTTTATAACGGCTGCATTATTGCCAGCGTCTACATTTTTAAGGACAGTCTAGGTCTGGTTGGCTTGGGTATAGGCGCGCTGGCTGGCGCAGTGCTGCAACTGCTGTTTGTCCTGTTGGGACTGGTTGGACTAAACTTCCGCTATATCCCTACTTTTCACTGGCGCAGTCCAGACTTTAGACGTATCTTAAAGCAGCTGCCGCCGCGTTCAATTGACCAGGGCATTGACTCTATCAACTCGATTGTTGAAACTAACCGCGCCAGCACTCTGGGCCGGGGATTTATTACCTTTTACGAAAACGCTTATACTTTGCACCTCGTGCCGATTATGTTAATAGGAACTACTATAGCCACGGCTGCCTTTCCGCGCCTAAACGAACGTTTGGCCCAAGGCCGCCCCGACTTATTTAGGCGTGACTTTTTGATGGTGCTACGGGCGATGATCTGGATAATTGCGCCGATAGCTGTAATTTCTTTCTTTGGTCGGGCCTACTTTGCCCGTTTGATATACAAGAATATAGCGCCGGAAATCGCTATTATCCTTGGCTTTTTGGTAGGGGCAATTGTTTTTAGAACACTTTACGCTATTATTTCCCGCTATTTTTATGCCCAAAAAGACACTAAGACGCCGCTGTTTGTCTCCTTGTTCGTGATAGCCCTTAATATATTTCTGGCCTTTCAGCTGGTTAAAATCTACGGCGTGACCGGCCTGGCGCTGGCGCAGTCAATCGTTGCGGCTGTCGAAGTCTTTATTTTGCTTTTGATTATGGTTTGGCGTGATAAGTTGGTCATCACTGTTGATTTTTGGAGCGGTCTTATGCGTACGCTTTCGGTCACCGGTTTTACCATTATTACTACTTACACGCTGGTATCGTTAATTCCGCTGGAGGCTACTGACCGTGGTTTTATAACATTAAGTTCCAAACTCCTGGCTATTATTTTGCCAACATTTATCGTTCACCTGTCCGTTTCATCGCTGTTTGGTTTAGAGGAAGTCCAGCCAGTTACCAAAAAGTTGAAACAACTTGCCCTCAAACCCATCAAAATCCAGTAGGTGTCCAGTATGGGGTATAAGGTATCAGGTATAATTTTTATACATCATACTTAATACCAAATACGTTGTACCTGTTGCGCCTCTGTTATAATCTGGAGGATATGGATCAGAGGCTCATTCGGAACTTTTGTATTATTGCGCACATTGATCATGGTAAGAGCACGCTGGCTGACCGGTTGCTGGAATTAACCGGTACCGTAGAAAAACGCAACATGAAGGCCCAGATCCTGGACAAAATGGAACTGGAGCAGGAACGGGGCATCACCATTAAGCTTGCTCCGGTCCGCATGAAATACCGGCCAGCCGTTAACCATTCACCATTAACTGTTCACCATGCATTAACCATTGGCCATGATCCATTAACCGAAGAAAACGGTAAACGGATAACAGATAACGCATGGAAAACGGAAAACGGTAAAGGGAAAACGGATCAAGTTGAGTATGAACTCAACTTGATTGATACTCCCGGTCATGTGGACTTCAGTTACGAGGTCAGCCGCAGCCTGGAAGCCGTCGAAGGTGCGATTTTAGTGGTCGACGCCAGCCAGGGTGTGCAGGCCCAGACTTTATCAAATATTTATTTGGCGTTAGCAGCTAACCTCAAAATTATTCCGGTGCTGAACAAAATTGATTTGCCGGCCGCAAACGTGGAACGGGTTAGTGACGAAGTTATAAAATTACTAGGCTGCCAAAAGGAGGACATTTTACTAATCAGCGCCAAAACCGGTGAGGGGGTGGACCAGGTTTTGGGACGAGTCGTTGCTGATGTGCCACCGCCATCGGGCAAGGCCGAGGCGCCGACCCGGGCGCTGATTTTTGATAGCTACTATGACGATCACAGAGGAGTTATTTTGTATGTCAGGCTGGTTGACGGCCGAATTTCCAAGCAGGATTTAATCAAAGTGATGGCTACTGGTGCTCAAGCTACAGCACTGGACGTCGGTTTTTTGAGCCCGGAAATGAAACCAGCGACGGCTTTGGCGGCTGGAGAAATCGGCTATGTTGTCACCAATCTCAAATCGGCCCGTGAAGCTAAAGTCGGCGACACCGTCACCACAGCCAACGACTATAGCGACTATAGGGTCGTACCCTATGACGGTCATAGGGTACGACCCTTAGAAGGGTATAAAGAGGTGCGTCCGTTTGTCTATGCCGGTTTTTTCCCAAACAGCAACGAAGACTACCAAACTTTTAAGATCGCGGTCGAGAAGTTGTCTTTAAGTGATTCGTCGCTGCAGTACACGTCGGAAAATTCACCGGTTTTGGGCTTTGGCCTGCGTCTTGGTTTTTTGGGTTTATTACATATGGATATTGTTCGTGAGAGGCTGCAACGAGAGTATGATCTTGACCTAATTATCACCAACCCCTCAACTGATTACGAGGTCAGTCTGACCAACGGCCAATTAGTTGATATAAAATCAGCCGCCGACTTGCCGAGTATTAGTACAATATCTGAAATTCGTGAGCCGTGGATAAAGGGCGAGATAGCCTGTCCGGCCGTATTTTTGGGTAGCGTTTTAGAGCTAATCAGTAAATCACGAGGGCTTCATAAACGAATCGAACATATTTCTACGCATTCGACTCCCAAAAATACGGCCGGATCTGACCAAGGTTTAGTAATTATAGATTTCGAAGCGCCACTTACCAACTTGATTACCGATTTTTATGACCAACTTAAAAGCATTACTTCCGGCTACGGTTCGTTTAGTTACGAGCTGGCGGATTACCGGGCCGGCGACCTAGTTAAAGTTGATTTTTATGTCACCGGCGAAAAGGTTGACGCACTGAGTGTTATTGTGCACAAAACCGAGGCCGAACGCGTAGGCCGCCGGGTCGTAGAAAAACTCAAGGAAGCCATTCCGCGCCAGCAGTTTAAAGTTAGCCTGCAGGCGGCCATCGGTAGCAAATTTATCGCCCGCGAAGACATATCGGCTTACCGCAAAGATGTTACCGCCAAACTTTACGGCGGCGACGTTACCCGCCGTAAGAAACTTTTGGCCAAGCAAAAAAAGGGCAAAGAGCGCATGAAGCGTTTTGGAAATGTTGATGTCCCTGCCGAAGCTTTCACCGTAATGCTGAAACGTGATTAAATACATCCATGAAAGCTCCTGTTGATCCGCGAAAAGTTAAAGAAATTGCTGACCAAAAGGTCGTTAGCCGATTATCGCCAGTCCGCGATAGCGCCTTTAACCGTTTTCCTCTGTTATTTACGCTTTTAGGAGCCTTTGGAGTAGTGGCAACCCTTTACGGCTTTGAGCGCTTAATAGATAAAAGCGAACTTTTGTCTGACAGCCCTTTTATTTTGCTAGGTACAGGCATCTTAACACTCATTTTGACCGGCTCGCTTTACAAAAAGTTGTAGTGTTATCGTGTGATAATCTGTTAGGCATGACCGAGAGTTTAATACTCGCACAAAGTGGGTCGAGCAACTAATGAAACTAAACTTTTACGATGACTTCAAGAAAGTGCTGTTAGACTACAAGATATCGGAGCGAGCCAGGCAAGCACTTGCAGGCTTGCCGCTGGTCTTGATGGTTGCACCCACCTCCACTGGGCGCAACACCATGATTCGCGAACTGCTAAAAACTGGTAAATATTACTTTGTTGTTTCTGATACTACTCGCCCACCACAAATTCGCGACGGCAAAATGGAAGAGCACGGTGTCGAGTATTTTTTTCGAAGTGAGGAGGAAGTTCTGAATGACCTAAAGCGGGGTGAGTTTTTAGAGGCGGCGATCATTCATGAACAACAAGTCTCAGGAATTAGCATCCGCGAGTTGGAAAAAGCCAAAAAGTATAAAAAAGTGGCAGCCACAGATATAGAAGTAATTGGCACGGACAATATAATACTTGCTAAACCGGATGCGGTAGCTGTATTTTTGGTGCCCCCAAGCTTTGAAGAGTGGCAAAAAAGACTCAATAGCCGGGGGCAAATGAGTCCGCCCGAAATGAACAACCGCTTGGTTAGCGCAGCAAAAGAGCTTAAAGCCGCTCTTACACGTGACTACTACCATTTCGTAGTAGCTGATGATTTAGCACGCACTGTGCCGCTGGTGGATAAAATTGCTCACGGCAGTAACGACCAAGCAGAACAGCAAAGGGGCCAAGCACTAATTAAAGAACTATCTAAAGAACTTCAGCAGAAATTGGAACCCGGGCTTGCAAATTAAGAGAAGTAGTCTTATAAGATATTGATATATGACCAGATACGCAGTCAGCCGCGAGAGGCGCTCCGACCTGTTGAATGAACATAAACGGGCCGATTTGCCTAGCCGCGCTGCAGTAAGACTTGTACTAGAAAGAGTTAGAGACTGGTGGAATACAAGCGTCCCGGAATCTCGGGCCCAGTTAGTGGCAGCTACAAGCGGGCGGCTGGCGCTTGCTGGCGAAGTAGAACCAGACGAAAACTATCCACCGTCTTTATATAGCCTTTCCTAGCAAGCCAGCCGGGCGGTAACATAATTAGCACTCTTGACTTAGATCTGCCAATTTTTGTAAACTAGCACTCAGTACATATGAGTGCTAATAAGGGAAAAAATAACCCGAGTGTCGAAACTATGGAGTGCTAGATGACCGAAAGACAAGGTAAATTACTTCAAGCTATAGTCGAGCAATATGCCGAGGTAGCCAGTCCGGTGGGCAGCAGCCTACTGGCCAAGGTGTTCGATGTTTCCAGTGCCACCATCCGGGCCGAAATGGCCGATCTGGAACGCAGTGGCTACATCATGCAGCCGCACACTAGCGCTGGCCGTATTCCAACCGACAGGGGCTATCGTTACTACGTCAACCAGCTGGCCCAGCTAGGAGAGAAAGCAAAACCACGTGCCGAGCGCGCCGAACAGGCGTTGGCAGCCAGGGTAGCAGGTGGTGGATTACCGGAACGGACTATCCGCAACGCTGTAGACACACTGGTTGAACTGACCCATAATTTGGGACTGGCGACGATTGGTGAACAGCTTTATATAAGCGGCCTGTCCAATCTGTTTGGCCAGCCGGAATTCATACACCCGGGGCAGGTCCAGGAGGTTGCGAGGCTTCTGGACAATCTAGAACCGTGGCTATATGAAGCTGCGCCCAACCAACCGTTAAGCGTTTATATCGGCCGGGAGAACCCCATTGGTAGCACCGCTGGCTGCAGTCTAATTATCAGCCGTTTCCGCAGTCCGTTTTCCGACCGTAGCTACATCGGTACGCTGGGACCAACCCGCCAAAGTTATCGTGAGGTTATGGCCCTGGTTGGCCGTGCCGGCCAAGCTTTGGAGGAGACAATTTATGTCTAGTATTTCGTATTTGGCTTTTCGTATTTGGCTTTTTGAGGGACAACCCCGATGAAGCAGAAGCAAAATACCAGCAGCCAACAGCCAATAGCGTTCGAGGATTTGCGAAAACAAATCCTTGAACTAACAGAGGCTTTGCAGCGTGAGCGAGCCGATGCTGTAAACCTAAGACGCCGGGCGGACGAAGAGCGCTCCCAAGCAGCCAACTTTCATAAAGCCATGGTGGTGCGCGATATTCTGCCAATTGTCGACAACTGCGAAAGATTACTAGAGCACATTTCCGCCGATTCCAAGGTCCGGCCTTGGAAACAGGGGGTGGAGCAGATTGTGAAGCAGTGCCAAAAAACGCTGGATGATCTTGGGGTTGAACGTATTAAGACGGTTGGCCAACATTTTAACCCCCACTTGCACGAAGCTGTCAGTATGGACCTGTCCTCCGACTTGTCCGCCGAAGATTCAGCGGAGGCGGAAGCCTCGGCGAAGGAGGGGGATGGCGAGCACGAGATTATAACCGAGGAGCTTCAAGCAGGCTACAAAATCGGTAGCGAAGTTGTTCGCCCCGCCATGGTCAAAGTAAGGAAGGAGAAAGAGTAATGGAAAGAAATAAATTACAAGAAAGTTTACAACGCGGGCGAGAAAGTCTAAGTAGACTAGCTAGATGGATCATCGATCAAGTTGCTATCTATCCCTCTGATTTTAATGCCCGTCTAGCAGCATCGCCCGTAGCGACCGAAATAGCGGCGGCGCGCCGAGGGGAAGGGACTAGGAGCGAAGACGAAATTCTGAATGGTCTTCCCCCACAGGTACAAAAATACGCGTTAATGACAGCAGATAGGACCAGACCGTTAGATCAGACTGAAGCAGGTATATCTGCCAGAAGGCTAGAAGAAAGATCTAGGCGTTTAGCAGAAGCACAGCACCGTCTGCGCGGACCCCAGGGTCTTCGCTTAGATCGGGGAGAGTAAAATGGGGAAAATTATAGGCATAGATTTAGGAACGACTAACTCGGCGATGGCCGTGATGCAGGCCGGTAAGCCGGAAATTATTGCTAATAGTGAAGGCAACCGTACTACGCCAAGTGTAGTGGCGATTAATAAAAATAGCGAACGTTTAGTTGGCCAAGTGGCTAACCGCCAGCGGGTAACTAACCCAACCAACACTATTTTTGGTGTCAAGCGTCTAATTGGGCGCAAATTCACCGATCCGGAAGTCCAAAAAGACATCGAGTTGATGCCTTATAAAATCGTTAAGGCTGGTACTGGCGTGAAAGTAGAAATGGCCGGCAAAGAATATAGTCCCGAAGAAGTCAGCGCTATGATCTTATCCAAGCTTAAAGCTGACGCTGAAAAATTCCTTGGCGAACCGGTAACCGAAGCTGTCATTACCACACCGGCCTACTTTGATGATAGCCAGCGTCAGGCTACCAAGGATGCCGGTAAAATTGCCGGGCTAGAAGTCAAGCGCATCATTAACGAACCAACGGCTGCCGCCTTAGCATACGGCTTGGATAAAGGTAAAGAAGAAAAAATCGCCGTTTACGACCTCGGCGGCGGCACTTTCGATATTTCCATTCTGCAGCTAGGCGACGGCGTCTTTGAAGTTTTAAGCACGCACGGTGACACGCACTTGGGTGGTGAGGACTTTGACCTGCGAATCGTTAACCATTTTGTTGACCAGTTTAAAAAAGAGTCCGGCATTGATGTTAAAGATGACAAAGCCGCCATGCAGCGTCTAAAGGAAGAGGCCGAAAAAGCTAAAAAAGAACTGTCTACCGCAGAAGTAGCTGATATCAATTTGCCGTTCTTGACCGCTGATGCGGAGGGTCCGAAGCACTTCGAGTATAAACTTACTCGCGCCAAACTGGTGGAGCTGGTTCAGGATTTGATCGATAAAACCGAGGAGCCGGTTAAGAAGGCTATTAAAGACGCCAAATTAACACCTGCTGACATCAATGAAATTGTTTTAGTGGGCGGTATGACCCGCATGCCGGCCGTAGTCGAAAAAGTTAAATCAGTTTTTGGCAAAGAGCCGATGCAGGGTGTCAATCCGGATGAAGTCGTAGCAGTAGGCGCGGCTATTCAGGCCGGCGTGCTGCAAGGCGACGTTAAAGACGTGCTGTTGCTGGATGTTACTCCACTATCGCTGGGTATTGAAACACTTGGCGGCGTAACTACTAAACTGATCGAACGTAACACCACTATTCCAACCAGCAAAAACGAGGTCTTTAGCACGGCAGCCGATAACCAAAACAGCGTAGAAATCCACGTGCTGCAAGGCGAAAGAGAAATGGCCGAAGGCAACAAAAGCCTGGGCCGCTTTGTGTTGGATGGTATTCCACCGGCGCCACGCGGCGTGCCACAAATTGAAGTCACTTTTAATATTGACGCCAATGGCATTTTGAACGTCACTGCCAAAGATAAAGGTACGGGCAAAGAGCAAAGCATTACCATCAAAGAAAGCGGCAGCTTAAGCAAAGAAGAGGTGGAAAAAGCCGCCAAAGACGCTGAGGCCCACGCTGAGGAAGATAAAAAGAAACGCGAAACTATCGAAGTTAAGAACCAGCTAGACAACGCTGTTTACCAAGCAGAGAAAATGAAGACCGACTATAAGGATAAGTTGAGCGAGGAAGATGCCAAGACTTTGCAAGAAGCTATTGACGAAGCCAAGACTCATCTGGAAGCGACTGATAAGGATGAGCTGGAAAAAGCCGCCAAAGACTTAAGCGAAAAGATCATGCCAATCGGAGCTAAAATGTATGAGCAAGCGAACAAAGAGAGCGAAGCGAAACCGTCCGACGCGTCCCCCGAAGGATCGGCGAAGGGGGGAGCTTCAGCGAAGGATGGTGAGTCAAGCAAAGGTAAGAAATCCGATAAGGACGAGCCAGTCGAAGGCGAAGTTGTTGATGATAAAGGAGAAAAGTAATGACGCGAACCGTCTATCTCTTCGAGTCAGTAGGTGGCGCAGACCCACACAATCATGCTGATCTAGACAAGACTATGAAACTAGTCGCGACCCAATATGGCTATTCGTCGCCTGAGGATTTTGCTAACGGTAATTATAAAGCATATGCTCGCTGTCTCTTCGCGGCGCTCAACCAACCCCCGAGAGCTTTAGATCACGAACTTCAAACTACTGTTGATAGAACAGCTTTTTCGTGGGTCAACCTACTACGGCAGGTATACGGTGTTCTTGACTCAAGGCGAAAACCTAACTAGGTTAATGGTGGATAGTGATAACTTTTGTCAGTTGTGGCTGACGTGTGCGGATAAAGCCGGGGCCAATAAGATCGCCAAAACTCTGCTGGACAAGAGATTAGTCGCTTGCGTCCGGCAAATTCCGGTGGCTTCCGATTTTCATTGGCGTGGTAAAATTCAACACGCCAATGAGATAATGCTATTGATGGAAAGCCGCGGGGATTTATTCGATGAGATTGAGCGTGAAGTTGCTAAACTCCATAACTACGATACCTTTGTACTTGAAGCCACACCCGTCACTAAAATTTCTAAGAAAGCCGGACAATGGTTAAAAGGTGAACTAAAAAATGTCAGATGAAAGTCGGGATAGATTCACTAGCATTGTTCAAGGTCAATTGCCAAGCACCAAAGATCGTTTGAGGCAAGCACTTAATGACCCGAAAGTTACTGGTTATTTTAATAACCATCCGGAACGAGACGGATATGCAGATAGGCAAGGCTATTTTAAGCTTCTTGACTATTTGGCGTATGAACACGGGTTATTTCCGGAAGAGTCTACTGAAGTTATAAGTAGGCTCTCCAGTAGATCCAGGCGTCAAGTAGCTAGCCGCAACTATGACCAAGAATTTTTGGGCATAATCAACTACCTTGAAGAATACGAACTGAGGATTCTACAAGCCACGGATGATAGAAGAATTAGAAAAGCTGCTCGTTTTTTAATACTTGGAGAGGGTGATGAGGAGGATCTGGACAGTGAAGAAATACTATCTGGGGTTGCCAAAACGTACAGGATTAATTTAGTTGACGCCAGAGAAGCTTTAGACATTCAAGAGAAAAGATTAATTGAAGAGCTACCTGATGTTTAGACACAACTGCTCTAGAGAATGGTCTTTGGGTAGTGCGTATAGGATCGGATATCAAACATTAGTCTGTAGTCATGGCTAAGAAAGATTATTATGAGGTTTTGGGGGTTGGTAAAAATGCCAGCGCTGACGAGATCAAGAAGGCCTTTCGGCGGCTGGCGGTCGAACATCATCCGGATCGTGGCGGTGCCGAAGAAAGTTTTAAAGAAATTAACGAAGCCTACGAAGTTCTTAAAGACTCCGAAAAACGCAAGCGCTACGACCAATTTGGCCACGCCGGTGTTGGTAGCAGCGCGGCTAGCGAGGGGGCGCCTTTTGGCGGCTTCGGCGGTCCTGGTCAAGAATTTCACTTTGATTTTGGCGATCTAGGCCTAGGCGATATTTTTGGCAGTTTTTTTGGCGGTACTACGACTACCGGCAGCCGCCGCCAAAAGCGAGGCAACGACGTCGAAACCAATATAGATATCAGTTTTGAACAAGCTGTTTTCGGCACAGAGGTAGATTTGCGCCTTAAGCTTGAAGACAACTGCGAACATTGCCGGGGGACAACGGTTGAGCCAGGCTATGAGCTAAAACTTTGCGACCAATGCAAAGGCGCCGGCCAAATTACCAATGTTATGCGGACGGTTTTTGGCAATATCCAGCAGGCAGTAACCTGTCCGCAGTGCAAGGGTAAAGGTAAAACTCCTGAAAAGATCTGCTCAGTTTGTCATGGTAAGGGAACCCAGCGTAAACCCCAAGCCATTAAACTTAGAGTCCCGGCTGGTATTGATGATGGTGCTACCATCCGCTTGCGCGAGCATGGCGAGGCGACTACTGACGGACCGAAAGGCGACCTCTATGTCAATATTCGTGTTCGCCCGCACAAAAAATTCACCCGCGAGGGCGACCTGATACTTTCCAGTGAGCATATCGGAATGGTTGATGCCGCCCTAGGCACCCAAATTGACGTTGAAACAGTCGACGGCCCGGTCCGCATGAAAGTCCCAGCCGGCACGAACTCCGGCAGTGATTTTAAACTGTCCGGCCACGGTGTACCGCACTTAAAAGACTCTGGCCCCTTCGACTCCGCCCAGGGTAAACGCGGCGCTCATATCGTGACAATTTTAGTCGATACCCCCACCAAACTATCAGCCAGCCAAAAAGAGTTGCTAGAAGATCTCAAAAACAACGAAGGCAAACACGGTTTATTTGGTTAATCTATTGTCGTGGTGGATTAACGCCGGCGTATTGAAGAAGTTTGGCACCTACTAAAGCGGCCAACCTTTTGTGCCTTGGTAATGCGTTAAATCTATCCGTTCCTCGTCTCTTTTTACGCCATAACATCAATAAATCAGCATCATCTAACAATGTTTCAATTGGTTCGCCAGCTCCATGCACCCGTCCATCTACAGAAGCACTGATGCCAGCAGCCTGAAGATTTCTTTCAATACGATCTCGGATAATAACCAAGGCTTCTAGACTATTTACTTTAGGCAGAACAATAGCAAACTCATCGCCGTGTATACGCACTGCTACGGCATCCAAATCCCGATCCTCATCGGTCCGATGGTCCTCTTCGACATTTTTAAGCTCGGTCCGGACACTTTGAGTCATAACGCTACCGGCGCGGACAAGTAACTGGTTGCCGGCTGCGTGGCCGTGTTGATCATTGATAGCTTTAAGACCATCAATGTCCACCATTAATAGGCTAAAGTCGCCTGGTATTTTAGCTTTTAGATCACGCAGTTTTCTTTCTAGCCCGGCGTGATTTAATAAACCCGTAAGACGGTCCCGGTATCCATCATCTTGTAAGCTTTCAGCGTGCATGTACTTACTATAACATAAATGTTTACTATATGTCAAAAACGGCTGTGTTTACTTGCCCCGCACCAAGTCTTGACCCATTCGACAGGCTCAGGATCAAGATTTGGCGTGAGGTTGACTCAAGGGTTACAATAAAATTTAGATGATTCCCAAAAATACAAACCAATCTGGCTTTACCCAGCACTTAGCCTCCGAGATTATCCGCCGCAAGCGGATATATTCGAAGAACGCAGAGCTAAGTGCTGGGTTTATCCCAATGCTTATCATGATCGTGATAGTATTAGCTATTTTTATCTGGTTAGTCTATTCCCGCGTCTCCCACTCCGGTAGCTAGCGTTCGCATTGCCTAACCACAAGAGCTATGTTATAATATATAGTAATTATGAATATTCCCAGAGATCCAGGGAGTGTACCCCTAACAGTTGAGCCAGAGGTAGCCAAGGAGTACCACAAGCGACGTCGGGCTAATAGTATAGCTTGGCAGCCTAGACAAATAACTGCCGATAGATATCGAATCTATGAACTGCTAGAAGCAGGTGAATTACTGATTGGCGGTCCGGAGGCAGATTATATTGAAGGTGTAGCCCAAAAAGATAACGATATCTTAGAAATCTTGGGCAATAGCGCTTTGTCACTTATAACAGCCGAGCATGCGACTACGCAAATTAGAGTTGAGGACGACGGAACAAAAAAGGAAAAAGAAAACGATGCTGGAACGGGCTCATTGGCAATTGTTGTGGGCAAAGAAACAAACAGCTATGTTCTAGTTGCTATTGGTCGTCAAACAGGTGACCCCAATAATGACGATACGCATCCCTTCAAGAGTAATATTGCTAATGTTATCGAATCCAACCCGCAAATGCGCGCTTTTTTCTCTCTCCATGGAATGTCTAGGGCTAAAGGTGCGGATTTCTTAGACAAACAAGGCTTCGCGGTAATTGTAGGTATAGGCGACAAGCCGTCACCTGCCACTAAGGCGCTGGTGGATGAATTAGACATAGTTGCCAAAGATCTCGGCTTGAGATTAGGAATAAACCAAAAGTTTTTAGATTTTAGCACTAAAAACTGGCAACCAATCCTGGACAAGAACGGTCTTGTTAAAAGAAAGGTTTTTGAGTCGCCATGGTACACCACGCGCGGTTATGCCCAAGCTGTTTTGGCAGAACAAGAAAGAGTGGAAGCATTTACGGCCGTACAAATGGAGTTAAGTTCTGCGATCCGCCATACGCAGGCGGATTTGAGAAAAGCTATCTTTCCAGACCTTGAAAGCCAGGTAATAGGCGCGGCTTTGGGCTATCATTTTGTTAGAAGGGCTGTAGGTAGCGTGGCGCTTTTGGGAGGCTAGTCATGACTGATAAGACTTCGAAAGAATGGTGGCAGTCTGCCTATACCAACCGCTACTTTAAAACACGCCCCAGTGCACGGATATCTAGTGAGCAAACAGCTAAAGACACCGCTTTCATTGTAAAAACTCTGAATCTTAAAAAGGGAGCTAAATTACTGGACCTTGGATGTGGGCATGGTCGTCATACGATTGCCTTAGCGGAACTTGGTTATAGGGTCACTGGCTTAGATTACTCGCGTGACTTTATCGAACTAGCACAAAAAGAAGCCAAAGCAAAAGGTGTGTCAGCCCAGTTTGTCCAACAAGATATGCGTGAAATTACTTATGAGGCAGAGTTCGATGCTGTTATCAGTTTCTTTAGCTCGTTTGGTTATTTTGCAGATGATGAAGATAATCAGCTGGTATTACGAAAAGTTGCCAAGGCGCTCAAGCCGAGCGGTATTTTGCTGATCGACCTCAATAGCTTGGGCAGGACATTGAGAAGATACATTGCAAATGGACGGTATGACGAGAAACGTCAAGTTTTTACGCTAACCCGCGATAAGCTATTTCCCACGGGACAAAAAGGCCAGCTCCAGCTAGATTTTGATCCAAAAACCATGAAGAGTAGCTGGATTTATTCCTGGAGTGAAAATGGCAAGCCCCAGCAGGACAAAGGAGAAATAAGGGTATACAGCTTAGCCGAGATGATCCATCTATTAAAAGATGCAGGCTTGGAGTTTGATAGAGTGTGGGGCGGCTATGAAATGGAAGATTTTACCTCGATAAGCCCTCGGATGATACTGAAAGCTCGTAAGATAGAATAATTCTATCTGGAAAGCCTTGTAATAATAACTTAAAGATGTTAAAATTTAGATAAATGAGCACCCCAGGATAAGTTATTTCCGGGTGTCTTGTTTTTTAGGCCCTAAACACTTATAAATAACCAAGGATAAACTCTATGAATATAGCAATCTTGGCTCGGCCGACAGGCAAGAATAACGCTGACCGCTTGCTTGCTGCTGCCAAAAAAAGGGGTCACAAAGCCCAGGTTGTCGATTACACGAAAGTTTATTGCAACGTCGAAAAAAATAGACCGCAGATTTTTTACAATGGCAAGCCCTTACCGCACTTCGATGCCGTGATTCCTCGGATAGCCATATCCAGCCAAAGTTACGGCAGCGTGATTATCCGGCAGTTCGAAATGATGAATGTCTTTACAACTACCGGCTCGCTGGCTTTTTTGCGGGCCCGCGATAAACTGCGCAGTATGCAGCTCCTGGCGCGCAATAATATAGATATTCCCAAAACAGTTGTGGCGCGCGAAACTAAAGACGTTGAACGGCTGCTGGAGCTGGTAGGTGGCACACCCGTAATTATCAAGGTCGCCAGGGGCAGTTTGGGTGTCGGTGTCGTGCTGGCCGAAACTAAAAAAGCGGCTCGTTCGATTATCCAAGCATTCTTAACTCAAGATGTAAACATCTTGGTGCAGGAGTTTATTGCAGAGGCCGATGGCCAAGATGTACGGGTCTTTATTATTGACGATCAAGTTGTTGCTGCCATGAAACGCAAAACGCTTGATGAGGATGAGTTCCGCTCCAACATTAACCTGGGCGGCGTGGGCGAGCCGGTCACTCTCACCAAGAAAGAGGCAAGTGTTGCCAAGCGGGCTGCCAGACTGATGCATCTTTCGATCGCTGGCGTTGATATTTTGAGGTCCAAGCGAGGACCACTGGTCATGGAGGTCAATGCTTTCCCGATGCTGACCGGTATCGAAGCCACCACCAAAATTGATATAGCTGATAAAATAATTGAATATGTCGAGCGCAGTGTAGGAGCTAAGATTAAAAAAGATAAAGTCGGTGTTTAAGCTTTTTAGCCAACAATAAATGAAAATTTTAATCGTTGATAATGGTACACACTACAAAAAGCGGCTGAATGGGCTGTTGGAGGGGCATGAAATTACGATTGTCCAACACCCGAATGTCACTCCTGATCTTCATAATCCAGGTCTTGACTTAATTGTGCTATCCGGGGCTTATGGCACACACAGCATTAAGTACCACGGTGATAAATTGCTAGCCCATGAACAAGAATTTATCCGTAGCGCCAAAGTCCCCGTTATTGGTATTTGTTATTCAGCCCAGTTGATAGCCCATATGTACGGCGCCCGCCTGTCCGTCTTGCCCGGCGGCAAGCGGTTTAAGGGCGTAAAGAGAATCTGGAACATCAGGCAAACCCCATTTGACTTTTTTGAAAACAACACCGGCCGGGTGTGGTCTTCACAACGCTGGCGTATCACTGATCTACCAAACGAGCTAGAAGCTTGGTGTGCCAGTGCCACTGGCGTGGAAATCTTTAGACATCGCGACAGGCCGGTGTACGGTTTGCAGTTTCACCCCGAACACTATACTGCCCATCGGGACGGGCAGCGCATTTTCAAGAAAATAATCGAAATCGAACTGAAATCAAAGGCCCAAACTAAAAAACTGTCTCAGCCGATATTGGCTACAAAAAAACTTTAAGGCGCTAGTGGTAAAATGCTGATATGACAAGTGGCGAGCTTTCTGTACTGCTTCGCAGTAGAACAGTGCGTAATACAAAGCTCTTGTGTCAGGTGTCGGAATAGATGCAAAAAGTTAAGCTATTGACGACAGCCACAGAGAAAGTCTATTGCTAGGCATGGCAGAGATTATTTTGCTAAGTATTGTAGTGCTGCCACTTCTATGCACCTTTTTCTTAAAAAGCAATGGCGCTTTGACATTTCTGACTGTCTGTGTGGGCTACGTACTGGTTAGTTTAGCCAGCAACGACCTGGAAAATTTTTTAAGCGATTCCGGTATTAACAGCCTTGATCTACAGCTTACTGATTTAATCCTGGTATTCGGGCCGGTGCTTTTGACGATGCTTTTAACCAGAAAAGCCTTGTCTAACCAATTCAAATTTTTGATGCACTTGATTGCCGCCGCTTGCGCCGGCGGACTCATGGCCTTGATCACTGCGCCCTTCCTGGCAAGCACTTCGACCGTCGACATTTTTGATACATGGACGTGGGCTAGCCTGCAAAAAATTCAGACAGTTGTAATAGTTATTGGCGCCCTTGTCAGCCTGTCTCTAATTTGGTCCGGCGGTCTCAAAAATCGGTTCAGACACCACAAATAGAATAGAAAAGTAAGAGCTGATTCTTTGGAGGGCCACCGTGAAGGCTGTAGCAACTGCCATTCAGGTTAGCCAGCATTTACATATTAGTACTCTCAGCTGAGGTTGCCTGGGCTTCATCAATTAAATCCAAGCTACCACCAGAAGCCAGTATCCTGGCTATGTCGGCTACCTCTAAAGTACGCCGAAAATCACCGTAATAAACATTCCGCTCTCCAGGATACGGAACGCGTACATTCCATGTTTCACTTTTATGTTTTAGCAGCAATGACTCACCCGGTTCGAGCTTCTCGCCGGTCGATATCTCTATCAAACCATAGGCATTTCTGTCTAACCGTCTTGTCCTAATTCCTTCCGGTTCCTCAGGAATATTTAACCTGACGTATAGTCCATACTTATGTGTCTGATGATAGATTCTCTCTAAAATCTTGCAGGCCTCAGAATATGCTTGTCTTCTCAGTTGTTGTCGGCGCACACTGTCGGATTGTTCAGATGTAGCCCAAGATATTAGAGTGGACGATGCTTCCTCAAGTAACTTAGTGATACCTGTTAATTCTTGTTCGTCAAAAACAATGTCGTGTGAGCCGGACCTTGCCTCGCCATTTGTCATACACTAAGTTTATTTTTCAAACCAAGTTTTAGCAAGCAAAAGCACAATGAATTTGGTTCGGAAGTTGCACTAGGTCTAATCTAGAGCAGTTAATTGTAAAATCCTCAACAAAAACTAAAATAACGGGGGTAAAAAGGCTTATGCTTGGAGGGCCACGAAGATTTGTTAGGCAGTTTCCTGCTCAAGCTTCGTTAATCGTTCATCGACCTGCTTGTTAATTTCTTCTATCGCTTCGCCAACTCCAATAAAACCATCAAGCATTTCTTTTCTGAGAGCTTCTAGTTTTTCTTCGAGATTTTCGTCAAATCTAGCTTCGGCTTGTGAAATCCGAGTATCAATAAACTGCTTTAAGTCTTCCAGTTGTTGGTCATTCATAAAGCTATATTAGCACAAGGCTTGGAGGGCTCAGTCCTTCGCTAAAGCTTCGGAGCACAGGCCAGTAGTGTGAGCGCACATCTGCGCTCTCAGTGGGATTCGAGTTATTCTTGTCTGGCCAAATTTTAGTTTGGCCTTCGCTCTAACTGAGCTTCAAAGGTAAACTCAAACAGCCACTGGCTGTTCTCGCCCTACGGGTTCGAATCCCGCATTGAAACATCCATTGAAAAAACCTGACACAAGGTCAGGCGTTTTTAATGGAGGGCCCAGTGGGATTCGAACCCACGACACGCGGCTTAAAAGGCCGCTGCTCTGACCAGCTGAGCTATGGGCCCGCAGCGCCCCGACACTGTCGGGGCGCTAATGGCGCTAATAATTCGGCTCCGGAGCTGAATTAACCCCTGATATTATCCTTTTTTTGACTAAAAAAATCAACGAGTTCATCAACTCCCTGGTTTGTATCTCGGTGACTTAAAAAACGCAAGCAATTAACTTCTTGTCTCTCATATGCCATTATGGCGAAATGAGACGGTTTCGGCGGACAACTTTGATTCTATTTTTCTGTCTGGCTGTTCTGGCCGGTCTCGGCTTGTCCCGAAAAATAAATCTTGAACCGCCAGTTTGGACCTCATCACCGATTGCATTTTGCTTGTCCGCCATAGCCTTGGCGGCGGGCTTATTGCTGCTCAAGCCTAAAAATTTAGCCAGTCTATTGTTAATTTTATTTTTAGGCTTGAGCCTTGGCCTGTGGCGTGGCAGTATTTACATGCAAAAATTGGGCGAGCTCAAGGCAATAACTGGTCAGCAGGTAACGGTCGAGGCAACTGCTACCAGCGACGCGATTTATGCTGCCGGCTCCCAACTGGAATTCACGGCAGGCCACGCCCACCTCTTGCAGGGATTCTTGCAGGGATTGTCCCTGCAAGAGGGACAATCCCTGCAGGGCAAGGAGTTGGCGGGTAGTTTTAAGGTCAGCGGTTTTGGCGAGCCAATGATTTACCGCGGCGACCGAGTGCAAATTAGTGGCAAACTCTATCCAATGCGCGGATCCAACCAGGCCCGCATTGCTTACGCCCAGCTTAAACGTACTGGGCTAGACAGTAGCTGGATCAATAACTTTACGCGTCGACTGAGTGCTGGTATGCAAACGGCTCTACCCGAACCAAATTCATCCTTCGGAATGGGTCTGCTGATTGGCCAACGCAATACCTTGCCCAGCGAACTGACAAACCAACTAGTAATGGTTGGCTTAGTACACATTGTGGCTGTATCAGGCTATAATCTGACTATTTTGGTCCGTGCCATGGCCAAACTTAAACTTGGTTCTAAATACCAGCGGCTACTTGCCAGCCTGGCTTTGATTGGCGTTTTTATCCTGATGACCGGCTTTGCCGCCTCGATTGTCCGGGCGGCGATTGTATCGATCTTGAGTCTTTGGGCCTGGTATTATGGGCGCAAAATCCGGCCGATATTAATTTTGGCTTTCACAGCCGCCATCACCGCTTTAGTCAACCCTTTTTATATCTGGGGAGATTTGGGCTGGTACTTATCGTTCCTGGCCTTTTTTGGCGTTTTAATTATCGCGCCACTGGCCGCCAAGCGATTTTTTAAAAAACGACCCAGATTACTTGGCATGATAGTTTTAGAAACACTGGCTGCGGAAGTTATGACCTTGCCGCTAATTATGGCCACGTTTGGCCAGTTGTCTTTAATTGGATTGCTGGCTAATGCCATCGTTGTGCCACTAATTCCGTTCACCATGCTATTCGGCGTGATTGCTGGCACCGCCGGTATGTTACTGCCAGCGCTGGCCGGCTGGTTTACCTGGCCGGCCAATATGTTGCTGACTTTCATCTTGGATATGGTAAAAATCTTCGCGGCTATTCCTGAAAGTTTCCAACGGGTTTCAATCAACTTAATGGCAATGCTTAGCTTGTACCTTGTGGCCTTAGTCCTGGTGGTTATTTTGCACCACCGCGTTAAAAAGAGCTCCGCTGACAGAACAGAACTAACACAAGATTTTATCGCCGGGCGTTAACGGCAGGCGCGGCGTGATTTTGGCGAGGAGCCATCATTATATTCTGCCACAAGTGTTACGCAGAATTTACCGGCCTTTTTTGATACTTCTAAGACCTTGACAGTTTCAGATTTACTTGGCCGTTCTTGCGTCCCCTGCTCAAGTTGTATATTTAACACAACGCCTTGATCGCTAGTGTAACCGCTACCGTTCGAACCGATGGCTTCAAAAGCCCGGTTATTTTGGGTGAATTCATTTTTACTGTTTTTGGTTGCGGAAATGTATACTGCAACACCAGTTCGACAGTTATTGCTGCCACCTATATTTGCTTTAAAGCCCTGGCCGGACCCTATTCCGGGTATTTCAACATTAGCCGCGTGAATACTGATCTCTGGAGGGAGTAGTTTCCTAGGGCATTTACCGGCAATTTCATACTCATCGAGATTTTGTAAGGATCTATTAAGCTCAATTTCGTCAGATTGTGTAGGACTCTCTCTGGAGTCTGAACCCTTTGGATACAAGAACTTTGGTTTGGCCGCGGCTAATGAACCAGCCGCAAGCGCCAAGGCGACTCCGGATCCGCTTAGTAGCCAGGGATATTTTTCTCTTAAAAATCTGTTCATGCCCAATAAAAAAACCTCAAGATCATAATTGAAGATTACAAATCAATATGACATAAAAAGTATAAAAAAGCAATAACATGATAACACCTTGAGGCCAATACTTAACACCTTAGAATATGATAGAATAAACCAGATATGTCTGGACATAGTAAATGGGCAACAATTAGGCGCCAGAAAGAAGCCACCGACGCTAAACGCGGCGCTCTGTTTACTAAACTTGGCAACCAGATAGCCATAGCCGCGCGTGGCGGCACTGACCCAAACCAAAATTCGGCGCTGGCCATGGCTGTTGAAAAAGCCAAAGCCGCCAATATGCCGATGAACAATATCGAACGTTCTATCCAACGCTCGGCCGATAAATCCGCCGCCCAGTTAGAAGAAATCATGTACGAGGGCTACGGCCCGGGCAGTATAGCTATTTTGGTAGAGATAGCAACCGATAACAAAAACCGCACCTATCCCGAAGTTCGCTCGGCCTTCGCCAAAAACGGCGGGCATCTGGCTGCACCTGGTAGTGTAGCCTTCCAATTCAGCCGTAAGGGAATGATAAGAGTTAAGGGAACCGGCGAGGAATTGCAGCTGCAAGCTATCGAAGCCGGCGCCGAAGACGTTTATGAAGAGTCAGAAAACAGCGAGACTGTGATTTATACTGCCCCGAGCGACCTTGCCAAAGTGCGTGAGGCAATGAAAGCCGCGGACGCTGAAATTGTTGAAGCGGGGTTAAGTTACGTACCAAACAACGTGCTTAAAGTCGAAGATCCCGAAACCGCCCGCAAGATAGTCAACCTCATGACCGCCCTGGAGGATTTGGATGACGTCACCGCCACTCACACCAACTTCGACATATCGGAAAACATCAAGGTCTAAAAATGCGCTTGTTTTTATCATCACAAGACTTTGGCAACTATCCGGAAGTGGCGGCTAAGTTGGCTGGGAAGAATAAAAAAGCAGCTTATATTAAGAATGCTCAAGATGACTTACCGCCAAAAGAAAGAAATTTTAGTACGCCGGAAAAGAAAAAAATGTTTGAAGCAGCAGGTTTTGAATTTGAGGAGCTGGACCTACGTGATTATTTTGGGGAGCCGGATAAATTACTTAACAAGTTAGGTAATTTTGGGTCTTTTTGGTCTTCGGGTGGTAATACTTTTATTTTGCGTCGGGCGATGAAAGCCAGTGGCCTGGATGAGGTCTTTCAAAAATTACTGAAAGAAGACAAGATAATGTACGGCGGTTGGAGCGCCGGGGCGTGCGTAGCAGCTCCTTCGCTGCACGGCATCGAATATGGCGACAGACCTCAGCCAAATGTAGTACCTAAGAATTACCCAATCAAAGATACGATTTGGGAGGGCCTTAATTTAGTACCTTTCATGGTTGTCCCGCATTATAAGTCAGACTGGTTTGGTGCCGAGGCCGATAGGTCACTAACATACTTTAAAAGACACAAAATACCGTGTAGGCCGTTACAGGACGGCCAGGTTATCGTCGTGAGCGACAGGAAAGTTGAGTTTTTAAAGTGAGAATTATAGGCATTGATCCGGGGACGGGGATTTTGGGTTTTGGCGTCATCGACGTCGATAACTCCTCTAAGGGTACGACCCTTAGGTATAAGTTGGTTGACGGTGGCGTTATCCGGACGCCGACCAAAGAGGGTGATGCCGATCAGCTAGGTATTATTTTTGAAGAGCTAACCGACATAATCGCTTCCTGCAAGCCTTCGGAAATGGCTGTCGAAAAATTGTTTTTTGCTCAGAACGTCACTACTGCGATGACCGTAGCCCAAGCCAGAGGAGTGGCAATTGTGGCCGGCAAACAAGCCGGGCTAAAAATTGCCGAATATACACCGCTGCAAATTAAGCAGGCCTTAACTGGTTACGGCCGAGCCGACAAGAAACAGATGCAGGAAATGGTCCGGGTGTTGTTGGGACTTAAAGAAATTCCCAAGCCCGACGACTGTGCGGATGCCTTGGCCTGTGCCATAACCCACGCCATGACATCCAAGATATAGAAGCCCTCGCCTTGTGCGATAATTAAAATATGATTTCGAAGCTGGAAGGCAAGGTGGCCGAGAAAATTGGCGAGGTTGTTGTTATTGACTGCGGCGGGGTAGGTTATGGAGTGCTGGTTCCTTTTGAAGATTTTGGCGCGCTACATAATGGTGAAAAAGCCAAACTTTATATCTACGAGAGTATTCGCGACAACGCACACGATTTATTCGGTTTTCGCAACCTTGAGGCTAAGCAACTCTTTGAGCAATTACTAAGTGTTAAGGGCGTAGGACCAAAAATGGCCTTGGCGATTTTAAGTGTGGCGTCGCTTTCACGCGTTCGGCAAGCAATCGCCGCTGGCGACATAAAATTCCTATCTCAATCAAAGGGTGTAGGCAAACGGGCCGCCGAGCGGGTAGTGGTCGACCTTAAAGACAAAGTCGGGCTAACAGCCAGCCAAGATGCCACGGAATTCCTAACTACGTCAGCCGACCCCAGTGATGAAGCTCTCCAGGGGTTAGTAGCTCTGGGTTACTCGGTTGCCGACGCTGCCGAAGCTTTGAAAAAAGTTGATCAAGAACTGCCACCGGCCGAGCGTATTAAACAAGCCCTTAAATCCTAAAAGAATGGCTTGACATTGAAGCCTGAATCCAGCAGTCCAAGTGTAGACGAACAACATGACTTTATTAATCGTTTTGTGCATGTCAATGGATACGGTGGCTACAGCGAGGCTCGGCAGGCTTGGGCTCGCCGGCAGCAATATCTTGATGCAATAAACTCTAAAGGGATGGACGCAGGGACTTATTTGCAACACTATCCTGATCCTGATCTTCGTGATGAGTTCCAAAAACTGGAGTTGATATAGGATATCTGAATGAGTTCTTTAGGGTCGCTGGTTTGAAAGAACGAACTTTGGTGGTCCTTAACTGAACAGGTCTGGAACTACATTGTATCAAGCAAGCCTCTATTACTTGTACCAAGCTACACTGACGGAGTAAGATTGACATGATGAGGTTTACAAAGTTTCATATTGAAAACTATAAAGGCATAGACAGCGTTGATGTCGTTTTAGATGCTTATGAGGGCGGTAATGTTCTAACATTGGTGGGGCTTAATGAGAGTGGTAAAACCACAGTTTTAGATGGCATTTACTTCTTTCAGAGAGACGAACTACCAGAGTCGAAACGCTTTCAGTTAATCCCAAAGAAGTACGGCCACAACTTCAGTGGAGATATTTTAACTTCAGCATCAATGGTTCTTGATGACGAGGACGAAAAGAAAATCAAAAAATTTGCCGCAGAACAAGCCTACTTCCGTATCAATCCTGCTTATAAGATAAAAGAGATAGTTATAAGTAAGAGATATCACTTCAAAGCCTCTACTTACACAGGGTCGTCGTTTAGCTATGGTTTTAAGATAGTTGGACAAGCACTAAGAGCAAAAGACAAAAAATTTCAAACTCTATCCCTAACAGATCAGAAATATGAAAAAATTGGTAATTATATACACAAAAATCTTTGCCCAACCATGATTTATTATCAAAACTTCTTATTTGACTTCCCTCTCAAAATATACCTTGAGAGTTTCGCAAAAGAACCGAAAGGACAGGATATATATAGACAGGTTGTCCAAGATATACTTCACTCAATAGATGAAACTCTTGACCTTAAAGAGAATGTACTTAAGCGATTGCAGACTGGCACAGACGAAAGTAAAAGTGCATTAAATCAAACCATCAATCTTATGGGGAACGCTATAACAACTGAGATTATTGACTCATGGGGAGACATTTTTGATGATGATTGGCAGGGTAAAGAAATATCTATAGTTGATGGTATAGATCAGATCGAAGAAGAAGTCGAGGTCTCTCCTGCCGTGCCTGCTTCTGGAGATACACCTGCCACTCCAGCTAAAAAGGAAGTCCGTAATCGACCTGTGCATTATCTTCAGTTTAAGCTCAAAGACGGAACTAATTTGTTTGAGATCGCCGAAAGAAGCCTCGGTTTCAAATGGTTCTTCGCCTTTCTCCTTTTTACAAAATTCAGATTAAGTAGAATGACAGATCCAGGCGAAACCCTTTTCTTGCTCGATGAGCCTGCATCAAACCTTCACTCAACTGCACAACAAAAGTTAACCCATGTATTTGAAAAATTAACTAGTCAGAAAAACCCAGCCAAGTTAATTTTTTCAACACATAGCCACCATTTAGTCCGATCCGAATGGCTTGAGACAGCTTCTATAGTTCAGAACACAGCAATTGATTATGAACAGTCTGGCATGTCTGCCGACAAAAAAGATACAAAAGTTAAACTGACCTCCTATAAGCGTTTTGTGGCTGCTCACCCAAATCAAACTTCTTATTTTCAGCCTATTTTAGACAGTTTGGACTATAAACCAAGTGAACTCGAGTTAGTGCCAAATATAGTGATCGTTGAGGGCAAGCATGATTTCTATACATTCAAATATATGAATGAGATTATGGGCATTGGTAAAAATGCACCCAATTTATATCCAGGTAATGGGTGCGGACAAAATGATAGAGTAATTAGGCTTTATGAGGCTTGGGGTAAAAACTATCTTGTGCTACTGGACTCTGATCCCGCAGGTAAAAGTGCCATTAAGAAATACGCTCAAGAAATTGGTGACTTTGTCGATGGCAAAATATACGGGCTTCAAGATGTTTCCGCTTCTTTTAAAGGAGTGGAGACAGAGAAACTATTCTCCGATACAGACGCTTTACTGGTTATTAAGACTCTAGATCCTCAAGCAAAACAGTTTTCTAAAGCTAAGTTTAATGAAGCAATTAAAAATCTTCTCTTCCAAAAGAAGAAAATTAAACTTTCCAAGACAACTACAAACCGCTTTGAGAAAATATACAAGTTCCTCGCTGAAAAGATAAAATGACCTCAAAAATAACTCAGCTAAAAGAGTTTTACATTAAGTATTTTCAAGATGTGCCTGTACAAAAATATGCAGCGATGTACATAGGCCGTGATGAAGACACGATAATTAGGTGGCGACAATCTGATACTAAATTTGCGGAGTCAATACAGAGAGCAAAAGCGGAATGGATCCGCAAAAGACTTCTAGCTACGAAGGCAGAGTTTGCACTAGAGCGGCTTGAAAAAAATGTGTTTAGCCCAAAAATGCTTGATGAGAGAGATTATAGTGCTGGTATCGTAATTTATCGGCCAGAACGCTACCCTAGAGGATATGACGGCCAGGCAAAACAACCTCAATGAGCTAGTCTAGTCGATCAGAGCCAATTTAGTCTACGACCACGAACTATGTAGACAAGGACAGCCTTTACTATTTCAATGGCTGCAATACCTATCCCAGCCACAATTAGTGCGTCCTTGGTCGGGTTGGCAGAGTTCTTTAGAGTCTGAAAGACAAATTGAGTTCGATAGGGCTGGCTCTTAGACTGTATGTATTCATTGATTTCAGCGTCACTGTAGCCGTTGTCTCGAGCAGACTGAATGAATTGATTTAGATTAGGATTTGATAATGCAGAATTACAGGCGTTCTTCGCCTTAGTTTCATCTGACGAATAAAGACTGGTCGAGGATTGGGAATAGCTTAACCCGATAATCCCCAAACCACTAAACGAATAGCTATGGCCGTCAGCACATATTATTTGACTTTTTTGTAAATCGACTGATGAATAGGTTTGATTGCCGCTTGAATATATTGCCCAAGTTATTAAGGCCAATGCTAGGTAAGCAAAGACATATGCCACCTTCAAGAAGCGGTGCCACCATCGCTCATAGTTTTGTTGATCCAACGCTGCTTTACTCATAAAGGACAACCTCCCTCTAGGTTGTCGAGACCAGCAACAGCTTGCGCCAATTGCGTTCGAGGAAAGTTGCCCATTTCTTGGCGCAAGCTACCTCGATAGGTATAAAAAACCGCTGCTAGTCTCGACAGATATAGCATAGTTCGCTAGAGCAAAAGAAGCAACGAAAAAGGTTCAAAAAATGCTATAATGTAGTTACAACTTATTAAACAGAACTGCATAAGCGGTCTAATTCGGCAAAGTGCCGAGGAAGGCTGCTTTTTATGTTTAACCCACACAGGAGCAGAAATAATATTTCCTAATGGCGCTGGCAAAAGTGGCCATGCTACCAAAAAATAGAAACAGTCTTGAGGCTTTAAATACTAACACACAAACACTGTTCAACTTCTTAGTCCTAATAACCGATATTCAGTACCGTATTAAGTATGGGCGATCTCTGGAATGGGATAGGGGTAAAGGTTATAGTAAAGATATGAATAGTAGCTTTCCAGATCAGATACCTTCCGTTGACAACGGTCTGGAAAGCGTTGCTCAACGGAGGATATCTGATGAGCTCTAGCTTTCCCAAGTCTAAATGCTTTGTTTATCTTAGACGCTCACAAGACCGAGAGGATAGACAGGCGTATTCGCTTGAAAAACAAGATCAGCAAGTTCGGCAAATCATTACAGATAATAACTATGTAGCTATCCATTTACCGCCAGAAGAAAGGTCGGCCAGGTACTTAGGTCGTCCGATATTCAATGATATGTTAGAACGCATCGAAAAAGGCGAAGCTAGATATATAGCCGTGTGGCAACTTAGCCGATTAAGCCGCAATCCCATAGATGCAGGTAGGATCATCTACATGCTAGACCAAGGTTCTTTATTAGCTATACATACACCCACTAGAACCTACCGCAACACCCCAGATGATAAGGCATTCTTAGCTATAGAACTTGCGTTTGCTAAAAAGAATAATGATGACCTGAGCGTCCAAGTGAAAGAAAGTTTTGAGCAAAAGCGCAATCATGGTGAATATCCTGGTCCTGCACCGCTCGGGTATTACAACGCTATTATAAGTCCAGGCCATCGTAACATAGTGCCTCATCAAGAAAACGCACAAAAAATTATTAGGCTTTTTCAAAAAGCTGCCAGCGAATGCTATACACTTCACGATATTTGGCTTGAGACAGAAAAGCTAGGTTTGCGGTCCAAAAATGGCTTGCCTCTAGCGAAACAAACTGTGGTTGGCATTTTGAAAAACAGAGTTTATACAGGCGTTTTTAAGTATGGTAGCCCCGAGTATCATCAAGGAGCATATGAGCCCCTGATTAGTATTGAGATTTATAATAAAGTGCAACAAGTTATGGGCTGGGCGCATAAGCGTAATGTACCCCATACCACAGCAGGACGATCATATCCTTATAAGGGCCTACTGCTTTGTGGCACATGCAATTTCAACATAACAGCCTATACTAAGCCAAAAACCCTATCCAATGGCTCAGAAGCATATTATGAGTTTTATACCTGCACCAAAAAGAGCAAGACAGTTAAGTGCACTGAGTCTCAGATCTCTGCTAAAGAATTGGAAGAAGCGATCAAGTCCAAAATGTCAGAGTTCGAAATAAGTGAAGAAGACGGTAAGACTTGCCTGCGGTTAATTGAGGGGCTTTTTGACAGCCACATAAAAAATCAGCAACGATACCGTGAAATATGGGAAAAAGACCGTAGAGACGCAAAAAAAGCACTTGAGGTGCTTGATGAAAAGCTTGAAACAGGCGTTATCGAAGATGAAAGATATAAGAGCCGTAGTAATCGCCATCGGGCGGTGCTGGCTAGAACTACGCAACTGCTTGAAAGTTCTTATCAAGACGCCGAACGCTGGCTAGAACTAGCAACGGAGGTATTTTCAAGTGTTACTAACCTAGGTGTAGTCTTTGAACAAGCTGAGGATACAGAACGGCGTGAACTTATGAAGTATTTAGGTTTGAACTGGACTTTAAGTGATAGAAAAGTGGCTCTAACACCTAGAGAACCACTACATTTGTTACATATCAGCAATCGAAATCAATCTTGGCGGGGCGGGCAGGATTCGAACCTGCGGCCAATCGGTTATGAGCCGACTGCTCTAACCACTGAGCTACCGCCCCTCGTCGTCCGCCTAGGCGGACTCCTCTTCAATTTTACAAGTTCTGCTACGCACGACCTTGTAAAATTGGTAAAAGAACAGTATAAACCCAAGTATAACAGATGTATGAGATATAATTAGGGGGTGCTGCAAAGAGTAAAAAACCTTTGGAATCATAGACGCGTAAAACAACTTACCGATCCGCGAAACATCGGCCTTTATATTTTTTTGATTGTGGTACTGGCGATTTCATGGAGCGCAGTCAAGACGGTCCAGACTAATTATGAATTGCAAAAACAAATCTCAACCCTAAAGCAACAAAACGAAGTTCTTAAACTGCAGAACCAAAATACCGACCTGCAGAACAAATACTTACAGACTGATCAGTATTTAGAACTGGCCGCCCGACAAGACCTTGGCCTGGCCGCTCCCGGTGAACAAGTTATGCTGATATCCAAAGACGCGGCTCTGAAATACGTTGATCAAAGCCTGGTTCCTAAAACCGAGTTTGCCAGCCAGGAAGACAAACGCTCCGGATACGCCAAAAACTTTGAAGCCTGGCGTAATTTCCTACTAGGCCGCCAACTCCGCCAAGATTGACATTTCTACCCCTGTTTGCTAGTATTTTATAAGCCTAATTTGGCATTTCCTTGCCACCTTCTTTGCCGTCCCTCGACAAGCTCGGGACGATAAAGTTTGCAGGCAAACTTTATCGCGGGGTGGAGCAGTAGTAGCTCGCGTGGCTCATAACCACGAGGTCGCAGGTGCAAATCCTGCCCCCGCTACCATGAAAAGCGCCCGACGCCAGGTCGGGTGTTTTTCATGGAGGGGCAGGCTGCACCTAACCGTCCGTGAATAGCAGAGTCTTTACAGCTTAAGTTAGTAGATCTTAACAGATGTTATTCTAGCGTGAACTCAGAGTGCCACTGGCACTCTTCGGGTGCAAATCCTGCCCCCGCTACCATTTTGTTTATGCTTAAAACCTCTCAATTATGGGGGTTTTTTTGATTTTGCTTATGGTTGCTGTTATTAGGTTGCTAAATTAAACTTAGACTAATGGCTGGAGAAACAGGAGCTAAACCAGAGTTAAGCGTGGCTGAATTGACTCAAAAAGTTGAAGGCGCACACGCCTCATTGCTAGAGCATGCCAGTTGGATAGTTGGTATGCCCTTTGAAACTCCTATCCGTGTTCAAGATAAAATGTATGCGGGCGAAAAAGACCCAAGGTCGCTAGACTTGATTGTCCGCTTGGACGAACAAGGGGTTTTTTATATCTGCAAAGACCTTACTGATAGTGATACGCCCTGGAATGTGTCCGCTACGAATGAACCGACAGAAAAAGAG